>NZ_PVLV01000202.1 GCF_002982015.1 Streptomyces solincola
GTGGTGGGTGGTGGCGGCCCAGTCGCGGCGGTCGGGGAAGGTCCAACCGACGGTGGCGGCGTCCCGGGGGCCGACGGTCACCTCGCCGGTGGTGAGCGCGGCGCGGCTGGTGCCGCTGCGGTGCAGGAAGACGTCCAGGCCGGAGCCGCTGGTGGTGAACTCGACGTACAGCCGGCTGGTCTTCCAGTTGCTGGTCTCGAAGTAGGCGACGTCGGTGGCGCCGCCGGGGATGGGCACTTCGAAGACACGGCGCTTCATCTTGGAGGGCCACTGGTCCTGGAGTCCGGCGACGGAGGACTCGGCGGCCTTGTCGCGGCCGGAGTCGCGGCTCTGCTGGGCGGAGATCACGAGGTAGCCGGCCGGGACGCCGATGAGCAGGACGATGACGAGCGCGGTGACGACCCGGCGGCGGATCATGCGGCGGCGCTCGTCGGCGGTGGCGGGCTGGTGCAGGACGGACATGGCTATGGTTCCCGGGTCCGGACGGGGGGTTCGCCCCCCGTGGCGTCGGCGGTCGCGCCGGTGCGGGGCAGGGTGCCGGTGCGGATGGCCTGGGCGTACCGCTCGTAGCGTTCGTGCCGCTCGACGCGGCGGCGGTTGGCGCGGCGGAAGCGGCGGGCGACGAGACGGGCGAGGTCGGCGGCGCCGACCATGCCGGCCTCCGGGCCGAGCTGGGCCTTGGCGATGCGGGCCTCGGGGCGGTAGCCGCGGCCGGTGAGGTGGCGGCGGAAGGCGTCCCGGGCGGGGGCGATCAGGAGGTCGTCGGCCGCGGAGACGCCGCCGCCGATGACGAAGCAGGAGGGGTCGAGCGCGGCGGCGAGGTTGGCGATGCCGACGCCGAGCCACTGGCCGATGTCCTGGAGCAGTTCGACGCACATGGCGTCGCCTTCGCGGGCCAGCTCGGTGATGAGCGGGCCGGTGATGTCGGGGACGCTGCCCTTGACGCGTTCGATGATGTTGTAGGCGACCGGCGAGTCGGCGGCGGCCAGTTCGCGGGCCTCGCGGACCAGGGCGTTGCCGGAGCTGTACTGCTCCCAGCAGCCGCGGTTGCCGCACGGGCAGCGGTGGCCGCCGGGGACGACCTGCATGTGGCCGAACTCCCCGGCGACCCCGTACTTGCCGCGCTTGACCTCGCCGTCCTGGAGGATGGCGCCGCCGATGCCGGTGCCCAGCGTGATCATGACGAGGTGGTCCTCGCCGCGGCCGGCGCCGAAGCGCCATTCGGCCCAGGCGGCGGTGTTGGCGTCGTTGTCGACCATGACGGGGACGGCGAGCCGGGCCTGTAGGGCGTCGCGCAGGGGTTCGTTGCGCCAGGCCAGGTGGGGGGCGAAGAGGACCCGGCTGCGGTCGGCGTCCACCCAGCCGGCCGCGCCGATGCCGACCGCGTGCACGTCGTGCCGGTCGGAGAGGTCCAGGACCAGGTCGGTGATGGTGTCCTCGACGACCTTGGCGCTCTTGGACTTGTCGGGCGTCTCGGTCTTGATCCGCTCCAGGATGCGGCCGTCGGCGTCCACGACGCCGGCCATCACCTTCGTACCGCCGATGTCGATGCCGACGGTGGGGACGCGGGGGGCGCTCAGGTGGGAGCGGCGCTCGCGGGCGGCGACGGTCCGCAGGACGGTGGAGCGGGCGGAGCCCCGGGGGGCGAGGTCTCGGTACGTGCTCAAGGGTCCTCGCGTCGGTGGTGTCGGGTCGGGCCGGCGGGCGTCTGGGGCGCGCCGGCGGCAGACGGCGCCCGCCGGGACCGATTCTGCCAGGTGCGGCGGGAGGGACGGCGGGCCCGCCGCGCGGCCGCGCCATCCGGACGGCCGGGCCGCCGCGCGGCGGCCCGGCTCACTTCCCGGGGTCGCGGGCCAGCTCGTGGCGGAGGTCGTCCAGCTCGCTGCCGCCCGCCATCTGCGTGGTCAGCTCGTCGAGGGTGACGGCGTCGCGGGTGTGGCTCGCGGCCATCGCGCCCCGTTTGAGGAGGACGAAGCGGTCGCCGACGAGGTAGGCGTGGTGGGGGTTGTGGGTGATGAGGACCACGCCGAGTCCGGCGTCGCGGGCGGCGGCGACGTACTTCAGGACGACGCCGGACTGCTTGACGCCGAGCGCCGCGGTCGGCTCGTCGAGGACGAGGACCTTGGCCCCGAAGTGGACGGCTCGGGCGATGGCCACGCACTGGCGCTCGCCGCCGGAGAGGGTGCCGATGGGCTGGTCGACGTCGCGCAGGTCGATGCCCATGCGCAGCAGCGCGGACCGGGTGGTCTCGCGCATGGCGGCGGTGTCCAGCCGGCGGAAGGGCCCGCGGCCGGTGGTGGGCTCGGAGCCGAGGAAGAAGTTGCGCCACACCGGCATCAGCGGGACGACGGCGAGGTCCTGGTAGACGGTGGCGATGCCCAGGTCCAGGGCCTCGCGCGGGGAGCCGAGGCGCCGCTCCTCGCCGTCGATGCGCAGGGTGCCAGCGTCGTGGCCGTGCAGCCCGGCGATGATCTTGATGAGGGTGGACTTGCCCGCGCCGTTGTCGCCCAGCACGCAGGTGATCTGCCCGGCGCGCACGTCGAGGTCGACGCCGTCCAGGGCGCGGACCGGGCCGTAGTGCTTGCCGACGCCGGCCAGCTCGATCAGGGGGGTGGGCTCGGGGCTCATCGGGCGGCCTCCGCGCGCTTGCGGACCCAGGCGTTCAGCAGGGTCGCCAGGAGCAGCATCGCGCCGAGGAAGAACTTGAACCAGTCCGGGTTCCACTCCGCGTACACGATGCCCTTGCTGGTCATGCCGAAGATCAGCGCGCCGACCGCCGCGCCGACCGCGGAGCCGTAGCCCCCGGTGATCAGGCAGCCGCCGATGACCGCGGCGATGATGTAGATCAGTTCGTTGCCGACGCCCTCGCCGGACTGGACGACGTCGAACGAGAACAGCAGGTGCTGCCCGGAGATCCAGGCGCAGAAGGCCACTCCCGCGTAGAGGGCGGTCTTGGTGGCGCGCACCGGGACGCCTACCGCGCGGGCCGCGTCGGCGTTGCCGCCGACCGCGAAGACCCGGTTGCCGAAGCGGGTGCGCAGCAGGATCCAGGTGGCGAGCGCGACCAGGGCGAACCACCAGAGCACGGTGACCTTGATGCCGACGCCGCCGACGGTGAACGTGGAGGCGAAGAGGGCGTGGGCGGAGGAGAAGCCCTCCATGTCGGCGATGGTCTTGGTGGAGACGGTGCCGCCGACGAGTTTGGTGACGCCGAGGTTGAGCCCGGTCAGCATCAGGAAGGTGCCCAGCGTGATGATGAAGCTGGGCAGTCTCGTCCGGGTGAGCATCACGCCGTTGAAGACGCCGATGGCCAGGGTGACCAGCAGGGACACCGCCGCGCCGACCCAGACGTTCGCGGTGAACTGGTAACTGACCATCGAGGAGGCCAGCGCCGAGGTGGTGACGAGCACGCCGGCGGACAGGTCGAACTCGCCGCCGATCATCAGCAGCGCCACCGGCACCGCCATGATGCCGATGGTGGAGGCGGCGTACAGGACGGTGCCGAGGCTGGCCGGGCGCAGGAAGCCGTCGGCGGCGACCGCGAAGAACAGGAAGACGGCGAGCGCGCCGACCACCGAGCCCAGCTCGGGGCGGCCGAGCAGCCGGCGGACCAGCGGCGGGCGGGTGGGGGCGGAGACCGCCGGGGCCTCCTTCGTCGCGGCGGTCATCGGGTGCCCCGCCGGGTGTACTCCTCCAGCTTGCCGGCGTCGTCCTTGGTGACGACCTGCGGGCCGGTGAAGACCGGGCGGCCGCCGCCGAGCACGTCGGCGTTGTAGCGGTAGAGCCAGAGCAGGTCGACGGCCTGGTAGCCCTGGAGGTAGGGCTGCTGGTCGACGGCGAAGCCCAGGTCGCCGCTCTTCAGCCCGGCCGCCACCTTGGCGTTGAGGTCGAAGGTGTCGATCTCCGCCTTCGAGCCGGCGGTGCGCTTGGCCTGGACGGCGGCGTCGGCGAACGGCGCGCCGAGGGTGACGACGGCGTCGACGGAGCGGTCGGTCTGGAGCTTGGCCTCGATGGACGCCTGCACGTCCGGCATGGTGGTGCCGTCCACGTAGAGGTTCTCCACCTGGCCGGGGAAGGTCTTGCGGACGCCGTCGCAGCGCTGCTCGTGGCCGACGTTGCCCTGCTCGTGCAGGATGCACAGCGCCTTCTTGCGGCCGCGCTCGCCCAGCTCGGTCCCGACGGCCTCGCCGGCGACGCCCTCGTCCTGGCCGATGTGGGTGAGCGCCCCGTACGCCTTGGACTGGTCGGCGCCGGAGTTGACGGTGATCACCGGGATGCCGGCCTTGACGGCCCGCTGCACGGCGGCCTTCATCGCCTCCGGCTTGGCCAGGGTGACGATCAGCCCGTCGACCTTCTTGTCGACGTAGGAGTCGATCAACTGGGCCTGCTGCTGGCCCTCGTCGCTCTTGGCGTAGAGGAACTCGACGTTGTCCTTGACGGCGGCCTGCTTCGCGCCGTTCTGGACGATGTCCCAGAAGGTGTCGCCGTCGCCGGAGTGGGTGACCATCGCGAAGGTCCAGCGCGGGGTGTCCACCGCGGCCCGGCCCTCGGCGGCCGCCTTGCGGGCGTCCTCGGCGCGCTTGCCGCCGGTGGAGCTGCATCCGGTGAGGACCACCGCCAGCACCACCGCGAGCACCGCGCCCAGGGCGCGCAGCGGGGTGCCCCGCGTCGGCCCGTGTCCTGTTCTTCCTGCCCTTGCCACGCCGCCGTGCCCTTCTCGCCGTACCGCTCGCCGCCGGGGGGCGCACCGCGCCGTCCCGACCGGCCAAGTATGGGTCATCGTGCTCCGGCGCCCTGTCATCGGGTGCCACCACCGCCCGTCCCGGTCCGTCTCCGCCGCCTTCGGGCGTTTGTACGGGGGCGCGGGCGGGCGGTCAAGAACGCGCGTGCGGGCGGCGCGGGCGGCCGGCCCGGGACACGTCCGCGCGGGGCGCGGTGATCGCTTGACAGGGGGCGAAGGCCGCTCCACCGTCGTGGCCATGCGCATCGGAGTCATCGGCACGGGGCGGATCGGCGCCTTCCACGCGGGGCTGCTCGCCCGCCACCCGGAGGTCGGCAGTCTGGTGGTGGCGGACGCCGACCGGGGGCGGGCGGCCCGGGTCGCCGAGGCGACCGGCGCGGCGCTGGCCGGCGGCGCGGACGAGGTGTTCGCCTGGGGCGTGGACGCGGTGGTGATCACCTCGGCCACCGCCGCGCACGCCGAGCTGATCGCCCGGGCGGCGCGGGCCGGGCTGCCGGCGTTCTGCGAGAAGCCGATCGCGGTGGACCTGCCCGGCACGCTGGCCGCCCTGCGCGCGGTGGCGAAGGCCGGCTCGGTGCTCCAGCTCGGCTTCATGCGCCGCTTCGACGCCGGCTACCGGGCCGCCCGGGAGGCGGTACGAGACGGGCGGCTCGGCCGGCTGCACACCGTGCGGGCGCTCACCTCCGACCCGGCGCCGCCGCCGGCCGCGTATCTGCCGCTGTCGGGCGGGCTGTACCGGGACTGCCTGGTGCACGACTTCGACGCGCTGCGCTGGGTCACCGGGCGGGAGGTGATCGAGGTGTACGCGACGGGGTCGGACGCCGGGGATCCGATGTTCCGCGCGGCCGGTGACGTGGACACCGCGGCCGCGCTGCTCACCCTGGACGACGGGACGCTGGCCACCGCGACCGCCACCCGATGCAACGGGGCCGGTTACGACGTGCGGATGGAGCTGGCCGGGGAGCGCGACCAGATCGCGGTCGGCCTGGACGAGCGCACCCCGGTCACCTCCACCGAGCCGTTCGGTCCGCCGCCCGCCGACCGGCCCTGGCCCGGCTTCCTGGAGCGGTTCGCCCCGGCGTACGCGGCGGAGCTGGACGCCTTCGTGCACCTGGCCCGCGGCGGGCGGGACAACCCGTGCGACGGCTGGGAGGCGCTGGCCGCGCTGCGGATCGCCGAGGCGTGCGAGCTGTCCCGGCGCGAGCGGCGGCCGGTGCGGATGGCGGAGATCGCCAGCGCGCCCGGCTGAACCCGGGGCGGCGGGGGCCGCCCACCGGCCCCGGCCGCCGACGCAGCCCGCCGGCCCCTCCCGCCCGCCGACAGGCCCGGTCAGCCGGGCGGGTCGCCGTCGAGCAGGCCGGCGTCGTGGACCAGCAGGGCGATCTGGACGCGGTTGTTCAGGCCGAGCTTGGTCAGCACCCGGGAGACGTGGGTCTTGACGGTGGGCAGGCTCATGTAGAGGGCGGCGGCGATCTCGGCGTTGGAGCGGCCCCGGCCGACGGCGAGGGCCACGTCCCGTTCGCGTTCGGCGAGGGCGGAGAGCCGGGCGGCCGCGGCGGCGCGGCGCTGCCCGGGGCCGGGCGCGGCGTCGGCGACCCGGTCCATCAGCCGGCGGGTGACGGCCGGGGAGAGCACCGGGTCCCCGGCGGCCACCCGGCGCACCGCGTCCACGATCTGCGCGGGCGGAGTGTCCTTGAGGACGAACCCGGCGGCCCCGGCCCGCAGCGCGCGCACCACCTGCTCGTCGGCGTGGAAGGTGGTGAGGACGACGACCTCGGGGGCGGCGGGGCGGGCGCGCAGCCGCTCGGTGGCGGTCAGGCCGTCGACGCCGGGCATCCGGATGTCCATCAGCACCACGTCGGGGGCGTGCCGGTCCACCAGCTCGGGCACCTGGGCGCCGTCGGCGGCCTCGCCGACGATCTCGATGTCGTCGGCGCCGCCGAGCATCAGGGCGAGTCCGGCGCGGACCAGTGGGTCGTCGTCGACGACGAGGAGTCTGACGGTCATGCGGGCCACGGTAGCCAGGCGCGCACCGTGAACCCGCCGCCGGACAGCGGCCCGTGGCTGAGGCTGCCGCCGGCCAGGGCGGCGCGCTCGGCGAGGCCGATCAGGCCCTGGCCGGCGCCGGGCACCCGGGCGGCCGGGTCGGCGGCTGCGGGGTTGGTCACCTCGACGGTGAGGCCGTCGCCGGGGCCGCCGCGCACGGTGACGGCGACCTCGGCGCCGGGGGCGTGCTTGCGGGCGTTGGTCAGTCCCTCCTGGGCGATGCGGTAGACGGTGCGGCCGGTGGCGGCGGGCGCGCGGGTCGGGTCGGCGACGCCGTCGTCCAGGGTGACCCGCATGCCGGCCGCCCGGGACTCGGCGACCAGGTCGGGCAGGGTGGCCAGGGTGGGCTGCGGCCGGTCGGCGGAGTCGGCGTCGCCGGGGGCGCGCAGCACGCCGATGATCTCGCGCAGGTCCTGTAGGGCCTCGTGGGCACTGTCCCGGATGACGCCGGCGGCCCGGGCCACGTCGGCGGGGGGCGCGTCGGGGCGGAACTCCAGTGCCCCGGCGTGCACGCTGAGCAGGGTCAGCCGGTGGGCGAGCACATCGTGCATCTCGCGGGCGATGGCCTCCCGGGCGGCGCGCTGGGCCTGCTCGGCGCGCAGCTCCGCCTCGGCCTCGGCGCGGGCGGCGCGGTCCCGCAGTGCGACGACCAGTTGGCGGCGGGCGCGCACGAGCATGCCCCAGCCGGTGACCAGCAGGACGAGCACGGTGCCGGCCAGGATGCCGGCGAGGACGCTCAGCGAGGGGTCGGGGCGGACCAGCGGGGAGAGCGCCGAGCAGGCCATGGCCAGCAGGCCGAGCGGGACGAGCCGCCGGAACGGCACCCGTACGGCGGCGGTGAACAGGGCGACCAGCAGGGCTCCGCCGGTGGCCGGGGCGAACACGCTCAGCACGCTGAGGGCGGCGGCCAGCGGCACCGGCCACCGGCGGCGCGCCCACAGCGCGCAGCACGCGGCGGCCGCGACGAGCTGGTCCGCGACGACGACCGCCGAGCCGTTGCCCGCCTCCCGGGAGGTCTGCGCGGCGAGCACCCCGAGCAGGGCGGCGAACGCGAAGGCGAGGATGTCGACCACCCAGTCCCGCACGGTCCGGCGGGCGCGGGGAGGCCGCCGGCCGCCGACGGCCGGACCCGGCGCCGGAGCCGCCGGGTCGGAGGCCGCCGGGCGGGAGGCCGGGTCATGGGGCCGGTCCGCCGCCGTCTCCGCCGGGTCGGGCACCAGGTCGGAGGGGAGCAGCCAGCGGTACTCCGCTCGCGTCATGGCTCCCACGCTAGGCGGACCGGTGGCGGAGGGGGCGCGTCTGCGGGCGGTCGGCTACCGAAGTCGGGGAGGCCGATACTTTCGGAGCGGCCGGCGGCTTCCGACGCCGGACGCGGCGGCGGCCCGGCCGGGCGCAGTATCGGGGCCATGAGGAAGCTGCTGGAAGTGCTCGGAGGTCTGCTGCTGCTCACGGGCGGTTGCGGGGTGGTGCGGGAGTTCTGGCCCGCTTTCCGGATCATGGGGTTCAGCGACCGGCTGATCGGGCGCGTGGGCTTCCTCCACGGGTGGGAGCTGTTCGCACACATCGTGCTCGCGGTGCTGGGCCTGGTCATGGTGGTCGTCTCGGGCCGGACGGACCGGGCCTAGCCCCCGCCTCCGGCGGCCGTTAGAGTCCCCGGCATGGCGGACGGGGTGCTGGAGATCGTGCTCGGGGTGGTGGCCGCCGCCATCAGCGCCGGACTGGGCTGGTTCGCGCGGACGTTCCTATGGCGGCGGAGGCTGCGGCGCAAGCAGCGCTTCCTCGGTCTGCCGGCCGGCTCGGAGTGCCTGTTCGTGGTCAACCGGGACATGGGCGGCGACCAGCGCTCGGTGCACCGGCGGGACGCGTACGCCCTGCTGGAGCTGTCCGCGCTGGTCAAGGACTGCGGGGCGGAGGTGCAGATCACCGCGCACGACGAGACCCGGCAGGGGTTCGGCGCCCGGGCGGAGTTCTGCGTCGGCGGCCCGGGCTCGAACCAGCGGACCGCCGCGCATCTGGCCTCGCTGCTGCCCGGGGTGTCGTTCTCCACCGTGTCGGAGCCGGTCGCCGAGCGGGGGGCGATCGCGGTGGCCGGGCAGACCTACCGGATGGTCAAGGGCGAGGTGGAGTACGTGCTGCTGGCCAGGCTGGCGTCGGACGCGCACGCCCGCCCGGTGTTCCTGCTGTGCGGCCAGACCGCGATCAGCAACCAGGCCGCCGCCCGCTACCTGGCCGCGCACCACGAGGAGCTGTGGCGGCGCGGCGCGGACGGGTCGTTCTGCCTGCTGCTGAAGGTGGTGAACCCGGCGGCGTACGGGGCGGACATGACCGAGCTGGTCGCGGACCTGACGCTCGCGGCGCGCACCGCCCCGCCGGCCGCCGCCCCGGCCCCCGCTGCCGAGACGGCGGCCGCGGACCGCGCGTAGCCGCGGGCTCACTCCCCCACGGTGCCGAAGCGGGCCGGGCCGCTGAGCCGGTAGGTGCCCACGCTGACGCCGGTCGCGGTGGTGCTGTGCTCGGTGAGGGTGTACGCGGCGGGGGCGCCGACCCGGTCCTGGAAGAGCCGGCGGCCCTGGCCCAGGTAGACGGGGTGGACCAGCAGGTTCAGCTCGTCCAGCAGGCCGTGGGCGATGAGGGTCCCGGCCAGCCTGGTGCTGCCGTGCACCTGGATCTCCCCCGCGGCCTGCTCCTTCAGCCGGGTGACGGCCGCCACCGCGTCGCCGCCGAGGAGGGTGGTCTCCTTCCAGTCGGCGTCGCCGGAGGTGAGGGTGGAGGAGACGACGTACTTGGGGCGGGAGTTCAGGACGGAGGCGATCCGGTCGCCCTCGTCGGTGACCTTCGGCCAGAAGCCGGCGAAGATCTCGTAGGTCCGGCGGCCGAGCAGGATGCCGTCGGCCCGCTCCAGGTACCCGGTGACGAAGCGGATCAGGTCCTCGTCGACGTAGGGGGCCTGCCAGCCGCCGCTGGTGAACCCGTCGCTCGGGTCCTCCTCGGGCCCGCCGGGGGCCTGCATCACGCCGTCGAGGGTGAGGAACGCGTTCAGGGTGAGGGTGGCCATGTCGGTCGCCTTTCGCCGGGTCGTGGACGTCGGTCGTCTCGGTCCACGAGCTCAGACCGGCCGCAGCGCCGCAACTCATCGCCGTACGCGTGCCGTATGCCGGCGGCCGCGGCTCGTCGCCGTACGCGTGCCGCGGGCCGGTACGTCGGCGTCCGATCCCCGCCAGCGCCGGCGGCCTCGCGCCGGTGGGATGGAGTCCTCGGCCGGAAGGGGCGAGACGGGTTGCGAAAAGATCGGGGAGACATGGACACGCGGGGCAGGACGGCGCTGGTGACGGGCGGCAGCCGGGGCATCGGGGCGGCCGCGGCGCTGAGGCTGGCGCGGGAGGGGGCGGACGTGGCCGTCACCTATCTGCACGGCGAGCGGGCGGCGAAGGAGGTGGTGGCCGGGATCGAGGCGACCGGGCGGCGCGGGGTCGCGCTGCGGGCGGACTCCGGGGACGCGGCCGAGGCGGCGGGCGCGGTGGAGCGGGCCGCCGAGGCGCTGGGCGGGCGGCTGGACGTGCTCGTCAACAACGCGGGCATCGGGGTGCTCGGCCCGATCGAGTCGATCTCGTTCCCGGACGTGGACCGGGTGCTGGCGGTCAACGTGCGCGGGGTGTACGCGGCGTCGCGGGCGGCGGCCGGGCTGATGGGGCGCGGCGGGCGGATCATCACCGTCGCCAGTTGCATGACCCAGCGGGTGCCGGGGCCGGGCGGGACGCTGTACGCGATGAGCAAGTCGGCGCTGATCGGGCTGACCCGGGCGCTGGCCCGGGAGCTGGGCGGCCGGGGCATCACGGCCAACGTGGTGCATCCGGGGCCGGTGGACACCGACATGAACCCGGCGGACGGGCCGATGGCCGAGAGGCAGGTCGGGCTGACCGCGGTGGGCCGGTTCGGCTCGCCGGAGGAGGTGGCGTCGCTGGTGGCGTACCTGGCGGGCGAGGAGGCCGCGTTCGTGACGGGCGCGGAGTTCTCGGTGGACGGCGGCCACGCGGCGTAGCCCGTCGGCGGGGACCGCTCGGCCGGGGCCGGCGGGGAAGGCCCGAGGGCGCACCGGTGCTGTCCTTCCGGTGCGCCCTCGGCGTACGGGCGGGTGTCGTTCCCGCCCGGGTCCGGGCGCGTGTCGGCGCGCCTCGGGTCAGCTCAGCTCGTCGTGGCGGGCGGCCAGGCGCTTGGCGCCCTCGTCCGTCAGGGAGCCGAAGAGCCGCAGGCGGGAGATGCCGCCGTCCGGGTAGATGTCGATCCGCACGTGGGTGCCGACGGCCGCCTCGGGCAGGACGAAGCGGTGGTTGGTGTCGGGCTGGAGCCGGGTGCGGGGCAGCACCTCGGTCCAGTCGTCGCCCTCGGCGCCGTCGCGTAGGGAGAGGGCGGCCCAGCCGGCGCTGTTGCCCTTGAGGTACGCGGTGTCGATCTCGACGGCGCGGATGGCGGACTGCTCGACCAGGCGGTAGCGGATCCAGTCGTTGCCCTTGTCGCGGCGGCGGCGGGTCTCCCAGCCGTCGTCCATCTTGCGGGAGCGGCCCGGCTGGATGGTGTTGGTGGCCGGCGAGTAGAACCGGTCGGAGGCGTCCTCGACCAGGCCGCCGTTCTCCAGGGCGACGACGTCGAACGCGCCGAGCACGCCGAGCCACGCGGGGTCGGGGACGACCTCGCCGTAGACCCGCAGGCGGGCGATGCCGCCGTCGGGGTGCTGCTTGACCCGCAGGTGGGTGAAGCGGCGGTCGGTGTCGACGGTGAAGCCGTTGGCGGCGTGGCCGCCGACGGCGGTGCGCGGGACGATCACGGTCCACTCGACGTCGTCGGCGAGCAGCTCCTCGGGGGAGGGGGAGCCGGCGACGGCGGTGGCCTCGACGGAGACGGCCTGCGGGTAGTTGCCGCGGAAGTGGGCGGTGTCGATCACGAGGCCGCGGACGACGCCGGGGGCGCCGAGGCGGACCAGGGCCCAGTCGTGGTCCTGGTCGACCGGGTGCGGGGTGTCCGCGCCGGTGCCTCGGCGGCGGCGGGTCTCCCAGCCGTCCATGACCTTGCCCTTGTGGCCGAAGTGCTCGGGGTCGAACTCGGCGGGCTCGGGCTTCAGCAGGTTCTCGCGCTCGGCGAAGAACTCGTCGTTGGCGGCGATCACGCCCGCGCCGAGCCGGCGGTCGGCGAGGTCGACCAGGCCGGTGAAGGGGAAGTCCGCGGTGCGGTAGTCGGCGTAGGGGTCGCCGCCGCCGTAGGGCTTGGCGTCACCGGTGAAGCGGACCGGGGCGGCGCCGGCCTGGGCCTCGGCCCGGGCCTCGGGCTGGACGGCCTGGGTCTGGGTGGTGTTGCGGGCGGGGTCCTGTGCGGAGTTCTGCGCGGTCACGGAGGTCACTTGTTCCTTTCGAGCAGGCGGCCGGTGGGCTCGGCCGGGGCGCCGTGGTCGGCGATGCGTGCACCGCGCAGCCAGGTGGACTTCACGACGCCGTGAAGGGTCTTGCCGGCGTAGGCGGTGACCTGGTTGCGGTGGTGCAGGGCGGCCGGGTCGACGGTGAAGGTCTCGTCGGGCGCGAGGACGGCGAAGTCGGCGTCGCGCCCGGCCTCGATGGCGCCCTTGGCGTCCAGGCCCGCCAGGGCGGCGGGCGCGGTGGACATCCAGCGGGCGACGTCGTCCAGGCTGTGCCCGCGGCGGCGTGCCTCGGTCCAGATGGCGGGCAGGCCGAGCTGGAGGGAGGAGATGCCGCCCCAGGCGGTGGAGAAGTCGGGGGTCTTCAGATCGGCGGTGGACGGCGAGTGGTCGGAGACGATGGCGTCGATGGTGCCGTCGGCGAGGCCGTCCCACAGGGCGTCCTGGTTGGCGGCCTCGCGGATGGGCGGGCAGCACTTGAACTCGGTGGCCCCGTCGGGGACTTCCTCGGCGGTGAGGGTGAGGAAGTGCGGGCAGGTCTCCACGGTGACCCGTACGCCCTCGCGGCGGGCGGCGGCGATCAGCGGCAGCGCGTCGCTGGAGGACAGGTGCAGGACGTGGACGCGTGCGCCGAGCCGGCGGGCCTGGTCGACCAGGTGCGCGATGGCGGTGTTCTCGGCGTCCCGGGGCCGGGAGGCGAGGAAGTCGGCGTAGTGCGGGGAGCTCACCTGGGGGGCGGCGTCGAGGTGGTGCGGGTCCTCCGCGTGCACGATCATCAGGCCGTCGAAGCCGGCGATCTCGGCGAGCGAGGCGGCCAGCTGGTCCTGGTCGAGCTGCGGGAACTCGTCGACGCCGGAGGGCGAGAGGAAGCACTTGAAGCCGTAGACGCCGGCGTCGTGCAGCGGGCGCAGGTCGCCGACGTTGTCGGGCAGCGCGCCGCCCCAGAAGCCGACGTCGACGTGCGCCTTGGGGCGGGCGGTGTCCTGCTTGACGCGCAGGTTGCCGACGGTGGTGGTGGGCGGCAGGGAGTTGAGCGGCATGTCGACGATGGTGGTGATGCCGCCGGCGGCCGCGGCACGGGTGGCGGTCCAGAAGCCCTCCCACTCGGTGCGGCCGGGGTCGTTGACATGCACGTGGGTGTCGACCAGGCCGGGCAGGACGACGTGGTCGCCGACGTCCTCCAGGCGGGCGCCGCCGGGGATCTTCGCGTCGTAGGGCAGCACGGCGGCGATCCGCTCGCCGGCGACGGCGACGGACGCGGGCCGGGTGCCCTCGGGGGTGACGACCCGGGTCGAGCGCAGTACCAGGGTCACCTCCAGTGGCGGCGCTCCGACCTCCAGCGCCTCCGCCCGCTGCCGGTCCTCCACCTGCTTGCCCCCGTCTGCACGGCCGTTCACGCAACCTCCTGCTCACGTCCGCACCAGCGGACTTCAACGAACTGTTGAAGGAGTCTTCACCTCGGACGGTATGCCGTCAAGGGTCGCCCCGGCGGTCCCGGGTGGCGCGAAGCCGACTTGGATGATTCCATGAAGTGGAAGACAGTTTCCGTCACGCAGAACGTAGGTCCCCACAGCGGGGATGTCCGCGAGACCTGGGCGAGCACTGCCGACACCCGGACAAACACGCCCTGACCGGCCAGGACGCCCCAGTGCGGGCAGGGTGCCGGAAGGAACGGCCCGGTAGGCTGCTGACTTGCCCATCCGCCTCGAAAGGACCGCTGCCGTGCCGACGTCCAGCGCCAGCACCACCGACGCCGCCAAGCCCGCCGCCACCGGCGGGGTCCAGTCCCTCGAGCGGGCCTTCGACCTCCTGGAGCGGATGGCCGACGCGGGCGGCGAGGTCGGACTGAGCGAGCTCTCCGCCAGCAGCGGACTTCCGCTGCCCACCATCCACCGGCTGATGCGGACGCTGGTCGCCTGCGGGTACGTACGCCAGCAGTCCAACCGCCGGTACGCGCTCGGCCCCCGGCTGATCCGGCTCGGCGAGTCCGCCTCCCGGCTGCTGGGCACCTGGGCCCGCCCGTACCTGGCCAGGCTAGTCGAGGAGACCGGCGAGACGGCGAACATGGCGCTGCTCGACGGTGACGAGATCGTGTACGTCGCCCAGGTGCCGTCCAAGCACTCGATGCGGATGTTCACCGAGGTCGGCCGGCGGGTGCTGCCGCACTCCACCGGGGTGGGCAAGGCGCTGCTGGCGCACGTCCCGCCGGAGGAGGTGCGGGCGCTGCTGTCCCGGACCGGGATGCCCGCCGCCACCGACAAGACGATCACCACCGCGGACGGCTTCCTGGGCGCCCTGGAGCAGGTGCGCGCGGCCGGGTACGCGATGGACGACAGCGAGCAGGAGATCGGGGTGCGCTGCATCGCGGTCTCCATCCCGGACTCCCCCACCGCCGCGGCCATCTCCATCTCCGGCCCGGCGGGCCGCGTCACCGAGACCGCCAAGGAGACCATCGTCCCCGTCCTCCAGGGCATCGCCCGCGAGCTGTCCACCGCCCTGGCCAGCACCACGGCCGGGGTGCCGCAGGGCTGACGGACGGGGGCGGCCCGGCCGGCCGCGGGCCGCGGGTCAGGCGCCCGACGGCCCGGCGTCGACCTGGTCCGGGATCGTCGTGCGGGGCGTGCCGACGACTTGGAGGTCGACGCCCTCGTGCCAGAAGCGGGCGAGCATCCGGCGGAAGCTCTCCGCCTCGGCGGTCCCGCCGAAGTCCAGCTCGACGACGACGTACCGCTGGTCGTCCACCGGACGCAGCCCGCGCTAGCCGCGCACCCCGCCCTCCCGGCGGGTGTCGCCGAAGCGGTCGAAGACGTCCTGCCACTCGGCGGAGTCCCGCACCGCGTGCTCGATGTGCAGTGTGGCCGTGGCGCGACGCCTCCCGGCAGCTCGTCCGCTCCTCCTCCCCTCCATCGTGCGCCGCCCGCTCAGTTCTTGCTGAGCGCGCGGGTCACGCCGGCGACCAGGGCGGTGGTGAGCAGCCAGCCGGCGGCGATCAGCAGATAGGCGGTGCCCCGCTGGAGGCCGTCCGGCCAGTACCAGGCCGAGCGCTGGCCGAGGTTGCCCAGCGGGACGAGCAGGTCGAGCGCGTACACCAGCGGGCTGAACGGCGCCCCCTCCCCCGGCTTGACCGGCTTCGGCGTGCCGGCGGAGAAGACGGCCGTGCCGAGCGCGGTCAGCAGCAGCACCCAGAGCAGCGCCCGCTGCGGGCGGTAGCCGAAGCCGACGGTGACGTCCAGCAGCCGGCTCCACGCCCGCTCCAGTGGGCCCAGCGTGGCGCGCCGGCGCCGCTGCCGGGCGAGCAGCACCCGCCGGGCCAGGTCGTCATGGCCCACCCGGCGGTACCAGCCCGCCAGTTGCTCGTACGGCTGCGGGCTGTACTCCGGCTCCCGGCGCAGCCAGGCGAGCCGGCGGGCGGTGCCGTCCCGGGCGTCGTCGCGCGGGTCGAGCCACTCGTAGACAAAGCCCTGCAACCCCACCACCGGCGGCCAGGCGTCGGGGTGGTCGCGCAGGATCTCCACCCGGCAGCCCTGGAGGCGGACCGGCCCGGCGGGCGCGGAGGCCGGGGTGAACGCCAGCTCCGTCGCCCGCAGCCGGGTCAGGTCCACACCGGTGCACCCCTCCCCCAGGGCCGCCCCGGCGAAGGACACCTCGCCCTCGACCCGGGCGCCGCGCAGTGAGACGCCGCCCTCGGCGGTGAAACCCGCGCCCAGGTGGAGGGCCGCCAGGGCGGCGTTCTCCAGTTGCAGGGCCGCGGTGCCGCGCGCGGCGCGCAACCGGGCGCCGTCCAGGAAGAGCCCGCCCGGCAGCCGGGCGCCGCGCAGCCGGACGCCGCCGTCCACCACCAGTCCGTGCTGTCCCCAGACCCCGCCGCCCATCTCCAGGCCGCCGGCGTCCAGCGGTTTGCCCTCGGCGTGCGACAGCTCCGCCCCGTCCAGCACCAGCTCACCGTCGATGCGCGCGTTGCGGAGCACCACCCGGCCCCGCACCGTGCAGCCCCGCAGGTCCAGCCGGCCGCCGATCCGCGCCATCTGGGCGTGCAGGCCGGACAGCTCGCTCTCGCGCACGCAGATCGAGCGGGTGAGCGCGCCGGTGAGGTTCACACCGTCGGCGATGACGCAGTCCTCCAGGTGGAGGGCGCAGGCGAGTTCGGCGCCGGCCAGTTCCAGCCGGCCGGTCACTCGGGCGCCGGCCAGGCGTACCGCCGGCACCGCGCCGGCGCCGTCGCGGCCTTCCGGACCGGCGTGCCCCAGCAGCAGCGCGGCGATCACCCGGGCCCGCACCGCGCCCCGCTCGCCGCCCGCGCGCAGCTCCACCCGCCGGCCCTCGGGGAAGGCGTCCCACAGGGCGCGCTCGTCCGGGCTCAGCTCCGCGTAACTCACCATGCCCGTACGGTAGTCGGCGCTCGTGCGGCCGCCGGAGGCGGTGCCCGCTAGCGGGCACCGCCTCCGGCGGCCGCACGAGCGCCGAC
>NZ_PVLV01000203.1 GCF_002982015.1 Streptomyces solincola
GCGCTCCGAATGGAACGCCCCCGGCGCCGTCCGCCGCGGCCCCGCCCTACGCCCTCAGTCCTTCGCCCCCTGCTGGGCGCGTTCCTTGTGGTGGTGGCGCTGGTCGACGGGGCCGCGGCGGACGGCGCCGGGGGCGTTCCATTCGGAGCGCTTCTTGGCGCGGCGCTTGGCGGCCTCGGAGGACTGGAGCTGGTAGGGCACCGAGGTGACCATGACGCCCGGGGTGAAGAGGAGGCGGCCCTTGAGGCGCAGGGCGCTCTGGTTGTGCAGCAGGTGCTCGTACCAGTGGCCGACGACGTACTCGGGGATGATCACGCTGACCGCGTCGCGCGGGTTCTCCCGGCGGATGGACTTGACGTACTCGATGACCGGGCGGGTGATCTCGCGGTAGGGCGAGTCGAGGATCTTGAGGGGGACGTTGATGCCGCGGCGTTCCCACTCGGCGCGCAGCGCCTTGGTCTCGGCGGGGTCGACGTTGACGCTGAGGGCTTCGAGCTTGTCGGAGCGCATGAGCTTGGCGTAGCCGACGGCCCGCAGGGTGGGGCGGTGGACCTTGGAGACGAGGACGATGGAGTGCACGCGGGAGGGGCGGGCGGTCTCGTCGCCGGGCTCGTCGGGGGCGGAGATCTCGGCGGCCACCCGGTCGTAGTGCTTCCGGATGGCGCTCATCACGCCGTAGAACATGACCATGCCGAGCAGCGCGACCCAGGCCCCGTGGGTGAACTTGGTGGCCAGGACGACGACGAGGACCAGGCCGGTGAAGGTGGCGCCGAAGGCGTTGATGGCGCGGGAGCGGACCATCCGGCGGCGGACCGCGGGGTCGCGCTCGGTGCGCAGGTGGCGGTTCCAGTGCCGGACCATGCCGGTCTGGCTGAGGGTGAAGGAGACGAAGACGCCGACGATGTAGAGCTGGATCAGCTTGGTGGAGTCGGCCTCGTAGATCCCGACCAGCAGCATCGCGGCGCCGGCGAGCAGCACGATGCCGTTGGAGAAGGCGAGCCGGTCGCCGCGGGTGTGGAGCTGGCGCGGCAGGTAGCGGTCCTGGGCCAGGATCGAGCCGAGCAGCGGGAAGCCGTTGTAGGCGGTGTTGGCGGCCAGGAAGAGGACCAGGGCGGTCGCGGCGGCCAGGACGACGAAGAAGAAGGTGCCCTGCCCGAAGACGGCGGCGGCGACCTGGGAGATCACCGGGTTCTGGACGTAGTCCGCGCCGACCGCCTGTCCGTCGCGGATGAGGTCGGTGGCGGGCTGCTCGGCCATCTTGACGCCGGAGGCCATGGCCAGGGCGATGATGCCGCAGAACATGGTGACGGCCAGGCCGCCCATCAGGGCGAGGGTGGTGGCGGCGTTGCGGCTCTTGGGCTTGCGGAAGGCGGGGACGCCGTTGCTGATCGCCTCCACGCCGGTGAGCGCGGCGCAGCCGGAGGAGAAGGCCCGCAGCAGCAGGAAGACCAGGGCGAAGCCGGCCAGGCCCTGGTGTTCGGGCTTGATCTCGAAGTCGGCGGTGGGGGCCTTCATGGTGTCGCCGAGGACGAGGGTCTGGAACGCGCCCCAGGCGATCATGATGAAGACGCCGGCCACGAAGACGTAGGTGGGGATGGCGAAGAGCTTGCCGGACTCGCGTACGCCGCGCAGGTTCATCACGGTCAGGAGCACGATCACGGCGATGGCCGAGAAGACCTTGTGCTCGACGACGAAGGGGATGGCGGAGCCGAGGTTCTCCACGCCGGAGGAGATGGAGACGGCGACGGTGAGCACGTAGTCGACGAGCAGGGCGCTGGCGACGGTGAGGCCGGCGCGCGGGCCGAGGTTGGTGTTGGCGACCTCGTAGTCGCCGCCGCCGCTGGGGTAGGCGTGCACGTTCTGCCGGTAGGAGGCGACGACGGTGAACATCAGGACCACGACGGCGACCGCGATCCAGGGGCTGAAGTGGTAGGCCGACACGCCCGCGATGGAGAGCACCAGCAGGACCTCGCCGGGCGCGTACGCCACCGAGGAGAGCGGGTCGGACGCGAAGACGGGCAGGGCGATGCGCTTGGGGAGGAGGGTCTCCCCCAGCCTGTCGCTGCGCAGCGCCCGGCCGATCAGGATCCGTTTGGGCACGTCGGTCAGTTTGGACACGCAGAGGATCGTAAGCGGTCCAAATCGGCCGTACGCACCTCCCACCCCGCCGCCGGGAAATCATTGCGCGCCCTTAACGCGCCGGTGCTTGATCAGCGCCGACCGGGCAGGAGGGGCCGCGTCGGGGCCCCGCGATGCGGGCCTGCCGGGGGTGGCGGAATAAGCTCGGTGTCGGACAGCACCGCACGCGGGCCGAGAGAGACCGAGAGAGAAGAGTGAGCAGGGTGTTTTCGCAGGTCGTCACGGTGGCCTTCACGGCGGCCAGGAGTGCGGGGTAGCGGACGTGCACATCGTCATCATGGGGTGCGGCCGGGTCGGCGCCGCGCTCGCGCAGACCCTGGAGCAGCAGGGGCACACGGTCGCCGTCGTGGACCAGGACCCGACGGCGTTCCGCCGGCTGGGCTCGGGCTTCGGCGGGCGGCGGGTCACCGGAGTCGGGTTCGACCAGGACACCCTGCGTGAGGCGGGGATCGAGGAGGCCGGCGCGTTCGCCGCGGTGAGCAGCGGCGACAACTCCAACATCATCGCGGCCCGGGTGGCGCGGGAGATGTTCGGCATCGAGAACGTCGCGGCCCGCATCTACGACCCGAAGCGGGCCGAGGTCTACCAGCGGCTCGGCATCCCGACGGTCGCCACCGTGCGCTGGACGGCCGACCAGATGCTGCGGCGGCTGCTGCCGTCCGGCGCGGAACCGCTGTGGCGCGATCCGAGCGGCGGGGTGCAGTTGGCCGAGGTGCACACCTCACCGGCGTGGATCGGCTACAAGGTCAGCCGGCTCCAGGAGGAGACCGGGGTGCGGGTGGCGTTCCTCACGCGGCTGGGCGAGGCGGTCCTGCCCACCTCGCAGACGGTCCTCCAGGAGGGGGACCTGGTGCACGTGATGATGCGGACGGACGAGATCGAGAAGGTCGAGGCGGCGTTCGCCGAGGGGCCTGACGGGGAGAGTGGTCACTGATGCGGGTCGCTATCGCGGGCGCCGGCGCGGTGGGCCGCTCCATCGCGGGCGAGCTGCTGGAGAACGGGCACGAGGTGCTGCTGATCGACAAGGCGCCGACCGCCATCTCGGTGGAGCGGGTGCCGCTGGCGGAGTGGCTGCTGGCCGACGCCTGCGAGATCACCTCGCTGGACGAGGCGGCGCTCCAGCGCTGCAACACGGTGATCGCGGCCACCGGCGACGACAAGGTGAACCTGGTCGTCTCGCTGCTGGCGAAGACCGAGTACGCGGTGCCGCGGGTGGTCGCCCGGGTGAACAACCCGAAGAACGAGTGGCTGTTCAACGAGTCCTGGGGCGTGGACGTGGCCGTCTCGACGCCGCGCCTGATGTCGGCGCTGGTGGAGGAGGCGGTGAGCGTCGGCGACCTGGTCCGGCTGCTGCGCTTCAGCCACGGCGACGCCAACCTGGTCGAGCTGACGCTGCCGCCGGAGTCGCCGGTCACCGGGACGTCGGTGGGTGACGTGGACTGGCCGCAGGACACCTCGCTGGTGACGATCATCCGCGGCTCGCGGGTGCTGACCCCGCACCCCGAGGAGACCCTGGAGGCCGGGGACGAGCTGCTGTTCGTCGCCGCGCAGGCGCGCGAGGAGCAGCTTGAGGAGCTGCTGTCGGTCCGGCGCGAGGGCGCCGGGGACTGACCGGGGACCGGGGAGGACCTCGGGGTTCGCGACGGGGACGGAAGGGGTACGGAGAGGGGCCCGGGTGGCACGGTCGGGTGACCGTGTCCACCCGGGCCCCTGTCCGTGGGAGCGTGCCGGGGGCTCGTGGAAGCCCGCCCCGCCGTCGCCGGAGCGGGGCGTGAGCTGCCTGCTACAGCTCGGCGTCGGGCTGCGGCCGCGCCTGGGTGTGCGGCGTGGCGTGGGGCGGGATCTGCGCCGCGGACTGCGCCGTGGCGGCGGCCTCGCGCTCCTTCTCGGCCTTCTCCTCGGCCTCCATCTCGGCGAAGACGTCGATCGGCGGCGGCGCCTTGGAGAGGAAGACCCAGGTGAAGTAGACCGCCAGCAGGAACGGCGGGATCTTCAGGGCGATCAGCACCCAGCCGAACTTGGTGGTGTCGGCCCACCAGTACATCGGGAAGAGGACGGCGCACTTGGCGAGCAGGATCAGGCCCCAGGCCCAGCTCGCCTTGGTGTACGCCTTCTTGCGGCCGGGGTTGCGAGTGCGCCAGGAGAGGTTCTCCTTGAACACCGGGCCGAGGATCAGGCCGATCAGCGGCACGCCGGCGAGCGCGGTCACGCAGTAGGCCAGGGCCAGGCCGAGCGTGTAGAGCATGCCGGGCAGGTAGAAGTCCTTGGCGTTGCCGGTCATCATCGCGAAGACCACGCCGAAGACGATGCCGAAGACGCCGCTGAAGGCGTGCTTCATGGTGCCCTTGCGCAGCAGCCGGGCCGCCAGCAGCACCAGCGACACCGCGAGCGCGGCGAGCGCGGACAGGTGCAGGTTCTGGTTGATCGTGTAGATGGTGACGAACAGCAGGCCGGGGAGAACGGTCTCCACCAGGCCGCGCAGGCCGCCGAAGGCTTCGAACAGGGCGGCCTCGGTCACCGTCTTCGGCGTCGCCGCCTGGGGGTCGTGTGCGCGCGGGGCGTCCTGGTCGGTGGGGGTCGGCTTGTCGTAGGACGTCACCGGCTACTCCTGTCCGAGCGGTCGGAGTTCGTATTTGGGGTTGAAGAGGACCCTGCGGCCGTGGCTCATGGAGACCCGGCCGGAGGCGATGAGCTTGCGGCCCGGCTCTATGCCCGTGATGGAGCGCCGGCCCAGCCACACCACGTCCAGCGGGGCCGTCCCGTCGAAGAGCTCCGCCTCCAGGGCGGGCACACCGGCCCGGGGACGCAGGGTGACCGTCCGCAAGGTACCAGTGACCTTGACGATCTGGCGGTCGTCGCAGTCGGAGATGCGGAGGCAACCGGAGACCCGGGTGTCCTCCCGGAGCTCCTGCGACTCCAGGTCCCCCTGGGAACTGGACAGCCGGTCGAGCATCCGGCGGAAACGGCCGGCCGGCTTCTCGGTTCGCGGGGTTGCGCTCATACCGAAAGCCTACCGGCCGCTTCGGACCCGGACCGGCCTCAGCGTTCGAAGCGGTAGCCCATTCCCGGCTCGGTGATGAAGTGCCGGGGGTGGGAGGGGTCGGCCTCCAGCTTGCGTCGCAACTGCGCCATGTACACGCGCAGGTAGTTGGTCTCCGTCCCGTACGACGGTCCCCACACCTCCCGCAGGAGCTGCTTCTGGCCCACGAGACGGCCGCTGTTGCGCACCAGCACCTCCAGCAGGTGCCACTCGGTGGGGGTGAGGCGCACGTCCCGGCCGTCCCGCTGCACCTTGCGGGCGGCCAGGTCCACGGTGAAGCCGGGCACCGCCACCACGGCGGGGCCCTCGCCGCCGGCCGGCTCGGCGCGGCGGACGGCGGCCCGCAGCCGGGCCAGCAGCTCGTCCATGCCGAACGGCTTGGTGACGTAGTCGTCCGCGCCCGCGTCCAGGGCTTGGACCTTCTCGTCGGAGGTCTGCCGGGCGGACAGCACCAGGACCGGTACGCGGGTCCAGCCCCGCAGCGCGGTGATCACGTCGACGCCGTCCATGTCGGGCAGGCCCAGGTCCAGGACGATCACGTCGGGGTGGCGGCCGGCGGCCAGCTCCAAGGCGCCGGCCCCGTCGGGCGCGGAGTCGACCTCGTAGCCGCGGGCCTTGAGGTTGATCACCAGGGCGCGGACGATCTGCGGCTCGTCGTCCACTACGAGCACCCGGGTCATGTGGGGCCTGCTTTCTCCAGGGAAGGGGCCGGGGAGGGGGG
>NZ_PVLV01000204.1 GCF_002982015.1 Streptomyces solincola
CCGCCCGGTCCGCCGTCCGGTTCGGTCTCCGCGGCGCCCGACGGATCGGCGGACCGGGCGGGCGCGGGGCGGGCGCTCTCGTCGGTGACGCTCATGCAGCCGCTGAGGGAACCTGCGGAGGCCGCGACCGCCACTGCGGTGACGGCCCATCGGACGGTGGCGGGCAGTTGGCGCACGAGGGCACCTTTCGGGCGGGGGCGGGGACACGGGTACACCCTGACCAACTCCCGAGCCCCGCCAAGGACACGCCCGACGCCGTACGCGGCGCGGGCGGCCGGTCAGCCGTAGCCGAGGTCGTGCAGGCGGGCGTCGTCGATCCCGAAGTGGTGGGCGATCTCGTGGACCACGGTGATCTCGGTCTCGGCGACCACGTCCTCCCGCGACTCGCACATGCGCAGCACCGGCCCCCGGTAGACGGTGATCCGGTCCGGCAGCACTCCGGCGTACCACTCGCCCCGCTCGGTCAGCGGAGTCCCCTCGTACAGGCCCAGCAGGTCCGGGTCGCCGGGGGCCGGCTCGTCCTCGACGAACACCGCGACGTTGTCCATCAACCGGGTGAGCTCGGGCGGGATGCGGTCCAGCGCCTCGGCGACCAGTTCCTCGAACTCCTCACGCGTCATCTCCAGCACGCGGCCATTGTCGCGGATGGCCCGCCGTCCGGGGCGGGCTCGCGGGGGCCCGGATGGCCCCGCATGGCGGTCGGACCGGCCGGGCATACGCCGCCCATGGCCCGAGCCCCGTCCCCGCGTGCCTCCTACGACCGCGTGCTGCGGCACTACCGGTCGCGGCGCACCGACCCCGTACCCGCGCTGGTCCACACCCCGCACCCGTACGTCCGGGCGCTGGGCCTGGTGGGGGTGGTGCTGCTCGGGGCGTGGCTGGGGCTGCTGGTGGTGGGCGGTGTGCGCACGCCGGTGGGGCCGATGGACACCAGCATGACGCTGCGTCCCTCGGTCTCCGGCGGTACGAAGATCAACGTGTCGCCGCTGGGCGCGCTGGAGCTGGACTCGCACACCGCGCCGCTGCGGCTGGACGTGGACGTCGACCAACTCGACCCGGTGCGGGCGCAGGCGCTGGTCGCGCATCCGGAGCGGTTCGGCGGGTTGCAGGAGGAGATCACCCGGGACGTCACCAGCGGGACGCGGGAGCTGGCGGTGCGGTCGATCGTCGCGGTGGTGTCCGGGGCGACGGCGCTGGGCCTGGTGGTCTACCGGCGGCCGCGGCGCGCGCTGGCGGCCGGCGGTCTGGCACTGGTGCTGCTCGGTGCGGCGGGCGGCGCGGCGTACGCGACGTGGAATCCGAAGTCGGTGCTGGAGCCGCGCTTCTCGGGGCTGCTGACCTCGGCGCCGTCGGTGGTGGGCGACGCCCGGTCGATCGTCAGCGAGTTCGACGTCTACCAGAAGGAGTTGGCGACCCTGGTCACCAATGTGACCAAGCTGTACGACGCGGCCTCGACGCTGCCGACGTACAAGCCGGACCCGGGGACGGTGCGGGTGCTCCAGGTCTCCGACATCCATCTGAACCCGGCGGCCTGGGAGATCATCCGCTCGCTGGTGAAGCAGTACAAGATCGACGTCGTGGTCGACTCCGGCGACACCATGGACCACGGCACGGCGGCGGAGAACGGCTTCCTCGACCCGGCGGCCGACCTGGGCGCCCCGTACGTGTGGGTGCGCGGCAACCACGACTCGGCGGTCACCCAGCAGTACCTGGAGAAGATGAAGGGCCGGGTGCACGTGCTGGACGGGGGTCGGGCGGTGACGGTCGGGGGCCTGCGGATCGCCGGCGTCGGCGACCCGCAGTTCACCCCGGACCGCTCGGTGGTGGTCGCCGACGACGACGACGAGCGGGCGGCGGGCGCCGAGCTGGCGGCGTCGCTGCGGGCCCAGCGGCAGGCGGGCACCCCGGTGGACATCGCGGTCGCGCACAATCCGGTGGCCGCGCGGGAGACCGACGGCGAGGTGCCGCTGGTGCTGGCCGGGCACGTGCACCGGCGGCACACCGAGGTCATGCCGAACGGCACCCGGCTGAAGATCGAGGGCTCGGCGGGCGGCGGCGGGCTGCGCGCGGTGCAGAACGAGAAGCCGGAGAAGGTCCGCGCCTCGGTGCTCTACCTGGACCGCGACAGCCACCACCTCCAGGCCTGGGACGAGATCACCCTCGGCGGTCTGGGTCTGACCACCGCCGAGGTCAGCCGCCGCCTGCCGGAGGACAACCAGCCCGGCGGCGCGAACCCGCCGCCCACCCCGCCGGCCATCCCGGCGGGCCCGTCCGCCGCGCCGCGCACGGTGCCCCCGGGCGCGCCGGTCCCGACGTCGCCTCCGGCGTCCTCCGCACCGGCGCCCGAGGGGTCGTCGTCCCCCGCCTCCTGACCCTCCCGAACCGTTTTGCCGATCGGTCCGCCCATCCCATATGCTTCTCACGTCCCCGACGCGCTGCGAAGCGCCCAGGCGGGCCCTTAGCCCTCATCGTCTAGTGGCCCAGGACGCCGCCCTTTCAAGGCGGTAGCACGGGTTCGAATCCCGTTGGGGGCACGCATCACCCTGTGCGAGACTGGTTTTCGCACTGCTTGGTCCTGTGGAGCAGTTTGGAGTGCTCGCCACCCTGTCAAGGTGGAGGCCGCGGGTTCAAATCCCGTCAGGACCGCTTGCGGCTCGCACGAGCCGCGTGGCTGGGTAGCTCAGTTGGTACGAGCGATCGCCTGAAAAGCGATAGGTCGCCGGTTCGATCCCGGCCCCAGCCACCGGATCGAAGGCCCCGTCTCATCGAGACGGGGCCTTCGTCGTGCCGGAGCGCGCTCCACGCCCGGGGCAGGCGCAGCGGGCCTCGCCGCCGTCGACCAGCCGGGACGGGTGCTCTGCCCGCCGGCGGTCGAGACCCGCACGATCCGGCCGTGCCCCCGGGCGCGCAGGTGCCGCAGGACGGCCCCGCCCGCCGCACCCTCAGGACCGGGTACGGTCGCGGCCGCGCCAGCCGCGGACGCCGAGGGTGACGGCGGCGACGGCGACGGCGGTGAGGAGCAGCGCCCAGTCGGGGACCGCGCCGCCGATCTCAGAGGCCCATTCCTCGACGGCGTAGGAGTCGTCCACCGTGAGCAGGCCGGGCAGGGCGGCGGCGCCGTCGAAGGCGAGGAAGAGGGCGCCCAGGAGGATGAAGAAGAGGCCGGACAGGGCGCTGGCGGTGTGCAGGCGCAGCGGGCCCAGGCGCAGTTCGCGACCGCGCAGCCAGCGGCGTCCGCCCAGGTCGTAGCGGTGCCAGAGCAGGGCGAGCAGGAAGAGCGGGACGGCCATCCCGGCGGCGTACACGGCGAGCAGGAGGGCGCCGTAGACGGGGCTGCCGCCGAGCGCGGCCACCGTCAGGACGCTGCCGAGGATGGGTCCGGCGCAGAAGCCGGCCAGGCCGTAGACCAGGCCGAGCGCGTAGACGGAGAGCGCGGTGGTGGGGCGGATGCGGCCGGCGGCCTCGGCGAGCCGGCGGGAGGCGAAGCCCAGGCCGAGCAGTTGGGCCGCGCCCAGCGCGATGATCAGCCAGCCGCCGGCGGTGATCAGCAGGTCGCGGTGGTGGTGGAAGAGCCGCCCGGCGAACGAGCCGGCCGCGCCCAGCGGGACGAGGGTGGTGGCCAGCCCGGCGTAGAAGACGGTGGTCCGGGCGAGCAGCCTGGTCCGGGTGTCGATGGAGTACGCGAAGAAGGCCGGCAGGAGCAGGGCGCTGCACGGGCTGAGCAGGGCGAGGAGGCCGCCGAGGAAGGCGGCGAGATAGCCGATGTCGGTCATCGGCCCGCCGCCGGACCGGACTTCTTCGCCGCCGCCGCTGCCGCGTCGATGGTCTGGGTGAAGGTCTCCAGGGGCTGGGCGCCGGCGATGGGGCGGCCGTTGACCAGGAAGGACGGGGTGGAGGCTGCGCCGAGCCGCTCGCCCTGGCGCTGGTCGGCGGCGACCGCGTCGCGGGCGGCCGCGCCGTCCAGGTCCCGGGCGAAGCGGTCCAGGTCGGCGACGCCGGCCTCGCGGGCGAGCGCGGTGACCCGCTCGGTCGAGAAGCCCTGCTCCTTGGCTCCCTCGGCGTAGGCGGCGCGGTGGAACTCCCAGAAGCGGCCCTGCCGGCCGGCCGCCCACGCGGCGCGCGCGGCCCGCTCGGACTCCTCGCCGAAGATCGGCAAGTTGCGCCACTCGATGCGCAGCACGCCCTTCTCGACGTACCGGCGGATCAGCTCCGGCTCGGTGTCGCGGGCGAACTTGCCGCAGTAGCCGCAGCGGAAGTCGGCGTACTCGATCATCACGACCGGCGCGTCCGCCCGGCCGGTGGCGAGCGGGTCGCCGGCGTCGCGCCGGGCGTACGCCTCCAGCTCCGGGTAGACCCCGGCGCCGGGCGGGGTGGAGGCCTCGGCCGAGGCGGCGGGCGCGGAGTCCGGGGCGCGGTCGGCGGGCTTGGTGGCGGTGTAGGAGGCGAAGCCGAGCAGGGCGGCGGCCACGGCGACGCCGGCGCCGATGACGTACGGCCGCCGCGAGGAGGAGGAGGAGGAGGAAGGGGCGGAGGAAGGGGAGGGCATGGTGGCTCCTGGCGGGTGGCGCGCCGATGGCACCGCACACACGCGGACGAAAGGGATATCGCGGGCACGGGGTGGTGGGGTGCGCCCGGCTATACCCGCAGGACCGCCAGCTCCACGGGGGTCGGCCCCACCGGCTCAGGCGCCCCTCGTTCGGCGCGGGCCAGGGCGGCGGTCCGCGTCTGGGCGGCGCAGCCGTGGGTCATGGTGCGGCCGGCCGGCGAGAGGTGCGGCAGATCGGCCAGCGGGGAGCCCGAGCGCGGCGGCACCGCGGGCAGCCGGGCCGTGCGGTCGTCGCCGGAGTCGTGACACCCGGCGCCGTCGCCGACCCCGCCCACCAGGAGATACGGGGCCCGGGGGCCCGAAGCGCCCGCCACGGCGTACGGGGCGGGGGCGGCCGGCACGACGTACGAGGCGAGGGCGGCCGGGGCCGCGTGCGGCGCGGACGGAGCGGAGGCGGCCCGGACGGCGGGCGGCGCGGACGGAGCCGGGGAGCCCGGAGGGGCCGGGGCCGCGTGCGGAGCCGGGGAGCCCGGAGGGGCCGCCGGGTGTCCCGCGCCCGTGGCGTGCGGGGCGCACAGCAGCAGTCCTCCGAGGAGCAGCGCGAGCACGGCCGCGAGGCGGCGGCACCGGTCGCCGGCCGAGGCCATACGGTGCACCACCTTGCCGAGGGAGGGGAGGGAGGAGGTCGCGCGGGGGCGCGGCCCGCGGAAAGCGTACGCGGAAACCGGCTCGCCACCGCGCCG
Source organism: Streptomyces solincola (assembly GCF_002982015.1). Taxonomy (GTDB): domain Bacteria; phylum Actinomycetota; class Actinomycetes; order Streptomycetales; family Streptomycetaceae; genus Streptomyces; species Streptomyces solincola. The sequence continues at coordinate 5,290 of NZ_PVLV01000204.1, forward strand.
GGCCGGGTGAGATCCTGGGTCAGGTATGTCTACTTCCCTCGCCGACCTCCAGACCCTGCTGGCCCAGGCGTCGCTGCGCGACGCGCACCGGCTCGGCCGCCGTCTGGAAGGCGCCCGCCGCATCCGCAAGCCCGAGGCACGGCAGGCCGTGCTGGACGAGATCGCCGCCGAGGCGGAGCGGTCCGCCGCGCGCACGGCCGAGCGGGCGGCGCGGGTGCCGGAGGTGACGTACCCGGAGCAGTTGCCGGTCAGCCAGAAGCGGGACGACATCCTGGCGGCGATACGCGACCACCAGGTGGTGATCGTCGCCGGCGAGACCGGGTCCGGCAAGACGACCCAGATCCCCAAGATCTGCCTGGAGCTGGGGCGCGGGGTGCGGGGCATGATCGGCCACACCCAGCCGCGCCGGATCGCGGCCCGGACGGTGGCCGAGCGGGTGGCGGACGAGCTGGGGACGCCGCTGGGCTCGGCGGTCGGCTGGAAGGTGCGGTTCACCGACCAGGTCGACCCGGGCTCCACCTTCGTCAAACTGATGACGGACGGCATCCTGCTCGCCGAGGTCCAGACCGACCGCGAGCTGCGCGCCTACGACACGATCATCATCGACGAGGCGCACGAGCGCTCGCTCAACATCGACTTCCTGCTGGGGTACCTGGCCCAGCTGCTGCCGAAGCGGCCGGACCTGAAGGTCGTCATCACCTCGGCGACCATCGACCCCGAGCGGTTCTCGCGGCACTTCGGGGACGCCCCGATCATCGAGGTCTCGGGGCGGACGTATCCGGTGGAGGTGCGCTACCGGCCGCTGCTGGAGGAGGACTCCGAGGAGTCGGACCGGGACCAGATCACCGCGATCTGCGACGCGGTGGACGAGCTGGCCGCCGAGGGGCCGGGGGACGTGCTGGTCTTCCTCTCCGGCGAGCGGGAGATCCGCGACACCGCCGACGCGCTCGGCAAGCGCAAGCTGCGCGGCACCGAGGTGCTGCCGCTGTACGCGCGCCTGTCGCACGCCGAGCAGCACCGCGTCTTCCAGGCGCACTCCGGACGCCGGATCGTGCTGGCGACGAACGTGGCCGAGACCTCGCTGACGGTGCCGGGCATCAAGTACGTGATCGACCCGGGCACGGCCCGCGTCTCCCGCTACAGCCACCGCACCAAGGTGCAGCGGCTGCCGATCGAGAAGGTCAGCCAGGCCAGCGCCAACCAGCGCAAGGGCCGCTGCGGCCGCACCTCGGACGGCATCTGCATCCGGCTGTACGGGGAGGACGACTTCCTGACCCGGCCGGAGTTCACCGACCCGGAGATCCTGCGCACCAACCTCGCCTCGGTCATCCTCCAGATGACGGCGGCCGGGCTCGGGGACATCGAGAAGTTCCCGTTCATCGACCCGCCGGACCACCGCAACATCCGCGACGGCGTGCATCTGCTCCAGGAGCTGGGAGCGATCGACCCGGCGGAGAAGGATCCGAAGAAGCGGCTCACGCCGTCGGGGCGGAAGCTGGCGCAACTGCCGGTGGACCCGCGGCTGGCCCGGATGGTCCTGGAGGCCGACAAGAACGGCTGCGTGCGCGAGGTGATGGTGATCGCCGCCGCGCTCTCCATCCAGGACCCGCGCGAGCGCCCGGTGGAGAAGCAGGCGCAGGCCGACCAGCAGCACGCCCGCTTCAAGGACGAGGCGTCCGACTTCTCGGCCTTCCTCAACCTCTGGCGCTATCTGCGCGAGCAGCAGAAGGAGCTGTCCTCCTCCGCGTTCCGCCGCATGTGCAAATCGGAGTACCTCAACTACCTGCGCATTCGCGAGTGGCAGGACATCTATTCGCAGTTGCGTACGGTCGCCAAGCAGATGGGCATCCATCTGAACGAGGACGACGCCCCGGAGGACCGCGTCCACGTCTCGCTGCTCGCCGGGCTGCTCTCGCACGTCGGCGTCAAGGACGTGAAGGACGGCAAGGAGAGCGGCGGCAAGGAGGCGCAGAAGGGCTCGCGGGGCGGGGAGTACCTGGGCGCGCGGAACGCCAAGTTCGCCGTCTTCCCCGGCTCGGCGCTGTTCCGCAAGCAGCCCCGGATGCTGATGTCGGCCGAGCTGGTGGAGACCTCGCGGCTGTGGGCCCGGGTCAACGCGAAGATCGAGCCGGAGTGGATCGAGCCGCTCGCCCAGCACCTGGTCAAGCGCACCTACAGCGAGCCGCACTGGGAGAAGGACCAAGCGGCCGTGATGGCGTACGAGAAGGTCACGCTGTACGGCGTGCCGATCGTCGCCCAGCGCAAGGTCAACTACGGGCGGATCGACCCCGAGGCCAGCCGCGAGCTGTTCATCCGCAACGCGCTGGTGGAGGGCGACTGGCGCACCCACCACCAGTTCTTCGCCGCCAACCGCAAGCTGCTCACCGAGGTCGAGGAGCTGGAGCACCGGGCGCGGCGGCGGGACATCCTGGTCGACGACGAGACGCTGTTCGACTTCTACGACCAGCGCATCCCCGAACACGTCGTCTCCGGCGCGCACTTCGACTCCTGGTGGAAGCACAAGCGGCGCGAGGCCCCCGAACTGCTCGACTTCGAGCGCGAGATGCTCATCAACGAGAAGGCGGGCGCGGTCACCAAGGCCGACTACCCCGACTCGTGGCGGCAGGGCGCGCTGAAGTTCCGGGTGACCTACCAGTTCGAGCCGGGCGCGGACGCCGACGGCGTCACCGTGCACATCCCGCTCCAGGTGCTCAACCAGGTCAGCGACGAGGGCTTCGACTGGCAGATCCCGGGGCTGCGCGAGGAGGTCGTCATCGAGCTGATCCGCTCGCTGCCCAAGCCGATCCGCCGGCACTACGTCCCGGCCCCCGACTACGCCAAGGCGTTCCTGGACCGGGCGGTGCCGGTGCAGGAGCCGCTGGACGGGGCGCTGGCCCGGGAGCTGAAGCGGATGGTCGGGGTCCCGGTGCACGCCGAGGACTTCGACTGGGGCAAGGTCCCCGAGCACCTGAAGGTCACCTTCCGGATCACCGACGAGCGGCGCCGCAAACTGGCCGAGGACAAGGACCTGGAGGCGCTGAAGCTCCGGTTGCGCCCCAAGGCCCGTCAGGCCCTCTCCCAGGCCGCCAAGGCCGCCACCGCTGGCCCCGAGGGCACCGGACCGTCGCTGGAGCGCACCGGGCTGACCGACTGGACCATCGGGGCGCTGACCAAGGTCTTCGAGACCCGGCGCGCGGGGCAGCCGGTCAAGGCGTACCCGGCGCTGGTGGACGACGGGGCCACCGTCTCGGTGCGCCTCTTCGACACCGAGGCCGAGCAGCAGCGGGCCATGTGGCGCGGCACCCGTCGGCTGATCATGCTGAACATCCCGGTCAATCCGGCGAAGTTCGCCTCCGACAAGCTGGGCAACCAGCAGAAGCTGGCGCTGTCGGCCAACCCGCACGGCTCGGTGCAGGCCCTCTTCGAGGACTGCGCCACCGCCGCCGCGGACCGGCTGATCGCCGAACACGGCGGCCCCGCCTGGGACGAGGAGTCCTACCGCAAGCTGTACGACGCGGTCCGGGCCGACCTGGTCGACCTCACCGTGCGCACGGTGGACCAGGTGCGGCAGGTGCTCGCCGCCTGGCAGGCCTGCGAGCGGCGGCTGAAGGCCACCACGTCCCCGGCGCTGCTGCGCAACGTCCAGGACGTACGGCGGCAGCTCGACTCCCTGGTGCCGGCCGGCTTCGTCACCGCGACCGGGCTGCGCAGGCTGCCGGACCTGATGCGCTACCTGGTGGCGGTGGACCGCCGGCTCCAGCAGATGCCGACCTCCGTCCAGCGGGACACCACCCGCATGGAGAAGGTGCACGAGATGCAGGACGAGTACGCCTGGCTGCTGGAGCAGATGCCCGCGGGCCGGCCGGTGCCGCAGGAGGTGCGGGACATCCGCTGGATGATCGAGGAGCTGCGGGTCAGCTACTTCGCGCACGCCCTGGGCACCGCGCACCCGGTCTCCGACAAGCGGATCGTCAAGGCGATCGACGCGGCCGCGCCCTGAGCGGAGGCGGTCGGCGGGAGTGGTTCGACGCACCCCCTGAGCTGGGGTACAGTTATCCCGCAGCCGCCCGCCGAGGCGGCGAAACCAAGGTCCTGTGGAGCAGTTGGTTAGCTCGCCACCCTGTCAAGGTGGAGGTCGCGGGTTCAAGTCCCGTCAGGATCGCACGTATCAGAGCAGGGCCCGCGTCTTATGGACGCGGGCCCTCTCTCGTGTGCGGAGCCCTCTCGGGGTGCGCGCGGCCTTGACGGGGTCAACTGCCGTCGGTACGCAGTCAGCAGGGGGAACGGGGGCCCTGCACCGGAGGTGACGCGCATGGCGGCGGCATCGACAGCGAGACACGAGACCAGGGCGCTGCTGCGCGCCCATCTGGCGGCGGCCTCGGGCTACCGGCACCTGACGGGGGCCTGCGGCGTCTGCCACCGGCTGCTGGCGCTGGCCATCGAGGCCCGGGAGCCCGCCTACACGGCCGAGGGCGAGCCGGATGCGGAATCCGGTGCGGACGCCGCCGGCCCGGAGCCCGACGGGCCTCCGACGGCCTCCGGAGCGGGTGCGGAATCCGTTGCGCCGGCGGGCCGGGAGGCCGACGAGCGCACCCATGGAGTGTGACGCGAGTCACTTCACCAGTTTTGCCCAGGGCTTTACTTAACCCATCCCTACAACGCTCCCATTTAATATGTGCAATTGCACTCACAGAACGCAACGGAACCGCGCACAAAAAAGATCGCACCGGACCAGGCGGAGTCCGGTGCGATCGTGCGGTCTGCGGCCCGTTGGGGCGGGCCGAGCCGGTGAAGCAGAGGGGGGTCTGCGGGTTGGGGGACCCGCTCGGACCCGGTTCAGCAGGCGTTCCGGGGGGTGTTCCGGAGGGGTGTTCAGGCCTCGCTGCGCTGCTGCGGGATGCCCGCCAGCAGGGCGCGCACCTCAGCCTCGCGGTAACGGCGGTGCCCACCCAGGGTGCGGATGGACGTGAGCTTGCCCGCCTTTGCCCAGCGGGTGACCGTCTTCGGGTCCACGCGGAACATCGTGGCTACCTCAGCGGGGGTCAGCAGCGGCTCGGCATCAGGGGTGCGAGCGGTCATGAGCGGCCTCCTCGGGAGAACCGAACCTTCTCGGTTCATTCCTCTAAATTCTGCACCTTGACCCGCGTTGCCCGAAATGGCAGACGCGGGCCGAGTCGGTTATAGGACGAACGGCTTGTCCTCGGCACTACAACTACACCATCTGTCCAGCCACGTTCGGCCAAACCGACGGAATTGCCCTCTCAGGTGTTCATCAGCCACGGAAGCCGATGGACCATGCCATAACGGACAGTCACGTCACAGTGACGACCAGTCACAGAGCGATCAGGAGCCACACAGACCCCCCATAGCGTGCAATGCTGAGCTTTCCCCCCGAAGCGGGCGGAAGGAACCCTCCCCGGACTCCTTGTCCTATTTTGGCATGAGGTCGGGCGATGGACGCAAGAGCCCGGTACGTGCTGTCCATCACGCTTGACACAAAAGCCCGGATCGGGACCTAGGACCCCGTCCGGCAGGAGCCTGTGGACATGATCAGGGCGATCCGGGCAGCCGTCCAGTGCCGGCCGTACCGACCGTCCGGAATCCCGGCCGTGACGCACCGGATCCCGGCTCCCCGCGGCGCTCAGTTGGCGCGCTGGAGGTCCCGCACCGCCCGCCAGCGCTCGGCCAGCTTCTCGAAGACCGCGCCCGCCGCCTCCGCGTCGCCGGCCCGCAGCGCCACGACCCCCCGGGCCACGTCCGCCGCCGACCGGTCCGCCGAGAGCTGCTCCCCCGTCAGGACGTGCACCAGCCCGCCGTAGTCCAGCTCCACCAGCGAGCGCGGGTGGAACTCCTCCAGCCACCGCCCGACGTCGACCAGGCCCTCGGTGAGCAGCCCCTCCTCGCCGGCGTCCCGCAGCGCCTTCAGGGTGCGGGCCACCCGCCGCCGGGCCTCCACCATCGGGGTGCGGTAGCGCAGCCGGGGGCCGTCCTCCCCGCCGGCCGGCGCGTACTCCCGCTCCTTGTCCGAGAACAGCGCGAACCAGCGCACCGGCACCTGCCACACCGCGCCGCGGATCCACGGCCGGGCGTCCGGGTTCAGCTTCCGCCACCGCTCGTGGTCGGCCGCCGCCTGCTCGCGCACCACCGGCGGCAGCACCGCGTCCAGCAGCGGCGCGGACAGCAGCGCCGGCAGCTCCTCCAGCGCCAGCCAGCTCCGCAGCCGGGTCCGCCACGGGCACACCCGCAGCACACCGTCGGTCTCCGCCACGAAGGCGTCGGCGCTCTCCTGCACCGGGACCGCGACCGGCGGCACCGGCAGCAGACCGGCCAGCGAGCGGCGCAGCTCGTCCTGCGCGGTGGGCCCCCTTCCGCGCCGCGCGTACGCCTCCCAGTGGGTCCGCTCGGGCTCGGCGAACGCCTCCAGCGGCTCGTAGACCCGCAGATAGGCGGCGTACGGGACGAGGACCGAGGAGTGCGACGGCATGCGGGGATCCTTCCACGCCGGCCCGTACCGGTACTCCGACCGTGGCCGATCTCCCGCGCGGGGCCGATCTACGCCCAGGTAGCACTTACCCTCGTGCCCAACAGGTCCTCCCCACCCACAGGAGGGCCGCTCCGCCGCCTCTTACCTGGGAGTCACCACCGTGACCGATGTGACCGGCGTTCCCGGCTCCACCCCCGACGCGCTCCAGACCCTGTTCCGCTCCGAGCAGGGCGGACACGAGCAGGTCGTCCTCTGCCAGGACCGCGCCTCCGGCCTCAAGGCCGTCATCGCCGTCCACTCCACCGCCCTGGGCCCGGCCCTCGGCGGCACCCGCTTCTACCCGTACGCCACCGAGGCCGACGCCGTCGCCGACGCGCTCAACCTGGCCCGCGGGATGTCGTACAAGAACGCGCTGGCCGGCCTCGAGCACGGCGGCGGCAAGGCCGTGATCATCGGAGACCCCGAGCTGATCAAGACCGAGGAACTGCTGCTCGCCTACGGCCGGTTCGTCGCCTCGCTCGGCGGCCGCTACGTCACCGCCTGCGACGTCGGCACCTACGTCGCCGACATGGACGTCGTCGCCCGCGAGAACCGCTGGACCACCGGCCGCTCCCCCGAGCACGGCGGCGCCGGCGACTCCTCGGTCCTCACCGCGTACGGCGTCTTCCAGGGCATGCGGGCCTCGGCCCAGCACCTGTGGGGCGACCCCACCCTTCAGGGCCGCAAGGTCGGCGTGGCCGGGGTCGGCAAGGTCGGCCACTACCTGGTGGAGCACCTGCTGGCCGACGGCGCGGAGGTCGTCGTCACCGACGTCCGCGAGGAGTCGGTGCGCCGGGTCACGGACAAGTTCCCGCAGGTCACGGTGGCTCTGGACACCGAGGCGCTGATCCGGGTGCCGGGCCTGGACATCTACGCCCCGTGCGCGCTGGGCGGCGCGCTGAACGACGAGACGGTGCCGGTGCTGACCGCGAAGGTGGTGTGCGGCGCGGCCAACAACCAGCTCGCCCACCCGGGTGTGGAGAAGGACGTCGCGGACCGCGGCATCCTCTACGCGCCGGACTACGTGGTCAACGCGGGCGGGGTGATCCAGGTGGCCGACGAGCTGAACGGCTTCGACTTCGACCGCTGCAAGGCGAAGGCGACGAAGATCTTCGACACCACGCTGGCGATCTTCGCACGTGCAAAGCAGGACGGCATCCCGCCGGCCGCGGCGGCCGACCGGATCGCCGAGCAGCGGATGGCCGACGCCCGCGACGCGCGCAGGGCCGCACCCGCCGCGCTGTGACGCGAGGCTGAGCCCCGGGCG
>NZ_PVLV01000205.1 GCF_002982015.1 Streptomyces solincola
GTCTCGTGGGCTCGGAGATGTGTATAAGAGACAGGGCCGGGGCCGGGGTCAGCGGGCGGCGAGTCGGCGGTCCACGGCCTCCCGGTACTGCTCCGCGCTCAGCGGAAGGCTCCCGCCGTCGGCGGTGGTGAGGTCCTGTCCGTCCAGGACCAGCTTGGGGGTGGCGGTGGTGCCGCTCTGCTGGAAGGCCCGGGCCATGGCCAGCGCCCACGCGTCGTAGGTCCGGTCCCGCACCGCCTGGTGGAAGGCGGCGTTGCCGCGCAGGGCGGGGACGGAGTCGGCCACCTCGAGCAGGTAGTCCTCGTCGCCGAACCGGTCGTCCCGCTCGTCAGGGTGGAATCGGGCGGAGTACAGGGCGTCCTTGTAGGCGAGGAACGCCTCCTCCCCTGTGTCCAGGGCCGCGCCCAACGCGCTGAGCGCGGCCTTGGAGCCCTCGCCGAACGCTCCGGTGCGCACCCGGTCCCCGTCCAGACTGTCCCCGTCGAGGAAGGTCGCCCCGACGTACTGGAGCCGGTACTTCCCGCGCCGCACGTCCTTGCGGACATCGGCGCCGATCACCCGCTCCACCAGGGCGCAGCCCGGGCACCGCGGGTCCTCGTACACCTGGAGGGTGTGCGAGGCGGAGGGCCGGCCGAGGAGGACTCTGGTGCCGTCGGGGCCGGAGGTGTGGCGCGGGGCGGTCACCGGCCGGCCGGCGGCCTCCTTCCAGCGGGGCGGGGAGTCGTCGCCCGAGAGCAGTGAACCGACCACTGCGGCCGTGCCGAGCAGCACGGCGGCCACTGCCGCGACGACGGCGCGCCTCTTCCTGATCCGGGAGACCTCGTCGGACGCCTGGGAGACCCTTCTTGACTGCATCACCCGCCCAGCCTGACCGTCTGGCCGCTAACGCCGGCCCAACGGAGCGCTGCCCGGACGCGTACGCCGGGCACCGGCCGCGGTGGTCCGGCGCCCTCCGAGCAGGCCGCGCCCGCCCCCCGACAGGCCGCGGGGCGGCCGTACGGGGGACCGCGGTCCGGCGACCGGCAGGTGCACGGCGGCACCGGCGCCCGTCCGGCCGCCGGTGATCCGGTTCCCCTCCTGCGGCGCGGCGGCGGGGACGTACGCTGGGACGTGCTGCCCGCCCGGACCGACCCGGCAACCGGCCCGCGGCGGCGGGGCGCGAGCTCCGGTCAGTGCAGCCGAGACGATCGAGGAGACGGTGGGGCGAGTCGAGGGCGGAGCGGGCGCGGACCCGGAGAGCTGGGCCGCCGGCCTGCACCGCATGTGGCAAGCCGCGCAGGATGCCGAAGACATCACGGACATGGCCCGGCACGTCTACGCCCTGATGCTGGCGGAGCGGGACGTGGTCGCCGTGACCGGCAGCCGGTGGGAGGGTCGGTCGCTGCGGTACGTCCGGCGGCTGACGGCCGGCGACGGGTCGGCGGCCACCACGACCCCGCCGGCCGGCAGTGTGCGGACCGTGCCCGCGCGGCTGCCCGCCCAGGACGGTGCGGAGGCCGGGGACCGCGCGCCGGTACGGCTGTTCGCCTACGACCTCGCGGCGGACGACGCGGCGTTCGCGCCCGAGGCGGCGCTGCTGGCCGAGGCGGGCGCGCGGTGGGCCCTGGAGGCGCGTTTCGCGCTCGGCGGCGACGACTGGGCGGCCTTCTCGCTGGGCGTGAGCCGGCGGCAGGACGCCGGTTCCGCGCTGCCGGGGCGGCTGCTCCAGTTGGGCGAGGTCCTGGTGGCCGGCAACCGGCGGGTGCTGGAGCACCGGGCGGCCGAGCGCCGCCGGGTGGAGGAGGCGTTCCTGGCCGAGGCGTCGTTGCAGATGGACGCCAGTTTGGACGAGCGGGAGACGCTGGAGCGCATCGCCCGGCTCGCGGTCCCGGCGGTGGCGGAGGCCTGCGTGGTGCATCTGTGCCGGCCCGGCGGGCGGCTGTCCCCGGTGGCCAGCGTGCACGTGGCGGCGGCCGTGCAGCCCTGGCTGCGGGGTGTGGCGGCGGACGATCCGTGGCTGGGCGAGGCGCTGAGGGCCGCGGCACGCCGGCCGGAGGGCACCCTGATCACCGGCGAGGCGCTGGGGGCGTCCGCGTTCGGGCCGCGCAGCGAGGGCCCGGGCCGGGAGGTGCGGGCCGTGACCATCAGCCCGCTGCGGGCCCGGGGGAAGCTGCTGGGCACGCTGACGTTCGTGTACCACCGCCCGGAGCGGGACATCGTCGACCTGCGCGTGCAGGACGACCTGGCCCGCCGGGCGGCGCTGGCCATCGACACCACCAGCGCCTACGAGCAGCGCCGCCGCAACGCCGAGCAGCTCCAGCGCCATCTGCTGCCGGGCAAGCTGCCCGACTGGCCGGGCGCTGAGCTGACCGCGGCCTACGAGGTGGCCGACGACTCGCTGGAGGTGGGCGGCGACTTCTACGATGCCGTGGTGCGCCGGGACGGCGGGCTGGCGCTCTTCGTCGGGGACGTGTGCGGCCGCGGGGCCGAGGCCGCGGCGCTGGCCGGTCTGGCCCGGCACACCCTGCGCGTGCTGCTGGAGGACAAGGTGCCGCCCGGCGAGGCGCTGCGCCGCCTCAACAGCGTGCTGACCGGTCAGCAGACCGCGCGGTTCGTGACCGCGTTCGTCGCGGTGCTCACCCCGGACGGCGACGGGCACACCGTGGAGGCCGCCTCGGCCGGGCATCCGCGCCCGCTGCTGCGGCGCGCGGACGGGCGGGTGGAGGAGGTCCGGGCGTCCGGGCTGCTGCTGGGCATCGTGCCGGAGACCCTGTACGAGCCGCGCACGGCCGTGCTGGAGCCGGGCGACGCGCTGGTGATGTTCACCGACGGGCTGTCGGAGGCCCGCTCGGCGGATGGGACGATGTTCGAGAGCCTGCTGCCCGAGGCGGTACGGGAGTGCTGCGCCGGGGACGGCGACGCGGCCGCCGGGCTGATCGCCCGCGCGGCCGCCTTCCGCGCGCTGGGCGACGACGACACCGCGGTGCTGGTCGCCCGGGTGGCGGGGGGAATCGTGGAGGAGACACAGTGACGCATCTGCCGCGGACGCCGCGGACACCGCAGACGGGCGAGGCGGCGGAGGCGCCGGAGCCGGCGGCGCCCGGGCGGCGGCCGGCCCCGGACCGGATACTGGTCGTGGAGGACAGCCCGGAGGACGCCGAGGCGATCGAGCGGGCGCTGCGCCGCACCCACCCCGATCTGGTGCTGGAGTTCACCGCCCGCGGGCAGGGCCTGGCGGCGGACCTGCTGTCCCGCGAGGAACTGCCGGGGCTGATCCTGCTGGACCTCAACATGCCCGGGACCGACGGCCACACGGTGCTGGAGCAGATCCGCTCCCACCCGGAGCTGGGCGCGGTGACGGTGGTGGTCTTCACCTCCTCCACCGCCCCCGCCGAGGTCGACGCCTGCTTCGCGGCGGGCGCGGACAGCTATGTCTACAAGCCGGTCAACTTCGCGCTCTTCCAGACGGTGCTGAAGGGCGCCGTCGACTACTGGCGTCAGGCGGGCTCCGGGGCCGGCTCGGGCGCCGCGAGCGTGAAGTAGAACGCCGTGCCCCCGCCGGGGGCGGCCTCCAGCCAGATGCGGCCGCCGTGGCGTTCGACGATCCGCTTGACCAGCGCCAGCCCCACCCCGGTGCCCCCGCCGTGCTCGGCCGGGCCGTGCAGCCGGCGGAACAGGTCGAAGACGTCCCGGTGGCGTTCGGCCGGGATGCCGATCCCGTTGTCCCGGACGACGATCACCTGCTCCGTCCCGGCGGGCGCCTGGGCCCCGTCGCGGCCGGCGGGCGGGAGGGGGCGCCGCTCGACGGTGACCTCGACCCGGCGTTCGCCGTCCTCGCGGGCGTACTTGGCGGCGTTGACCAGCAGGTTGACCAGGATCTCGTCCAGCCGGTCGGGGTCGGCCCACACCCGCGGAAGCGTGCCGCGCACCACCCGCACCCGCCGTTCGGTGAGCCGGGGCCCGGCCACCTCCAGGGCCGCGTCCAGGGCGCGGCCCAGCTCCACCTCGCGGATCCGCAGCCCGGCGCGGCCGAGCCGGGCGTAGTGCAGCAGCGAGTTGAGCAGCTCGTCCATGCGCCCGGCGAGGCGCTGCATGGTCCGAAGGCGGCGCAGCGTGGTCTCGTCGAGGCCGTCCGCGGCGTCCTCCATGGCGAAGGTCGCCGCGTTGGAGATGCCGCGCAGCGGCTCCTTGAGGTCGTGGGCGGCGGCGTGGGCGAAGGAGTCCAGGTCGGTGTTGCGCATCCGCAGCTCGTCGTTGATCGCGTCCAGGACGTCGGCGTGCCGCAGCACCAGACCGGTCAGCAGCCGCCACAGCTCCCGGGCGGCCACCTGGTCGCGGACGGTCCAGGGCAGGCTGCGGCCGCGCACGGCGGCCCGGAAGACGGCCCCCGAGCCGCGGGGCGTCAGCCGTTCGCCGCGCGGCCCCACCCGTACCGGCTGCGCGGGGTCGGCCGCCCACTGGCGGGGCATCGGCCGCTCCGGTCGGCGCCAGGCGAGGTACTCGCCCTCGCCGGACAGCGGCACCATCAGCACCCCCGACGGCCCGCCGGCCGTGCCGTCCGCCCGGTCCCCCGGTTCCTCCTCGGCGAGCCGGTCGGTGCACCACAGTCCGCCAGGGGTCAGGCCGCGTGCCCGGTCCGCCAGCGTCCGGAGCAGGGCGGGCGGGAACGCCTCGCCCGCGCCCAGGGTGCGCTCGGCGCGCCGGAGCACCACCCCGTCCGCGGCCACCAGCTCCAGCAGCGGGCCGCCGCCACCGCCGAGGCCCTCCTCCAGTCGGCCGCGTTCCAGCACCTCGGCGACCGCCGCGGTCCGTGCGGCGGACTCCACCAGCGCGTCCGCGCGCTCCCGTTCCTCGATGGCGGAGAGCTGGAGGGAGAAGGCCGCGCCGAACATCTCGCAGGCCGAGCGCACCTCGGGGGTGATCCGCGCGGGTTCGGCGCCGTGGCAGGCGATCAGCCCCCACAGCCGCCCCTCGCGCAGCACCGACACCGACATGGAGGAGCGGACGCCGATGTTGCGCAGGTACTCCAGGTGGAATCCGGAGACGGTGCGCAGCGCGGCCTGCGAGAGGTCCAGGGGCTCGCCGGTGGCCGGGCGCACCGGCGGGTGCAGGCCGACGGAGGCGTCGTCCACGTCCGCGATGACGCGGATCCAGTTCTCCCGGTACAGCCGGCGGGCCTGCGGCGGGATGTCGGTGGCCGGGAACCACAGGCCCAGCCACGGCTCCCAGTCGTGCCGGACGTCCTCGGCGACCACCTCGCCCGGCCCGTCCTCGCCGTCGAAGCGGTAGGCGACCACCCGGTCGAACCCGGTGAGCGCCCGCACCTCGCGTACCGCGACCTCGCAGCACTCGGCGACGCCCGCCGCCGACCGCAGGCGGGCCAGCGCCCGGCGTACGCCCTGGTAGAAGCCGCGGGCCTGGGCGTCGCCGTCGTCCCGGGGCTCGAACTCCAGGATCAGCAGGCCGCCGCGGCGGTGCGCGGAGACGTCGAAGCGCCGGCCCCGGGCGGTCACCTCCTCGGGCGGGTCGAGGGCGGCCGGCACCCCGTCCTCGTCGCCGGCCGCCCGCACCGCCTCCTCGAACAGGGCGGCCGGCAGCAGCCGGGTCACCGGCCCGCCGACCAGGTCGGCCGCCGCCACGCCGAGGAGGGCGCCGGTGTTGGCCGCGGCGACCTCGACCAGCCCGGTGGCCGGGTCGACCGCCACCAGCGATCCGCAGGACTGCACGCCGCCGAGCAGGTGGATCGGCTCCCGTACGCACTGGGTGAGGTCGAAGCCCCCGGCCGCGGCTCCTTCGGCCTCGTGCGCGCGCCGTGACAGCCACTGCTGCTCCACTGGTCCACCACTCTTCCCCGGACGCGCCGGGACTTCCGGCGCGGGCCCGCGCCCCATCCTGCCCCCTGGCGGCGTCCGGCCGGTCACCGCCGGCTGGAGTAGCGGCGCCGGGCCCACATCGGCAGCAGCAGCCACAGCGCCAGCAGCCAGAGGCAGAAGCCGCCGGTCAGCACCGCGGCGACGGTGTCGTCCACCGCCACCCGCAACAGCAGCAGCAGGGCGGCGGCCATGGTGGCGGCCAGCATGCCCATGGACGCCTTGGCGAGCGCCGCCGCCAGCACCACCGTCTCCGGCTTGATGTGCCGGCCGGCCACCATCCGGTGCAGGGCCACCGGGGCGATCAGCGCGGCCACGGTGGCCGCGCCGAGGGTGACCGCGGTGACGTAGAGCGTGCGGTCGGCTCCGTCCAGGGTGGCGAAGACCGGTTGGAAGACGACGATGAGCAGCACGCCGAACAGGATCTGCATGCCGGTCTGCGCCACCCGCAGCTCCTGGAGCAGGTCCGCCCAGCGGCGGTCCGCGCGCTCCTCGGCGCTCTCGTCCCGCCCTTGCCTCGGCCGTTCGACCGGGGGGTGGTCCCGGTTGGCCCATGTGCCCGCCATGGCGACTCCTCGACCCGCCGAATCCCCGCGCACCAGCCCTTTCATCATCCCACCCCGCCGCGCGAACAGTGCGGCGACGGCGGGTGGATCTGGTCGTACGCGCAGGTCAGAGCCCGGCGAGGCGGTCCAGCAGGCGTCCGGCCGCGCGGATCCGGTCGCTGAACGGGTGGTCCTCGGCCCGGACCTGGACGGACCGGCGGACCCGGGCGACCGGGCCCTGCTGGTGCGCGACGGCTCCGACCGGGACCTGGTGGACCTCGCCTACTCCACTCGCCGGGCCCGGAGGGGGCCTGGGAGATCGGCCGGCGGCGCCCGGGCAGCTCACGCCGGAGCACGTCGAGCTGCCGGCGGCCCGGCGTCTCCCGGGCACCGCTGCGGGACGGCCGGGCGCAGCTGCGGGCACGTGCCGCCGGACCTGGACTCGGCGGTGGAGCGGGTGGCGGCGGGGCCGGCCTTCCTCGAGTGCCGCACCCGGGCCGAGCGCTACGTGCGCTCGCGGACCACCGGCACCGAGGCCGTCGCCACGTTCGGCGCGCGACGGCCGCCCGGCTCCGGCGGCGGCGGAAGCTCCCCGACGGCGTCCCGGTCCGGCGGGCCGGCTCAGAGCCGCTCGGCCCTGATCCGGCCGGAGCGCCAGGCGTCCCGCAGCGCCGCGAAGTCCCGCTCGTTGCGGTCGGCGTAGGACTGGGCGAAGTCGGCGAGCGCGCGGTCGAAGCGGTCGCCGCCGCCCAGGTAGGCGGCGATCGCGACCGGATCGCCGGAGCGGGCGTGGGCCCGGGCCAGGGACGCCCCGCACAGCCGGCCGAACAGGGCGAGCAGGCCGGGCCCCATGGTCTCGGGGCGGGCGATGCCCTTCCAGTCCCAGAGCTGGCGCACGTAGAAGTCGCGGCCGCGCCCGTCCAGGCCCACCACGTGCGTCCAGCCGAGGAAGATGTCGCCGGCGGTCTGCATCAGGCGCTGCCCGGCCACCACCCGGCGCCCCTGGTTGTCGTAGTCCTCGCCGCCGGCATACGGGGCGAGCACCGACTCCTGGGCCTCCTTGGCCTGGAGCAGCAGCGGGTCGTCGTCGTCCCGGCCGAGCAGGAGCAGCACCCAGCAGCGGGTGCCCACGCTGCCGACGCCGACCACCTTGCGGGCCATGTCGACCAGGCGGTAGTGGCGCAGCAGGTGCCGGCGCTCGGGCGGCAGGGTGCTCGCGTACGCGCCCACGAGGGTGCGCAGCTCCCGCTCCCGCCCGGCCTCGGAGGGGTCGGCGGCCAACTGGGCGAGCGGAGTGATCAGCGGCGGGTCGGGGGTGATGCGCCGGCCTTCGGCGGTGACCCGGGTGAGCTTGGCGTACGCCTCCAGGTGGGTGCGGGTGCGGGCGCGCGCGGTGGCCCGGGCGGTGCGTTCCACCGCGTCCCCGCCGATCGAGGAGGCCAGTTCGGTGATCTTCTCGGTGTCGTCCAGGGCGTACCAGATGTCGAGGGTCCGCATGCCGGCGAACATCCGCATCCGCTCCCGGTAGGCCCGCACACAGGCTCGTACGGTGCGGTTCTGCTCCTTCTCCGAGAAGCCGTTCGCCCGGCTAGCGATCACCAGGCCGGCCGCCAGCCGCTTGACGTCCCATTCGAAGGGTCCGCGCAGGGTCTCGTCGAAGTCGTTGATGTCGAAGACCAGGCGGCGCTCCGGGGAGGCGAGCAGCCGGAAGTTCAGCGGATGGGCGTCGCCGCAGAGCTGCACCCGAAGTCCGCTGGCGGGCGAGGACGCCAGGTCGGCCGCCATGATCGCGGCGGCGCCGCGGTAGAAGCGGAAGGGCGACTCCAGCATGCGGCCGTAGCGGATCGGGACCAGTTCCGGCACCCGCTCGGCCGACTGGCGTTCGACGGTCCCCACCGGGTCGGGGCGGTCCGGCTGCGGCTCCCACCGGCCGTGCGCGGCGCGCGGGACCCGCTTGCGGGCCTGCCGCCCGTACGCCGCCCGCTCGTCCGGCGTCCGCTCGGCCGGCGTCCGCGGGCCGGCGGTCGACGTACCGGGTACGTCCATGGTCGGACCTCCTCGTCTGCCGGCGCGGCCGGTCCTTCCACCATCGGCCAGATCACCGGGCTCCGCGCGTCCGGGGGCGTACGCCCGCGACGGGTGAGCCGCGTCTCACCGGGCCGCCGGGACTTTCCTTGTGCAACAAGTTGCATAGAGGATCGGGAGGCACCCTCCACGGCTCCTCCCTCCGGAAGGCTCCCCTCCCATGGCCGACGCGCTGCTGTTCAACCCGCGTACCTACGACCCGGCGCACTTCGACGCCGAGACCAGGCGGCTGCTGCGCGCCACGGTCGACTGGTTCGAGGAGCGCGGCAAGCGCCGGCTGATCGAGGACTACCGCTCGCGCGCCTGGCTCGGCGACTTCCTCGCCTTCGCCGCCGAGGAGCGCCTGTTCGCCACGTTCCTCACCCCGGCCTCCGCCGCCGGCCGGCCCGAGCAGCGCTGGGACACCGCCCGGATCGCCGCGCTCAACGAGGTCTTCGGCTTCTACGGCCTGGACTACTGGTACGCCTGGCAGGTGACCATCCTGGGCCTGGGCCCGGTGTGGCAGAGCGACAACGCCGAGGCCCGCGCCCGCGCCGCCGACCTGCTGGAGCAGGGCGAGGTCTTCGCCTTCGGGCTGTCCGAGCGGTCGCACGGCGCGGACATCTACTCCACCGACATGCTGCTGGAGCCCGACGGCGAGGGCGGCTTCCGGGCCACCGGATCCAAGTACTACATCGGCAACGGCAACGCCGCCGGGCTGGTGTCCGTCTTCGGCCGCCGCACCGACGTCGAGGGCCCCGACGGCTACGTCTTCTTCGCCGCCGACAGCCGCCACCCCGCCTACCACCTGGTGCGCAACGTGGTGGACTCCTCCAAGTACGTCAGCGAGTTCCGGCTGGCGGACTACCCCGTCGCCGCCTCCGACGTGCTGCACACCGGCCGCGCCGCCTTCGACGCCGCCCTGAACACCGTCAACGTCGGCAAGTTCAACCTGTGCACCGCCTCGATCGGCATCTGCGAGCACGCGATGTACGAGGCCGTCACCCACGCGAGCAACCGCGTCCTGTACGGCCGGCCCGTCACCGCCTTCCCGCACGTGCGCCGGGAGCTGGCCGACGCCTACGTCCGGCTGGTCGGCATGAAGCTGTTCAGCGACCGGGCCGTCGACTACTTCCGCACCGCGGGCCCGGACGACCGCCGCTACCTGCTCTTCAACCCGATGACCAAGATGAAGGTCACCACCGAGGGCGAGAAGGTCGTCGACCTGATGTGGGACGTCATCGCGGCCAAGGGCTTCGAGAAGGACACCTACTTCGCCCAGGCCGCCGTGGAGATCCGCTCCCTGCCCAAGCTGGAAGGCACGGTCCACGTCAACCTGGCGCTGATCCTGAAGTTCCTCCGCAACCATCTGCTGGCCCCGGTCGACCAGCCCGCCGTGCCCACCCGCCTGGACGCGGCCGACGACGGTTTCCTCTTCCGCCAGGGCCCCGCCCGCGGGCTGGGCTCGGTGCGCTTCCACGACTGGCGGCCCGCCTTCGACGCCTACGCCGCCGTGCCCAACGTCGCCCGCTTCCGCGAGCAGGCCGACGCGCTGTGCGACTTCGTCGCCACCATGGCCCCCGACGAGACGCAGAGCCGCGACCTGGACTTCCTGCTGTCGGTCGGCCAGCTCTTCGCGCTCGTGGTGCACGCCCAGCTCATCCTGGAGCAGGCCCGTCTGACCGGGCTGGACGAGTCGGTGCTCGACGAACTGTTCGCGGTCCTGGTCCGCGACTTCTCCGGCCACGCCGTCGAGCTGCACGGCAAGGACTCCGCCACGCCGGACCAGCAGACGTGGGCGCTGGCAGCGGTGCGCCGCCCGGTGATCGACGAGGCCCGCTCCGCGCGCGTCTGGGAGCGCGTCGAGGCGCTCTCCGGCGCGTACGAGATGACGCCGTAGCCCCCTCGGGCGCAGGCGGCCGGCCCCGGGTCCCGCCCTCCAGGACCCGGGGCCGGCCGCTGTCGGTCCCGCCGTCCAGGCGCTGCACAGGCCCCGCCGTGAGGCCGTTCCTCAGGCCCCCGCCGTGAGGCCGTTCCTCAGGCCCCCGCCGCCTCCCAGGCCGTGGCGAGCCCGTCCAGCCAGGCCGGCGGCAGCTCCCCGGCGTCCCACTCCTCGCGCAGCTCCTCCGGCACGACCGTCAGCCGCTCGAGGACGGCGACGCACGTCGGGGAGTGCAGCAGCGTGTAGCGGCCGTGGATGGCGATCGGGCTGCCCGGCCCGTACCGCGCGAACATCCGCTCCACCCGGGCGCGGTGCTCGTCCGCGAACCGGGTCAGCAGCCCCGGATAACCGGCCCGCCCGCGCGCCCCCATGGTGCGCAGTACGGCGAAGAGGACCTGCTCGGAGACCTCCGGGTCCAGCTCCGAGTCGTCGGCGAACGACACGTGCAGGGAGGTCACCACCACCTTCGCCCGCTCCACGTCCATCCGCCCGACGCGGGTCCGCTCCGCCGGCTCCTCCGGCCCGGGCTCGCCCACCGCCTCCCGCAGCACCCGCTCGGCGACCGCGCCGAGGTGGTCGGCCGCGGCCCGTGCCCCGTCGCCCCACCCGGCCGCGTACAGCTCGCCCTTGCCCGACGGCGCGACATCCGCCACGGTCGCCGTCTCCGGCGCCGCCACGGCCAGCGCGCCCGCCTCGACCAGTCCGATCAGCTCCTCCGCGTCGCCGGCGTACACCCCCGCCCGACCGAGAAGCTGCACCAGCGTGGTCTTCGCGTTGCGGACGCTCACCGGGTCCAGCCTCTGCGGAACCGCATCGGCGGCGTTCATAAGCCCTCCTCCTCCGTCACCACCCGGCCCGAGCCTACGTCCGCGTCCGTCCCGGCCGGGACGACGGCTGCGGTGTCAGTGCGCTGACGTATCCTGCCCGCCATCGCACCGACCGTGAGGACCAAGAGAATTGACCGGCCTGCCCGCTTTCCCGCTGCCCTTCCACGCTTCCCGTTCCCTGTCGTTCGCGACCCCGCGGACGCTGCGGGAGCTTCAGATGACACAGTGCAGCGCACACATCCGGGCCAAGCCGGGATGGTTCGACAAGATGAAGGACGCCGACGTCGTCGCGCGGTGGACGCGGGAGGCGCTCGCCCAGGGGCTCACCGAGGCGCAGGTCCGCTATGTGCTGGCCGAACTCGGGCACTACGCGGCGCTGCGGGACGCGCGGACCGGGGCGGAGGTGTCCGCCGTGGACGGGGTGTGGCAGTCGGACACCCTGGTGGACGACGGCCTGCGCTCCCGGCTGCGCGCGGCGGTCCGCGTCCTCGAGGAGGTCCCGGACGCGGAGAAGGACTGGCACCCCGGATCCGGCGGCCAGGTGCTGGATCTGGTGCATCCTTCCCTGTTCTGCCTGGTCAGGGGGGTGAGCGGGGGGCCCGAGCGAGCCTGGCAGAACCCGACGGACCGGTACTCGGGCCACGAGTTCTCGGAGATGTTCCAGTGGCTGCCCGCGGACGTCGACATCAGCGCGGACGGCGATGTCGCGTTCCGTTCCTATGTCAACAACGTCCATCCCGAGAAGCACCGCGAGCTGGCCGCCGTCCTGCCCGACGTCCTCGCGCGCTTCCGCCCGCTGCTGGAGAACGTGCTGACCGATCTGCGCCACCCGCGCCCCCCGCGGATCGAGGCCGACCCCTACGGGTGGTACGACTCCGCGCCGCGGCGCCCGGACAAGTCCGCCTACGGTGACGACGCGGCCTACGCGGACGCCGTGCGGGCCTGGGAGCGGGCCCAGGACGACTACTGGGAGAACCGCCGCCCGGTCGTTCCGGACGCCCCGGAATTCACCCCGCCCGCGCCGCCCGAGGAATCCACCCGGGTCGACCTGCGCGGCCGCCGCGTGCAGGTCATCGTCAAACTCGCCACCCTCCACCTCACCCCGGAGAAGCCCGAGTACCCCGGCGGTTCCTGGCATGTCGAGGGAATGCTCAACGAGCGGATCGTCTCGACCGGGATCTACTACTGGGACAGCGAGAACATCACCGAGAGCCGGCTCGGTTTCCGGGCGGCGCTCGACGACCCGGACTACGAGCAGAACGACGACAACGGCCTGCGCGAGGTCTACGGCCTGGAGGACGCGGACGCGCTGAACCAGCCGCTGGGGTCGGCCCCGACCCCCGCCGGCCGCTGCCTGGCCTTCCCCAACATCCTCCAGCACCGCGTCGACTCGTTCCGCCTGGTGGACCCCACCCGCCCGGGACACCGCAAGATCCTGGCGTTCTTCCTGGTCGACCCGGACCGGACCATCGTCTCGACGTCCGACATACCGCCGCAGCAGCCCTGGGCCGCCACCTCGACCATGACGCTCGACCAGGCCAGGGAGTACCGCGAACAGCTCATGCGGGAGCGCAAGTTCTTCGTCGACGAGCACAACGAGCAGCTCTACGAGCGGGAGTTCTCCCTCTGCGAGCACTGACGCCTTCCCGGCGGCATCCGCGATTCCGCACCGCCGCCCCGGTCATCGCGCGTGATGCGACCGACGGTGCCGGCGTCTCGGCTGCTTCGCCCGCCTCCGAGACCGCCGGTGCCACCGGTGCCGCTGCCGCCGGCGGCGCGGCCGCGGACCGGCTTCTGCACCGGGTGCCGGAGGCGGTGTCCCGTACCGGCACCGGGCGTGACGACCCGGCGCCGCACCGGGTGCTGCGACGGCGCTCGGCACGGGACTCGGCAGCTGTGAACGGGCGACCCGCCGGATGACCTCCGACGCGGTCGTCGAGGGACTGGGCGCACGAGCCGCCGAGGACGACGTGGCCGTGCCTTCCGCGCGCCTCCGCGACCGCCTCCGCATCCGCATCCGCATCCGCTCCGCGTCCGCGGCGACCCGACCGGTCCGACGCCGTGGCCGCACACTCGGCGTGCTAGTCGAGGCGGACCCCCGCGCCGGTGACCCGGACGCGCGGATCGCCCGCACGCAGGGTCACCGTGAGCCGTCCGGGGCGGCCCAGGTCCTCGCCCTGGTGCAAGGTGAGGACGGCGTCCTCGGTCACGAGGCCGAGGTCACGGACGTAGGCGCCGAACGCGGCAGCCGCCGCGCCGGTCGCCGGGTCCTCGACGACGCCCCCGACGGGGAACGGGTCCCGGACGTGGAAGACGGTGGCCGACTCACGCCACACCAACTGGACGGTCGTCAGGTCGAGTCGGCGCATCAGCGCTTCGAGGCGAGCGAAGTCGTAGGCGAGATCGGCGAGGCGGCCGCGGGTCGCCGCCGCGAGGACGAGGTGGCGGGCGCCGGCGAAGGCGATACGGGGCGGGAAGGCCGGGTCGAGATCGGCGGCCGGCCAGCCGAGCGCGGCGAGCGCCTCGGCGAGGTCGGCGTCGACGACCCCCTCGACGTGCGGCTCGACACTGGTGAGCGTGGCCTGGAGGACCCCTTCCCGCTCCGTCACCTCCACCGGCACGGTGCCGGCGCGGGTCGCGAACACCAGCTTCCCGGGACCGATCCGCTCGGCGAGCGCGATGGCGGTGGCGACGGTGGCATGCCCGCAGAACGGCACCTCGGCGGCCCGCGGTGTCGACCTCCAACTCTCCGGCCACACCCACGGCGGCCAGATCTGGCCCTTCCACCACCTGGTCCGCCTCGACCAGCCGGCCCTCGCCGGTCTCAGCCGCCACGGCGCCCGCACCCAGCTCTACACCAGCCGCGGCACCGGTTTCTGGGGCCCGCCCTTCCGCGTCTTCGCCCCCAGCGAGATCACCCTCCTCGTGCTGCGCTCCGGCGTGTGAGCAGGCGAGGGAGGGCCGGGCTCCGCGCGGGGGCGGTCCGCGCCGCCGCGGTCAGGCGCAGGCCGGGCACAGCCCGCGGTAGGTGATCTCCGCGGAGCCGACGGTGAAGCCGTACCGCTCGGTGTCGGGCAGGTCGCCGAGGGCGTCGCCGACCGGGTGGACGTCGCGGACCGTGCCGCAGCCCGAGCAGACCAGGTGCTGGTGGGGGCGGCGCGCGTTGGGGTCGTAGCGCTTGGCCCGGCCCACCGTGGAGACCTCCAGCACCTCGCCGAGCGCGACGAGTTCCCCGAGCGTGTTGTAGACGGTCGCGCGGGAGATCTCGGGCAGCAGCCCGGCGGCCCGCAGGTGCACCTCGTCGGCCGTCAGGTGCACATGGTCGCCGTCGAGGACCTCCGCGACGACACGCCGCTGCGAGGTCAGCCGCCAGCCGCGCCCCCGCAACCGCTGGAGAAGGTCGCTCATCTCGTCTCACCTGCCCGGTTCCGGTGTGCGGGGAGCGCGCGGCCCTCGGGAGGGTCCGGTGACGGCGTGCTCCGGCCGCACGTTCTCAGTGCACTCTTAGTACACTTCTTGACTTGGACGAAGTCCATCGTAGGATCGATCCCGGCGACATCCAAGAGACAGGAAGACTCCGGTACGGCAGCAGAGACATCCGATGGACACGGCCGGTCGTGCGCGCGGCACCGCCCACTGACAGGCCCCGGCACCCAGCGTGCCCCCTCTGTACGACCCGAACCCTCCTCCCCCGTCAGCGCCCCTCATGACCCGCCGGGTCCGGAAGGATTACCCATGAGCGAGAACCACGAGCCGCACGTCTTCGACCCCACCGTCCCGGATTCGCCGGAGACGGCCATCCCGGAGGTGCCCGAGGCCCAGGCGAGCGGCTGCCCGGTGGCCCACGGCCGCGCACCGCACCCCACCCAGGGCGGCGGCAACCGCCAGTGGTGGCCGGACCGCCTCAACCTGAAGATCCTCGCCAAGAACCCGGCCGTGGCGAACCCGCTGGGTGAGGACTTCGACTACGCGTCCGCGTTCCGGGCTCTGGACCTGGCAGCGGTCAAGCGGGACGTCGCCGAGGTGCTCACCACCTCGCAGGACTGGTGGCCGGCCGACTTCGGCCACTACGGACCGCTGATGGTCCGGATGGCCTGGCACAGCGCCGGCACCTACCGCATCAGCGACGGCCGCGGTGGCGCGGGCGCCGGCCAGCAGCGCTTCGCCCCGCTGAACAGCTGGCCGGACAACGGCAACCTCGACAAGGCCCGCCGGCTGCTGTGGCCGGTCAAGAAGAAGTACGGCCAGGCGCTGTCCTGGGCCGACCTGATGATCCTCGCCGGCAACGTCGCCCTGGAGACCATGGGCCTGAAGACCTTCGGCTACGCCGGCGGCCGCGAGGACGTCTGGGAGTCGGAGGAGGACGTCTACTGGGGCCCGGAGACCACCTGGCTGGACGACGAGCGCTACACCGGCGACCGTGAGCTGGAGAGCCCGCTCGGCGCGGTCCAGATGGGCCTGATCTACGTCAACCCCGAGGGCCCCAACGGCAACCCCGACCCGATCGCCGCCGCCCGCGACATCCGCGAGACCTTCCGCCGAATGGCGATGAACGACGAGGAGACCGTCGCCCTCATCGCCGGCGGCCACACCTTCGGCAAGACCCACGGCGCCGGCCCGGCGGAGAACGTCGGCGCGGACCCCGAGGGCGCCCCGCTGGAGGAGCAGGGCCTGGGCTGGCGCAGCACCTACCGCACCGGCAAGGGCGGGGACGCCATCACCAGCGGCCTGGAGGTGACCTGGACCAGCACCCCGACCCAGTGGGGCAACGAGTTCTTCCACAACCTCTTCGCCTACGAGTACGAGCTGACCCGGTCGCCCGCCGGCGCGCAGCAGTGGGTCGCCAAGGACGCCGAGGCGACCATCCCGGACGCGCACGACGCGTCGAAGAAGCACCGGCCGCAGATGCTCACCACCGACCTGTCGCTGCGCTTCGACCCGGCGTACGAGCAGATCTCGCGCCGCTTCCACGAGAACCCGGAGGAGTTCGCGGACGCCTTCGCCCGCGCCTGGTACAAGCTGACGCACCGCGACATGGGTCCGATCCAGCGCTACCTGGGCCCGGAGGTGCCCTCCGAGGTGCTGCTGTGGCAGGACCCGCTGCCCGCGCGCACCGGTGAGCCGCTGGACGACGCGGACATCACCGCGCTCAAGGAGCAGGTGCTCGCCACCGACCTGACGGTGGCCCAGCTGGTCTCGGCCGCCTGGGCGTCGGCCTCCTCCTTCCGCGGCAGCGACAAGCGCGGCGGCGCCAACGGCGCCCGGATCCGCCTGGAGCCGCAGCGCGGCTGGGAGGCGAACGACCCGGACGAGCTGGCCCAGGTCCTGCGCGTCCTGGAAGGCGTCCAGCAGTCCTTCAACGGCAGGGGCGGCAAGCAGGTCTCGCTGGCCGACCTGATCGTGATCGCGGGCAGCGCGGCCGTCGAGCAGGCGGCGAAGGACGCCGGCTTCGAGGTGCGGGTGCCGCTGACCACGGGCCGCGTCGACGCCACGCAGGAGCAGACGGACATCGAGTCCTTCGCCGCTCTGGAGCCCGCCTACGACGGCTTCCGCAACTACGTCGGCAAGGGCGCCCGGCTGCCCGCCGAGTACCTGCTGCTGGACCGCGCCAACCTGCTGACGCTGAGCGCCCCGGAGACCACCGTCCTGGTCGGCGGCCTGCGCGTGCTGGGCGCCAACACCGGCGGCTCGCAGCACGGCGTCCTCACCGACCGCCCGGGCACGCTGACCAACGACTTCTTCGTGAACCTGCTCGACCTGGGCACCACCTGGAAGTCGACGTCGTCGGCGCAGGACGAGTTCGAGGCCCGCGACGAGACCGGCAAGGTCAGGTGGACGGGCACCCGCGCCGACCTGGTCTTCGGCTCCAACTCCGAACTGCGCGCCCTCGCCGAGGTCTACGCCGCCGACGACGCGCGGGAGAGGTTCGTGACGGACTTCGTCGCCGCCTGGGCCAAGGTCATGGACCTCGACCGGTTCGACCTGGTCTAGCCACGACCCGCCGGCTCCACCCCGAGCCGGCACACGACACCCCGCGGGGCCGGTGCTCACCCACCGGCCCCGCGGCACGTTCCCGACAAGCCCGCCCCACGCCTCCGGGCGTACGGCCGACGGGGCGCCGCCCCGTTCGTTCAGCCCACGCGCAGCGCCGTGACCTCGTACGACACGGACGTGGCGGGGTGCGGGCCGCGGCAGGTGAGGCGGCGCGGCGGTGCGCGGTGGGAGCGCAGTTCGACCTCGAACGTCGACAGGCCCGTGAGACGGCCGGTGACGCGGATGCGCCAGCGGTCGTGGTCGTGGTCGTGCTCGCGGACCGTCTCCTCGATGGCGTAGTCGTAGCGGCCGGCGGGCCCGGCGTGGCGGAGCACCGCGGCGAGGGCGGCCTGTTGCGGCGGGCCCAGATCGGTGTAGCCGCGCAGGTGGTCGGCGTGGATGCGGTCGGCGAGGTGCTCCCCGACGGCGGTCACGGCGGCGGGTCCGTCGAGGTTGCCGTAGTAGACCCCGTCCGGTGCGACGACGACGTTGGCGGCGAAGCGGTCGCCGCCCACGTGGCTGCATTCCCAGACCAGCTCGGGCCAGCGCTCGCTCAGCGCGCGGCCGACCGGCCTGCCGCGTACGGCGCAGCAGACGTCGTGCATGCCGTGCGCGCAGACGAGGACGACCGGTGGCCGGCCGGCCTCGCCGGGGGTGTCCAGGGCGTCGATGATCCCCACGAGGTCCTCGTCGCGCTGCCAGGTCCCCCACCGCTGCCGGTGTTCACCGGCCCCGTCCTGCCGCAGGACGGCCCAGCGCGGCGGTGACGTCGACGTGCGGCGGCCGTGGCGGCGGATCAGCAGCATGCGGGCGCGCAGGGCCGCGGCGGCCGCGTACACCCGTGCCTTCACGCCCGGCTCCAGGTCGAGCCCGTCGAAGCCGTTGGCGGGCCAGCCGCCGCGGTGCTCGATCAGGATCCAGACCGAGCCGTACGGCGCGGTGCCCGCGAGTGCGTCGCCCCGCGATCGGGCGGCCTCGGCGCAGAGGAAGCGGCTCGGATCCGTCATCGCCGCCGCTTCACGCCCCGGCCGGCACCAGCACGCCCGCGCGCAGCAGCCGTTCGGCGAGGCCCAGTCCGAGTTCCCCGGCCGTGTGGGCCTCGCCGTCGAGCACGCGGCGGACGGACGGCAGGTCGCCCTCGGGGAAGTCGAGCCAGCCGACGCGGGTGGTCAGCCGCAGTCCGTCGAGGCGTGGCGCGAGGGCTCCGCGCAGCCGCAGCGGCGCGTCGGGGGTGAGCGCGGCGAGAGCCGCCGACTGTGCGAGCGGGCCGAGCGGTTCGGGCCGCGCCTGGCTCCGGCGGACGCGCCGGACGCGGGGCGAGGGGTCGGCACTGCCGATCGCGGCGGCCAGCCGGTCGCGGACGAAGGCGAGTTCGTCGCCCGGGCCGTCCCAGCCCAGCGGCAGCGAACCGCGCATCTCCTCGTCGTCGGCCAGCAGGGCGAGGGCGCTCTGCGCGAGGTGTTCGGCCAGCGCGTGGCGGGTCCAGGGGTGCACGCCGAGCGTCAGGTGGATGGAGACCTCGCCCTGCGCCCGCGCGGCGTGCAGCCAGCCGCGCGGCAGGTACAGGACGTCGCCCGGTTCCAGCACGGTGTCCAGCCAGGGCTCGCCCTCCGCGGCGGCGGCGACCTCGGTGCGGTGGTCGGTCCACGGCTGGTCGCGCAGCGGGGCGGGGTGGACGGGTTCGTGCAGGATCCACCGCTTGGTGCCGGTGATCTGCACCACGAAGACGTCGTGGACGTCGTAGTGGTCGTCGAATCCCCGGTTCTGCGGCGGGGTGACGTAGGCGTTGGCCTGCACGGGGTGGCCGAGTTCCGTGCCGAGCCGGGAGGAGAGGTCGGCGACGGGTTCCCAGGTGCGCTGGAGCGCCTGGAGTACGAGCGTGGCGCCGTCGGCGAAGCTGCGCCACAGGGCGGTGTCGTCGAGCTGGTCCGCAATGGTCGCGCCGACGCCCGCGGGGGCGGTGAACGCGGACTCGGGGAGGGTGGCCCCGTTCTTGGCGACGCGCAGGAAGGGGGTGCGCAGCCCGCGGCGGGAGACCAGTTCGTCCACGGCCTGCGCGGAGAAGAGGTCGGAGAAGTCGTCGGCCGCGCGGGTGAGCGAGGGGACGCGCCCCCAGACGTCGCGGGCGAATTCCTCGCGGCCGAGGCGGGTCAACCGGGCCCCGAGGACACCGCCGCCGTCATCGGCGGCGGTGTCCTCGGCTGTCTGCGTGGTGACGCTCAAGCGCCGGCTCCCCCGTCGGCGCCGCCGTCCTGGACGCCCGGCGTACCGGCCGCGCCACCGTCCGCGGGCCCCTCGGCGCCCCCGTCGGCGCCGCCGTCCTGCACACCCGGCGTACCGGCCGCGCCACCGTCCGCGGGCCCCTCGGCGCCCCCGTCGGCGCCGCCGTCCTGCACACCCGGCGTACCCGCCGCGCCACCGTCCGCGGGCCCCTCGGCGCCCCCGTCGGCGCCCCCGTCATGGACGCCCGGCGTACCGGCCGCCCCGCCGTCCGCCGGGCCTTCCTGCTCGTTCGGGTCCTGCCTGGGGTCGGTCATGGTTCCTCCTGTGGATCGAACGACTGGAATCAGGAATGGGGTGATCCCACCCGGAACCGCCCAGTACCCCGAACGCACTCCTTCACGCGGGAACGCGGCGACAACCGGAATCAGAGATTCCGCGGGGGGTTGCGGCGGCTGCTCAGGCGGAGGAGGTCAGCCTGCGGGCCGTGCTGCACCGTCCCCTGCGGCCGTGGAGCCGGAGCTGCACCAGGGTCCAGCCCAGCAGCACGCCGAAGACCAGCAGGAGCACGGCGGCGAGGACGGCGTGGCGTTCGTTCGGCACGCGCCCGGTCTGCATCAGCACGAGCAGCGCCAGCAGCGCCCCCGTCGCGTAGACCGACCGCACACGCCGCAACTGCCTCACGTTCCGCGGGGGAACGGCGTACTTCGTCAGAGCCATGCGGACCGCGTACCCCCGCACTGCCCGAACAGACCGGATGAGCTCGTCCGCGGCTCTCCTCGCCCGACCGCCTCAGCCCAGGAAGCTGAGCCGCACCTGGCGGTGCGGGTTGTCCCGGTTCGTGTCCACCAGGCAGATCGACTGCCAGGTGCCCAGCGCCAGTTCGCCGCCGACCACCGGGAGGGTCGCGTGGGGCGGGACGAGGGCGGGCAGGACGTGGTCGCGGCCGTGGCCGGGGCTGCCGTGGCGGTGCTGCCAGCGGTCGTCGGCGGGCAGGAGGGTGTGCAGGGCGGCGAGGAGGTCGTCGTCACTGCCGGCGCCGGTCTCCAGGACGGCGACGCCCATGGTGGCGTGCGGGGCGAAGACGTTGAGGAGGCCGTCGCGGCCGGCGGCGGCCTCGCGGAGGAAGGCGGCGCAGTCGCCGGTGAG
>NZ_PVLV01000206.1 GCF_002982015.1 Streptomyces solincola
CGCACCGAGGGGGCCGACGGCCGAGCACCGGGCCGACGGGCCGGGGGCGGCCGAAGGGGTGGGGATACCCGCCGGTATCGTCGCTTCCGTCACCGTCGTCCGCTTATCGTTTCCCGTCTTCCCGTGGAGTGCTCATGTCCGGTTCCCGTGGAGTGCCCCTGTCCGGCTCGTCGACCGCCCGCCGCACCGTGCTCAAAGGAGCGGCGCTGGCCGGCGCCGCGGGGCTGGGAGCCGCCGCCTGCTCCACCGACTCCAAGGTGGGGCACGCCGAGAACCCGACGCCGACCGCGCCCGTGGAGCTCGGCGCCGCGGACGCCGTGCCCGTCGGCGGCGCCCGGCTCTACCGCGAGCAGCGGCTGGTGGTGAGCTGCCCGGCCAAGGGCAGCTACAAGGCGTTCAGCGCCCAGTGCACCCACGCCGGCTGCGTCCTCGACAAGGTCGAGGAGAACGAGGGCAACTGCCCCTGCCACGGCAGCCGCTTCGACGTCACCACAGGTCAGGCGGTCAAGGGCCCCGCCACCGCCCCGCTGCCCGTGGTCCCGGTGCGGGTCGAGGGCGGCAGGCTGGTGGCCGGTCCCGACGCCTGAGGCGAGGCCGCCCCGGAGCGGGGGCGCGCGGCGACGGGGTGTCAGTGGTCGCCAGTAGGGTGTGAGGCATGGCAGACCCCTCCAGCTACCGCCCCAAGCCGGGACAGATCCCCGACTCGCCGGGGGTCTACCGGTTCCGCGACGAGCACCGCCGGGTGATCTACGTCGGCAAGGCGAAGTCCCTCCGGCAGCGGCTGGCCAGCTACTTCCAGGACCTGGCCGGGCTGCACCCGCGCACCCGCACCATGGTCACCACGGCCGCCTCCGTGGAGTGGACGGTGGTGTCCACCGAGGTCGAGGCGCTCCAGCTCGAGTACTCCTGGATCAAGGAGTACGACCCCCGGTTCAACGTCAAGTACCGCGACGACAAGAGCTACCCCTACCTCGCCGTCACGCTGAACGAGGAGTTCCCGCGCGTCCAGGTCATGCGCGGGCAGAAGAAGAAGGGCGTGCGGTACTTCGGCCCGTACAGCCACGCCTGGGCCATCCGCGACACCGTCGACCTGCTGCTGCGGGTCTTCCCGGTGCGCACCTGCTCCGCCGGGGTGTTCCGCAACGCCGCGCGCACCGGCCGCCCCTGCCTGCTCGGGTACATCGGCAAGTGCTCCGCCCCCTGCGTGGGCCGGGTCACCCCCGAGGAGCACCGGGAGCTGGCCGACGAGTTCTGCGACTTCATGGCCGGCCGCACCGGCACCTACATCCGCCGCCTGGAGAAGGACATGGCGATCGCGGCCGAGGACATGGAGTACGAGAGGGCCGCCCGCCTCCGCGACGACATAGGGGCCCTGAGGCGGGCCATGGAGAAGAGCGCCGTCGTCCTCGCCGACGCCACCGACGCCGACCTGATCGCGGTGGCCGAGGACGAGCTGGAGGCGGCCGTGCAGATCTTCCACGTGCGCGGCGGCCGGGTGCGCGGCCAGCGGGGCTGGGTCACCGACAAGGTCGAGGCCGTGGACACCGCCGGCCTGGTCGAGCACGCCCTTCAGCAGTTGTACGGCGAGGAGACCGGCGACGCGGTGCCCAAGGAGGTCCTGGTCCCGGCCCTCCCCGAGGACGTGGACGCGGTCAGCCAGTGGCTCGGCGACCGGCGCGGCTCCCAGGTCTCCCTGCGCATCCCGCAGCGCGGCGACAAGAAGAACCTGATGGAGACCGTCGGGCGCAACGCCCAGCAGGCCCTGGTGCTGCACAAGACCAAGCGCGCCAGCGACCTGACCACCCGCTCCCGCGCCCTGGAGGAGATCGCCGAGGCGCTGGGCCTGGAGTCGGCGCCGCTGCGCATCGAGTGCTTCGACATCTCGCACCTCCAGGGCCAGGACGTGGTGGCCTCGATGGTGGTCTTCGAGGACGGGCTGCCCCGCAAGAGCGAGTACCGGCGCTTCCAGATCCGCACCTTCGAGGGACAGGACGACGTCCGCTCGATGCACGAGGTGGTGTCCCGGCGCTTCCGGCGGTACCTCGCCGAGAAGGAGCAGACGGGGGAGTGGGACCTCGCGGCGGACGACGCCGGGAGCGATGCCGGGGGCGGCGAGGGGACCGCGACCGGCGCCCACGCCTCGACGACCCCTCCCGGCGACACCGCCGGCGCCCTGGACGACCCGACCGCCCTGGACGACACGGCGGTCCCGGACGACGGGCGGCCGAAGAAGTTCGCCTACCCGCCGCAGCTCGTCGTGGTCGACGGCGGCCGGCCGCAGGTCGCCGCCGCCCGGCGGGCGCTGGACGAGCTGGGCATCGACGACGTCGCCGTGTGCGGGCTGGCCAAGCGGCTGGAGGAGGTCTGGCTGCCGGACGAGGAAGACCCGGTGGTCCTGCCGCGTTCCAGTGAGGGGCTGTACCTGCTACAGCGGGTCCGCGACACCGCCCACGACTTCGCCATCCGCTACCAGCGCAGCAAGCGCCACAAGCGGATACGCACCGGCCCGCTGGACGCGGTGCCCGGCCTCGGCGACGCGCGCAAGCAGGCGCTGATCAAGCACTTCGGCTCGGTCAAGCGGCTGCGGCAGGCGACCGTCGACCAGATCTGCGAGGTGCCGGGGTTCGGCCGCAAGACCGCCGAGGCGGTGGCGGTGGCCCTGGCGCGGACCGCCCCGAGCGCCCCGGCGGTGAACACCGCCACCGGAGAGATCATCGAGGAGGAGGCCGCGACTCCGCAGGAGTCGTCCGCCCGGCAGTAGCCCGGCGCCGACCGCCGCGGCAGCTTCCGCGACGACCGGCCCGACTCCGGCGCCGACCAGGCCGGAGCCACCCAAGACCACACCGAGAAGACGGAGCACACACGTGAGTACGGGCACGACGATCGAGGCCGGCGAGGCCGCCGAAGCGGCGACCCCCGAGCTGGTGATCATCTCCGGGATGTCCGGCGCGGGCCGCAGCACCGCAGCCAAGTGCCTGGAGGACCTCGGCTGGTTCGTGGTGGACAACCTCCCGCCGGCCCTCATCCCCACCATGGTCGAGCTGGGCGCCCGCTCCCAGGGCAACGTGGCGCGCATCGCCGTCGTCGTCGACGTGCGCGGCCGCCAGTTCTTCGACGCCCTGCGCGAGTCCCTCGCCGACCTGGACACCCGGCAGGTCACCCGCCGGATCGTGTTCCTGGAGTCCTCCGACGAGGCGCTGGTGCGCCGCTTCGAGTCGGTGCGCCGCCCGCACCCGCTCCAGGGCGACGGCCGGATCACCGACGGCATCGCCGCCGAGCGCGACCTGCTGCGCGAGCTGCGCGGCGATGCCGACCTGGTGATCGACACCTCCAGCCTCAACGTCCACGAGCTGCGCGCCAAGATGGACGCCCAGTTCGCCGGCGACGAGGAGCCGGAGCTGCGGGCCACCGTGATGTCCTTCGGCTACAAGTACGGCCTGCCGGTCGACGCCGACCTGGTGGTGGACTGCCGCTTCCTGCCCAACCCGCACTGGGTGCCGGAGCTGCGCCCGTTCACGGGGCTCAACGAGGAGGTGTCCGGCTACGTCTTCAACCAGCCCGGCGCCAAGGAGTTCCTCGACCGCTACACCGAGCTGCTGCGGCTGATCGCCGCCGGCTACCGCCGCGAGGGCAAGCGGTACGTCACGGTCGCGGTCGGCTGCACCGGTGGCAAGCACCGCTCCGTCGCCATGTCCGAGAAGGTCGCCGCCCGGCTGGCCTCCGAAGGCGTGGAGACCGTCGTCGTACACCGGGACATGGGGCGCGAGTGAGGACCGCCCGCCGGCGCACGAGCACGCTCCCCGCTCGTGCGCTGCGCCGGCGCGGCGCCCAGCCCAAGGTCGTCGCGCTCGGCGGCGGCATGGGCCTGTCCGCGTCGCTGGCCGCGCTGCGCCGGATCACCGGCGACCTGACGGCCGTGGTGACGGTCGCCGACGACGGCGGCTCCAGCGGCCGGCTCCGCGAGGAGCTGGGCGTGCTGCCCCCCGGCGACCTGCGCAAGGCGCTGGCCGCGCTGTGCGGCGACGACGACTGGGGCCAGACCTGGGCGCGGGTCATCCAGCACCGCTTCCAGTCCCAGGGCGACCTGCACGAGCACGCGGTCGGCAACCTGCTGATCGTCGCGCTCTGGGAGCAGCTCGGCGACCACGTCCAGGCGCTCGACCTGGTCGGCCGGCTGCTGGGCGCGCACGGCCGGGTGCTGCCCATGTCCGCCGTACCGCTGGAGCTCCAGGCCCTGGTCAAGGGGCACGATCCGGCGCGCCCGGAGGACGTGGACACCGTCTGCGGCCAGGCCACGGTGGCGCTGACCCCCGGCGAGGTGCAGTCGGTGCACCTGGTGCCGGGCGGCCCGCCGGCCGTCCCGGAGGCGGTCGACGCGGTGCTGGACGCCGACTGGGTGGTTCTCGGGCCGGGCTCGTGGTTCTCCTCGGTGATCCCGCACCTGCTGGTGCCGGAGCTGCTCACCGCCCTGGTGGAGAGCAAGGCGCGCCGGGTGCTGTCGCTGAACCTCGCCCCCCAACCCGGCGAAACCGACGGCTTCTCCCCGCAGCGTCATTTGGAGGTTTTGGCCCGACACGCCCCTAAACTCGCCCTGGACGTGGTGCTGGCCGACGAGGCCGCAGTGCCCGACCGCGACTCCCTCGCGGACGCCGCCAAGCGGTTCGGCGCCGCGGTCGAGCTGGCCCCGGTGGCCAGGGCGGACGGCTCGCCCAGGCATGACCCCGAGCTGCTGGCCGCCGCGTACGACCGTATTTTTCGGATGCATGGAAGGATCGGCCCATGGCGATGACGGCAGCGGTGAAGGATGAGATCTCCCGGCTTCCCGTCACCCGCACCTGCTGTAGGAAGGCGGAGGTGTCGTCGATCCTGCGGTTCGCCGGCGGGCTGCACCTGGTGAGCGGGCGGATCGTGATCGAGGCGGAGCTGGACACGGCGATGGCGGCGCGCCGCCTGAAGCGGGACATCGCCGAGATCTTCGGCCACAACTCGGAGCTGATCGTGATGGCCCCCGGCGGGCTGCGGCGCGGTTCGCGCTTCGTGGTGCGGGTGGTGGCGGGCGGTGACCAGCTCGCCCGCCAGACCGGGCTGGTCGACGGCCGCGGCCGCCCGATCCGCGGGCTGCCGCCGCAGGTCGTCTCCGGCGCCACCTGCGACGCCGAGGCCGCCTGGCGGGGCGCGTTCCTGGCGCACGGCTCGCTGACCGAGCCCGGCCGCTCCTCCTCGCTGGAGGTCACCTGCCCCGGCCCGGAGGCCGCGCTGGCGCTGGTCGGCGCGGCCCGGCGGCTGTCCATCGCGGCCAAGGCCCGCGAGGTCCGCGGAGTGGACCGGGTGGTGGTGCGCGACGGCGACGCGATCGGCGCGCTGCTGACCCGGCTCGGCGCGCACGAGTCGGTGCTGGCCTGGGAGGAGCGGCGGATGCGCCGCGAGGTGCGCGCCACCGCCAACCGGCTGGCCAACTTCGACGACGCCAACCTGCGCCGCTCGGCGCGGGCCGCGGTCGCGGCCGGCGCTCGGGTGCAGCGCGCGCTGGAGATCCTCGGCGAGGAGGTGCCCGAGCACCTCGCGGCGGCCGGCCGGCTGCGCATGGAGCACAAGCAGGCATCCCTGGAGGAGCTGGGCGCGCTCGCCGACCCGGCGCTGACCAAGGACGCGGTCGCCGGCCGGATCCGCCGGCTGCTGGCGATGGCCGACAAGCGGGCCCAGGACCTGGGCATCCCCGGCACCGAGTCCAATCTCACCGAGGACCTCGCGGAGGAGATGGCCGAGGGCCTGGTGGGCTGACCGCCCGTCCCCGCGGACGTCACGCCCCGGCGCCCCCGCCCGCCGACACCACGGCCCCGGCACTCCCTCCCGCCGGCGCCACGGCCCCGGCGCCCCGCACCACCGCGGGCGCCGGGGCCGCCGCGTGCCGCCCGCCGTGCCCGGGAACGGGACCGGACCGGCGACGTCCGGACACGCCTCCGGCGGCGCTATTGACATGATCATGCGCCCCCGAAACCCTGACGCCTGTCCACTCCCGTGGCACACCACAGCAAGGGGGGCACATGAGACACAGGGCGAGAGCGGTTCTCGCCGCGGCGGCGCTGCTGGCGACCGGGCTGGTGGCGGTACCCGTCGCCGGGGCGCAGCCGCGTGCCGGCGACGGCGGCGGCGACCGGCTGGCCGTCTGGCACGCGGAGGTCACCCGGCAGCAGGTACCCCTGCTCCTGGAGGCCGGCGCCGACGGGCACGAGCTGACCGAGCGGGTGCCCGACAAGGGCACCGCCACCATCGAGCTGTACCTCACCGCCGCGCAGGCCGACGAGCTGCGCGCGGCCGGGGTGAAGGTCACCGGGCACCAGGTCGGCGGCGCCGCCCAGCGGCGTACCGCGGCCGCCGGGGACGGGGTCTTCCGGCCGTACGGCGGCGCCGGCGGCCTCAAGGAGGAGATCCTCGCCACCGCGCGCGCCCACCCGGACATCACCAAGGTCGTCAGCATCGGCCGGACGGTCAAGGGCCAGGACATCCTGGCGCTGAAGCTCAGCAAGGGCGCGCCGAAGAAGGCGGACGGCAGCAAGCCGGCCACGCTCTACATGTCCAACCAGCACGCCCGCGAGTGGATCACCCCGGAGATGAACCGGCGGCTGCTCCACCACTACCTGGCCGGCTACGGCAACGACCCGCGGATCACGAGGATCGTGGACACCACCGAGCTGTGGTTCGTGCTGTCGGCCAACCCCGACGGCTACGACTTCACCCACGCCGACCCGGCCAACCGCCAGTGGCGCAAGAACCTGCGCGACAACAACCGCGACGGGAAGATCACCTCAGGCGACGGCGTCGACCTCAACCGCAACTTCTCCTACAAGTGGGGCTACGACAACGAGGGCTCCTCGCCCGACCCCGCCGACGAGACCTACCGCGGCACCGGGCCCGGCTCCGAGCCGGAGACCAAGGCGATCGACGCCTTCCAGAAGCGCATCGGCTTCCAGTACGGCGTCAACTACCACTCCGCCGCCCAACTGCTGCTGTACGGGGTGGGCTGGCAGGTCGCCACCGACACCCCCGACGACGTGCCGCTGAAGGCGCTGGCCGGCACCCCGGACAAGTCCGCCGTGCCCGGCTACCGGCCGCAGGTCTCCTCGGAGCTGTACACCACCAACGGCGAGGCCGACGGGCACGCGGCGAACGTCAACGGCATGCAGATGTTCACCCCGGAGATGTCCACCTGCGCCACCGCCTCCCGCGTCGATCCCGACGACGCCTGGGAGGCGGCCGACTGCGCGTCGGTCTTCACCTTCCCGGACGACGAGAAGCTGATCCAGCAGGAGTTCGCCAAGAACGTGCCGTTCGCGCTGGCGGTCGCCGAGTCCGCCGCCCGGCCCGACGACCCGGTCTCCCCGGTCGGCGCCCCGGCCCCGGCGTTCGTCCCCGACGCCTTCGACGTCTCCTACGCCCGGGGCGACCAGACCGTCGCGGTCACCGCGCGCAAGTCGCTGCGGGACAAGGAGCTGAAGTACCGCGTCAACGGCGGCCGCACCTGGGACCAGGCGCTCAAGCCCTGGCGGGGCGGCGAGACCTACGGCGGCGAGGACAACCTCTACTACGACGAGTACCGGGCCGAGGTGATGGACGGCGAGCCCGGCGACACCGTGGAGGTCTGGTTCACCGGCCGCACCAGGGACGGGAAGAAGGTCAGCTCCACCCCGTTCTCGTACACCATCGCCGAACGCCCGCGCGGCGACGTCCTGGTGATCGCCGACGAGGCGGGCACCGGTCCGGCGCGGCACGTGACGGTGTACACCGTGGCCGTGAAGGCGAACGGCGGGCGGGCCGCGATCTGGGACACCGCGACCCAGGGCACGCCGCACCCGCTGGGGGTGCTCTCGCACTTCGGCACCGCGCTCTGGTACACCGGCGCCGGCGAGCCCGACGGGCCCACCGCGCTCGCCGTGCGCGACTACCTCAACGAGGGCGGCAAGCTGCTCAACGCCGGCGAGCGGGCCGGCGGCGAGACGGACATCGGCCGCGCCTACAGCGACGACTTCGCGCAGTACTACCTCGGCGCCTACCGGCGCGCCGGGCTCGCCGGCGCCGACGCCTTCCAGGGCGCCGGGCCGCTGGCCGGACCGCGCGTGCCGCTGGCGGGCGTGTCCAGCAACCCGCTGGACGCGGCCGGCAGCTACACCGTCACCTCCGACGCCCTCGACCCGGTCGACTTCCCGCAGTTCGCCGGCGCGGCCGCCGGCGACTACCCGGGCGTGCGCACGCCGTTCGAGCCGTACGAGGGCAGCTCCTTCGCCGCCGCCAAGCACAGCGACGACGCCTGGATGAAGCTGAGCCGCACCGTCGACCTGACGTCCGCCACCGCCGCGCAGCAGCCGTCGCTGCGGTTCCGGCTCAGCCACGACACCGAGCCCGGCTACGACAACGTCATCGTCGAGGCGCGGACCGAGGGCGGCGAGGACTGGACGACGCTGCCGGACGCGGGCGGGGCCACCTCCAGCGAGGTGCCCGCCGACTGCGCCGAGGGCTTCTACCTCGGCGAGCACCCGGCGCTGGCCCGCTACCTCACGCTCGGCCCGGACGGCTGCGCGCCCACCGGCAGCAGCGGCGCCTGGCACGCCTTCACCGGGAACTCCGGCGGCTGGCTGCCCGTCTCGGTCGACCTGAGCGCCTACGCCGGCAAGAAGGTCGAGCTGTCCATCTCCTACGTCACCGACCCGGGCACCGGCGGCACCGGCGCCTTCGTCGACGACACCACGCTGGTGATCGGCGGCGCGACCAGCGGCGCCGAGGGCTTCGAGACCTCGCTCGGCCCCTGGTCCGTGCCCGGCCCGCCGGCCGGCAGCCCGGGCAACGCGACCGACTGGGGCCGCTCCGGGGCGCTCTTCGAGTCGTACGCGGCGGTCACCACCCGGGACACCGTGCTGCTCGGCTTCGGCCTGGAGCACGTGCCGTCCGCCGCCGACCGGGCCAGGCTGCTCGGACAGGCGCTGGACGTGCTCCGGGACTGATCCGGGGTACGCGGAGGGTGCCCGGACGAGCGGTGCGCCGCTCGTCCGGGCGGCCCTTCCGGCGCCCGGACGAGCGCCGCCGTGCTCGCCTGGGCGGCCGGGTCCGGCGCGGCGGCGCTACCGGCCGGTAGCCCAGGTCAGACCGCACATCCGGGCCCCCGGAAGGCCGCTTCCGATGTCACTCCAGCGCCCCTGGAGAGGTAGGGTCGGAGGCGGTCGGGGACATCCCAAAAAAGAGCTCGCCGGCGTCTTTGGGCCGGCGTACCAACGAGGAGATCGGTTCGTGACGATCCGCGTAGGAATCAACGGCTTCGGCCGCATCGGGCGTAACTACTTCCGCGCCGTGCTGGAACAGGGTGCGGACGTCGAAGTCGTGGCCGTCAACGACCTGGGCGACACCGCGACCACGGCCCACCTGCTGAAGTACGACACCATCCTGGGGCGCCTCAAGGCCGAGGTGAGCCACACCGAGGACTCCATCACCGTCGACGGCCACACCATCAAGGTGCTGTCCGAGCGCAACCCCGCCGACATCCCGTGGGGCGAGCTGGGCGTCGACGTCGTCATCGAGTCCACCGGCATCTTCACCAAGAAGGCCGACGCCGAGAAGCACATCGCCGGCGGCGCCAAGAAGGTCCTCATCTCGGCCCCGGCCAAGGACGAGGACATCACCATCGTGATGGGCGTCAACCAGGACAGCTACGACCCGGCCAAGCACCACGTCATCTCCAACGCCTCGTGCACCACCAACTGCGTGGCGCCGATGGCCAAGGTGCTCGACGAGAACTTCGGCATCGTCAAGGGCCTGATGACCACGGTCCACGCCTACACCAACGACCAGCGCATCCTGGACTTCCCGCACAAGGACCTGCGCCGCGCCCGCGCCGCCGCGGAGAACATCATCCCCACCTCCACCGGCGCCGCGAAGGCCACCGCCCTGGTCCTGCCGCAGCTCAAGGGCAAGCTGGACGGCATGGCCATGCGCGTCCCGGTCCCCACCGGCTCGGTCACCGACCTGGTCGTGGAGCTGGACCGCGAGGTCACCCGCGACGAGATCAACACCGCCTTCCAGAAGGCCGCCGAAGGCCAGCTCAAGGGCATCCTGGAGTACTCCGAGGACCCGATCGTCTCCTCGGACATCGTCAACCAGCCGGCGTCGTGCACCTTCGACTCCCCGCTGACGATGGTCCAGGGCAAGCAGGTCAAGATCATCGGCTGGTACGACAACGAGTGGGGCTACTCCAACCGCCTCGTCGACCTCTCCGTCTTCGTCGGCGACAAGCTCTGATCCGCCGCCGGCGTACACCGCACCGCGTCGCGGTGCACTCGCCGACGGCACGGCGGGCGGCCCCCGCGTGAGGTACCTGCTGTGAGCGCAGGGCTCGCACAGCGCTACGGTGCGCTGTACGGGCCCTGTCGCTTGCGCCGGGACCCGCCCGCCGCCGGGGACGGCCGGCCGCGAGGCCACCGTCCCGCCAGCCCTTCCGCTTCCTCCAGGAGTACGGAGCACCGCCCAGATGAAGACGATCGACGAACTTCTCCGCCAAGGGGTCGCCGGCAAGCGGGTATTCGTCCGCGCCGACCTCAACGTCCCGCAGGACGGCACCACCATCACCGACGACGGCCGCATCCGCGCGGTGCTGCCCACCGTCAAGGCGCTCGCCGACGCCGGCGCCAAGGTCGTGGTCGCCTCCCACCTAGGCCGTCCCAAGGGCGCCCCGGACCCGGCGTACACCCTGCGCTTCGCCGCCGCCCGCCTCGGCGAGCTGCTCGGCGCCCCGGTCGCCTTCGCCGACGACACCGTCGGCTCGGCCGCCCACCACGCCGTCGAGGGCCTCGCCGACGGCCAGGTCGCCGTCCTGGAGAACCTCCGCTTCAACCCCGGCGAGACCGCCAAGGACGACGCCGAGCGCGCCGAGTTCGCCGCCCGCCTCGCCGCCCTCGCCGACGTCTACGTCGGCGACGGCTTCGGCGCCGTGCACCGCGCGCACGCCTCCGTGCACGACCTGCCGAAGCTGCTCCCCTCCTACGCCGGCTACCTCATCACCACCGAGGTCGGCGTCCTGGAGCGGCTCACCGACGACGTCAAGCGCCCCTACGCCGTCGTCCTCGGCGGCGCCAAGGTCTCCGACAAGCTCGGCGTCATCGACAACCTCCTGAAGAAGGCCGACCGCATCCTGATCGGCGGCGGCATGGCGTACACCTTCCTCGCCGCGCAGGGCAAGGAGGTCGGCATCTCCCTGCTCCAGGAGGACCAGAAGGAGCGATGCGCCGCCTACCTGCGCGAGGCCGCCGAGCGCGGCGTGGAGTTCCTGCTCCCCGTCGACGTGCTGGTCTCGCCCGAGTTCCCGGACCTGAAGACCAAGGCCCCGACGAACCCCACCACCGTCTCCGCCGACGCCATCCCGGCCGACCAGGAGGGCCTGGACATCGGCCCGGAGACCCGCCGGCTCTACGCCGACAAGCTCGCCGACGCCGCCACCGTCTTCTGGAACGGCCCCATGGGCGTCTTCGAGCACCCCGACTACGCCGAGGGCACCAAGGCCGTCGCCCAGGCGCTCGCCGACTCCCCGGCCTTCTCCGTGGTCGGCGGCGGCGACTCCGCCGCGGCCGTGCGGACGCTGGGCTTCGACGAGAAAGCATTCGGCCACATCTCCACCGGCGGCGGCGCCAGCCTCGAATACCTCGAGGGCAAGGCGCTCCCCGGCCTCGAAAGCCTGGAGGACTGAACCTCGATGACCGCTCGTACCCCGCTCATGGCGGGCAACTGGAAGATGAACCTCAACCACCTCGAGGCCATCGCCCACGTCCAGAAGATCACCTTCGCGCTGACCGAGAAGGACTACGCCGCCGTCGAGGTCGCCGTCCTCGCGCCCTTCACCGACCTGCGCACCGTGCAGACCGTCGTCGAGGGCGACAAGCTGCCGATCAAGTACGGCGCCCAGGACATCTCCGCGCACGACTCCGGCGCCTACACCGGCGAGGTCTCCGGCCCGATGCTGGCCAAGCTGCGCTGCGCCTTCACCGCCGTCGGCCACTCCGAGCGCCGCCAGTACCACGGCGAGAGCGACGAGCTGTGCAACGCCAAGGTCAAGGCCGCCTTCAAGCACGGGATCACCCCGATCCTGTGCGTCGGCGAGGGCCTGGACGTGCGCAAGGCCGGCAACCAGGTCGCGCACACCCTCGCCCAGGTCGACGGCGGACTGAAGGACGTCCCCGCCGAGCAGGCCGAGACCATCGTGATCGCCTACGAGCCGGTGTGGGCCATCGGCACCGGCGAGGTCGCCACCCCCGAGGACGCCCAGGAGGTCTGCGGGGCGATCCGCGGCCGCCTCGCCGAGCTGTACTCCCAGGAGCTCGCCGACAAGGTGCGCATCCAGTACGGCGGCTCGGTCAAGTCCTCCAACGTGGCCGCGATCATGGCGCAGCCGGACGTGGACGGCGCCCTGATCGGCGGCGCGGCGCTGGACCCGGAGGAGTTCGTCAAGATCGTCCGCTTCCGCGACCAGTGAGCCGGCCGGCACGTCCGCAGCCGCCGCGACCGGCGAGTATGCGGTAGGGCGGAATCGTCGTACCCTTGCGGGCAAGCGCAGGAAGCAGTGCAGGAAACCCGGGCGTACGCGCTCCGGAACGCCGAGGAAGTAGGGTCCAGCCGTGGTTATGGGGTTCTCGATCGCCCTGATCGTCTTCAGCGGCCTGCTGATGCTGCTGGTACTGATGCACAAGGGCAAGGGCGGCGGCCTCTCCGACATGTTCGGCGGCGGCATGCAGTCCTCCGTCGGCGGCTCGTCGGTCGCCGAGCGCAACCTGGACCGCATCACCGTGGTCGTCGGGCTGCTCTGGTTCGCCTGCATCGTCGTGCTCGCACTGCTGATGAAGGTCAACAACTGACCCGTGCGACGCAGCGGCCTCACACCGCCCC
Source organism: Streptomyces solincola (assembly GCF_002982015.1). GTDB lineage: Bacteria > Actinomycetota > Actinomycetes > Streptomycetales > Streptomycetaceae > Streptomyces > Streptomyces solincola. The sequence goes on from NZ_PVLV01000206.1 coordinate 12,919, forward strand.
CGCACCGGCTTCGCGCCGGCCGCGGGGGCGGTTCCGTTTCCGGCCGGCCGGGGGCGTCGCCGGGCGTACGGATCCGGCCAACGGCCGCACCGCACGCCCCCCGGCGGCGGTTCCGCTCCGGGACAAGTGGGTAACTCCTCTCACTGGACGCGCGTTGGGCCTTTCGTAGACTGGGGCATCTTCGAGCACCATCACGCAGGGAGTGACAACCGTGGCAAGTGGCAACGCGATCCGGGGAAGCCGGGTCGGCGCGGGGCCGATGGGGGAGGCCGAGCGGGGCGAGTCCGCGCCGCGCCTGCGCATCTCCTTCTGGTGCTCGAACGGGCACGAGACACAGCCGAGCTTCGCCAGCGACGCGCAGGTCCCCGACACCTGGGACTGCCCGCGCTGCGGGTTCCCGGCCGGCCAGGACCGGGACAACCCGCCGGACCCGCCGCGCACCGAGCCCTACAAGACGCACCTGGCCTACGTACGGGAGCGGCGCAGCGACGCGGACGGCGAGGCTATCCTCGCCGAGGCGCTGGCCAAGCTCCGGGGCGAGATCTGAGCCGGTCCGAGCGGACCTGATCGCGACGGCACCCCTTCCTGACGGCGGCTGGCCCGGCCGGTGGACGCCACCGGCCGGGCCAGCCGCCGTCCCGCATGGGGGTGTTGTCAGTGGGAGGCCCTACCGTCGAAGACACCCGGTCACCAGCGGGGGCGGAGGTTCGACGACCTCGACGACGAGGGGGGCTCGTGAGCGGGACGGAGACGGTGGGCGGGGTCAAGGCCGGCGGGACCGCGGCGGCCGGGACCACGGCGGGCCGGGACGCGCCCCCGGTGAGCGCCGCCGCGGGCTGGCGCGGCGGCTTCGGGCGGCTGTGGGCCGCCGCCGTGGTGTCCCGCGTCGGGGACTCCCTGCGTACGGCGGCGCTGCCGCTGCTCGCCGTCACCCTCACCGACGACCCGCTGCTCGTCGCCGCCGTCACCGCCTGCGGCTTCCTGCCCTGGCTGCTGTTCGGCCTGCTCGGCGGGGCGGTCGCCGACCGGGTCGACCAGCGGCGGGCGATGTGGACGGTGGACCTGGCGCGGGGCGCGCTGGTGGCCGGCTTCGCGCTCGTCGTCGCCCTCGGCCACGCCTCCATCGCGCTGCTGCTGGTGCTCGCCTTCGCCCTCACCAGCCTCGGCACCCTCTTCGACAACGCGGCGAGCGCCCTGCTGCCGGCCGTCGTCCCCGCCGAGGCGCTCGCCAGCGCCAACGCCCGGCTGATGACCGGTCAGCAGATGGCCGGCGGCATCCTGGCCGCGCCCCTGGTGCCGGTGCTGCTGCTGTGGGGCCCGGCACTGCCGTACGCGGTGGACGCGGCGACCTACCTCCTGGCGGCCCTGCTCATCGCCTCGCTGCGGCCGGCGGCGGTCGACCGGCCGCCCCGGCCCGCCGGCTCCACCCTGCGCGCCGAGACCGCCGAGGGGCTGCGCACCCTGTGGCGGGACGGGGTGCTGCGCCGGGTCTGCGCGGCCACCACACTGACCAACGTCGCCGTCGGCGCGCTCATCGCCACCCTCGTCCTGCACGTCACCGACTGGCTCGGGGCCGGCAGCGGAGGCTACGCGGCCGCCCTCACCGCCTACGCCACGGGCGCCGTCGCCGGCGGACTGGTCGCCCGGAAGCTGGCCGAACGGACCGGCAGGATACGCGCGGTGCTCCTGGCCGGCGCCGTCCAGACGGCGGCGCTGCTGGCCCTGGGCGCCGTCCGCGAGCTGTGGGCGCTGCTGCCCGCGCTGGCCGTGTTCGGGCTGATGGGCATGGTGTGGAACGTCCAGCAGACCACCCTCCTCCAGGAGCGCACCCCGGCCGCGACGCTCGGCCGCACCAGCGCCGCCTTCCGCACCCTGGCCGTCGCCGGCGCCCCGCTCGGCGCGCTCCTCGGCGGGGCCGCCGCCACCTGGGCCCCCAACGCCCCGGCGCTGCTGGCGGCCGGTCTGTTCGGGCTCGCCACCGTCTCACTGGCCGGGCAGATCAATTAGGTTGGAGAAGCAAGCGGGGCACTCAGGCAGGTATGAGGAGAACGGGCTGATGACCACCATGAACACCACGGCCAGGCTCAACCGGAGGCCCGAGTGGGCCGCCCTCGGCACGCACCGGGAGCAGTTCGCCGGGACGCACCTGCGGGACCTGTTCGCGGACGACCCGCAGCGCGGCACCCGCTACACCCTGCGCGTCGGCGACCTCTACCTCGACTACTCCAAGCACCTGGTCACCGACGAGACGCTGGCGCTGCTGCGGGAGCTGGCCCGGGCGACCGGCGTCGCGGAGCTGCGGGACGCCATGTTCCGCGGCGAGAAGATCAACACCACCGAGGACCGCGCCGTGCTGCACACCGCGCTGCGCGCCCCCCGGGACGCGGTCGTCGAGGTCGACGGCGAGAACGTCGTCCCCGCCGTGCACGCGGTGCTGGACAAGATGGCCGCCTTCTCCGACCGCGTCAGGTCGGGGGAGTGGACCGGCCACACCGGCAAGCGCATCCGCAACGTCGTCAACATCGGCATCGGCGGCTCCGACCTCGGCCCGGCCATGGCCTACGAGGCGCTGCGCGCCTACACCGACCGGGACCTGACGCTCCGTTTCGTCTCCAACGTGGACGGGGCCGATCTGCACGAGGCGGTCCGCGGCCTGGACCCGGCCGAGACGCTGTTCGTCGTCGCCTCGAAGACGTTCACCACCATCGAGACGATCACCAACGCCACCAGCGCCCGCGACTGGCTGCTGACCGAGCTGAAGGCCGGTCAGGAGGCCGTCGCCAAGCACTTCGTCGCCCTCTCCACCAACGAGGAGAAGGTCAAGGACTTCGGCATCGACACCGCCAACATGTTCGAGTTCTGGGACTGGGTCGGCGGCCGGTACTCCTACGACTCCGCCATCGGGCTCTCCCTGATGATCGCCATCGGCCCGCAGCGCTTCCGCGAGATGCTCGACGGCTTCCACCTCGTCGACGAGCACTTCCGCACCGCCCCGCCCGAGGAGAACGCCCCGCTGCTGCTCGGCCTGCTCGGCATCTGGTACGGCGCGTTCTTCGACGCCCAGTCGCACGCGGTGCTGCCCTACAGCCACTACCTGTCCAAGTTCACCGCCTACCTCCAGCAGCTCGACATGGAGTCCAACGGCAAGTCGGTGGACCGCGAGGGCCGCCCGGTCGACTGGCAGACCGGCCCGGTCGTCTGGGGCACCCCCGGCACCAACGGGCAGCACGCCTACTACCAGCTCATCCACCAGGGCACCAAGCTCATCCCGGCCGACTTCATCGGCTTCGCCCGCCCGGTGCCCGGCCTGCTCCCCGGCCTGGTCGCCCAGCACGACCTGCTGATGGCCAACTTCTTCGCCCAGACCCAGGCGCTCGCCTTCGGCAAGACCGCCGAGGAGGTGCGGGCCGAGGGCGTCCCCGAGGAGCTGGTGCCGCACAAGACCTTCCGCGGCGACCACCCCACCACCACCATCCTGGCCGGCGAGCTGACCCCCGCCGTGCTCGGCCAGTTGATCGCCCTCTACGAGCACAAGGTGTTCGTCCAAGGCGCGGTGTGGGACATCGACTCCTTCGACCAGTGGGGCGTCGAGCTGGGCAAGGTCCTCGCCAAGCGGATCGAGCCGGTGCTGACCGAGGGCGCCGGCGGGGAGCAGCTCGACGGCTCCACCGCCGCCCTGGCCGACGTCTACCGGACGCTGCGCGGGCGCTGACCGACCGTGGACGGGGGAGGGGCGATGGGGGAGGGACAGGGCGCGGTCCGGCTGCGCCCGCCGGCCAACCGGGTGAACGAGCGGGCCGTCGGCTGGTGGCGCGCCACCCTGCTGCTGCTGACGGCCGCGCCGGCCGCGCTCCTGGGCCTGCTCGGGGCGTTCGTCGAGCCGGCCCGGTGGTGGCTGCTGGCGTCCGCCGGGGCGGTGGCCCTCGCGGGCCTGGTCTGCGCCGCGGTGCTGCCGGCCTGGTGGTACCGGGTGCACCGCTGGGAGGTCACCGCTGAGGCGGTCCACCTGCGCACCGGGGCCGTCTGGCAGGAGTGGCGGATCGCCCCGATGTCCCGCATCCAGACCGTGGACACCGTGCGCGGACCGCTGGAGCAGCTCTTCCGGCTCGCCACGGTGACGGTGACCACCGCCTCCTCCCGCGGCGCCCTGCGCATCGAGGGCCTGGACCAGGAGGTGGCCGCCGCACTGGCCGAGCGGCTCACCCGGATCACCCACCAGACCCCCGGCGACGCGACATGACCGCGCCGCCCGGCGACCAGGAGCCATGGCGGCGGATCGACCGGCGCGCCATGGCGGTCGCCGCCCTCGCCATGGGCGGTCTCGGCGTCGGCGCGGGGGCGCCCGCGCTGATCGGCGCCACCGGGGCGGACCCGTTCACCGAAGGGCTCGGCGACGTGCCCGCGTGGGCGCTGCTGCTGCTGTCCGCCGGCGTGCTGCTGCTCGCGGCCGGCGGGGCGGCGGTGGAGTACCTGCGGTGGACCCGCACCCGCTACCGCGTCGGCCCGGAGCGCGCCGAACTGCACACCGGGCTGCTGCTGCTCAGACGCCGCTCGCTGGCCCGCGAGCGCATCCGCACCGTCGACCTCACCGCCCCGCCGCTGCTGCGGGTCTTCGGCCTGGTGAAGGTCCGCATCGGGACGGGCGAGCACTCCGACGGCGGCGAGTCCACCCTGCGGCTGCACCCGGTCAGCCGGGCCGAGGGCGAGCGGCTGCGCAGGCTGCTGCTGGACCGCCCCGCGCCACCCGGCGGCCCGCAGGCCGGCCGCGACGGCGAACTGGCCCGGCTCGACCTGCGCTGGGCGCGGTACGCCCCCCTCTCCTTCGTCACCCCGCTGCTGGCCGTCGGCGCCGCGGGCGGCCCGCTCCAGGCCAGCGAGTGGTTCGGCGCGCAGGGCGCGCTCATCGACTGGGTCGGCGACCGCTTCCAGGGCGCCGGCGCCGCCCGGGCCGTAACTGTCATCGCCGCCCTCGCCCTGTTCGCCGGGGCGATCGGATCGATCGGCGTCTGGGCCGAGCTGTGGTGGGCCTACCGCCTGGTGCGCGAGCCCGGCGGCACCCTGCGGGTGCGGCGCGGACTGCTCACCACCCGCTCGCTCACCATCGAGGAGCGCCGGCTGCGCGGGGTCGACCTGGTCGAACCGCTCGGCGCCCGCATCGGCGGGGCCGCCCGGATCGACGCGGTGGCCACCGGACTGGCCACCGACGACAGCGCCCGCAGCGCCGACCTCACCACCCTGCTGCCGGCCGCGCCCCGGGCCCTCGCCGACACGGTGGCCGCCCGGGTGCTCCGCGCCGCCTCCTCGCCCACGGCCGCCCCCCTGACCCGGCACCCGAAAGCCGCCCTGGGCCGTCGGCTGCGCTGGGCCACCGGTGCGGCGGCGCTCCCGGTCGCCGCCCTGACCGCCCTGGCCTGCCTCCTCGGCCCGCCGTTCACCCCGCTGGCGGTGGCCGTGGCGGCGGTGGGGCTCCCGGCCGCCGCCCTGCTCGCCCGGGAGGCGTACCGCTCCCTCGGCCACGGTCTCGCCGGCGACTACCTGGTCACCCGGTCCGGCGTCTTACGGCGCAGCACCGTCGCCCTGCAACGCGGCGGCGTCATCGGCTGGACGGTCCGCCAGTCCCTCTTCCAGCGCCGCGCCGGCCTGGTCACCCTCACCGCGACGACCGCCGCCGGCGCCGGCGGCTACGACGTGCGCGACGCCGACCAGGCCGAGGCCCTGACCTTCGCCGCCGAGGCCGTCCCCGGCCTGCTGGAGCCGTTCCTGACACGCGAGCCCGCCGCCGACCGTCCCCCGGCCGGCGGGGCGTGAGGAGGCCGGACGACACCGGGGCCCGGCCTCCGCCGAAGCGGTGGGCCGGGCCCCGGGACGACCCGTCCGTCAGTACGGCGGGTAGAGGTCCTTCGGCAGCTTCGCGGCGGCGGCCTCGTCCAGCAGCCACAGGGTCCGGGCGCGGCCCCGTGCCCCGGCGGCGGGCGCCTGCACCTCGCCCGCGCCGGACAGCGCCACCGCGGCGGCCTGCGCCTTGTCCTCACCGGCCGCCAGCAGCCACACCTCGCGGGCCGCCCGGATCGCCGGGAGGGTCAGCGAGATCCGGGTCGGCGGCGGCTTGGGCGCGCCGTGCACGGCGACCACCGTGCGCTCGGTCTCCCGCACCCCCGGCAGCTCCGGGAAGAGCGAGGCCACATGGGTGTCCGGGCCGACGCCCAGCAGCAGCACGTCGAACGACGGCACCGGGCCGTGGTCCTCCGGGCGGGCCGCCGCCGCCAGCTCGGCCGCGTAGGCGGCGGCCGCCGCGTCCGCGTCGTCACCGTAGCCGCCGTCCGCGCCGCCGGAGACCGGCATGGTGTGCACCCGGGCCGGGTCCAGCGGGACGCTGCCGAGCAGCGCCTCGCGGGCCTGGGTGTCGTTGCGGTCGGCGTCGCCCTCGGGCAGGAACCGCTCGTCGCCCCACCACAGGTCGAGCCGCGACCAGTCGACGGCGTCCCGGGCCGGAGCGGCCCCGAGCGCGGCCAGCAGGCCGTTGCCGTTGCGGCCGCCGGTCAGCACCACCGAGGCGGAGCCGCGGGCGGACTGGGCGTCCACGATCCTCGTGATCAGCCGGGCGGCCGCGGCCTCGGCCATCAGCTCCTTGTCCCGGTGGACCACGAGCTGCGGGGCGCTCACTTGGACGCCGCCCGCTTGGCCGCGGCCTTCTTGGCCGGGGCCTTGGTCTCGGCGGCCTTCGGTGCCGCCGGGGCGTCGGCCGACCCGTCGGTCTCCACCGCCTCCGGCTCGCCGCGCACCCCCTCGGCGGCCGCGCCGTCCCGCTCGCCCAGCCGGTGCACCCCGTACTTCAGCGCCGAGGCGTAGGTGTCGTCCGGGTCGAGCCGGCGCAGCTCCTCGGCGATCAGCTCGGAGGTCTCCCGGCGCTTGAGCGCCACCGCGCGGTCCGGCTGGCCCTCGATGCGCAGGGTGGCCAGCGAGCCGTCCGGACGGTCGAGCACGATCGGCCCGCAGTCGGTGGACAGCCGCACCGCGGTCAGTCCGGGCCCGGAGGAGGTCGAGCGCTTCACCTTCACCTTCAGCCGGTCCGCCAGCCACATGGCCAGCAGCTCCACGCTCGGGTTGAACTCCTCGCCCTCCACCTCGGCGGCGTCCACCTCGCACGCCACCTGGTCCAGGGCGGCCGCCAGCATGGAGCGCCACGGCGTGATCCTGGTCCAGGACAGGTCGGTGTCGCCCGGGTGGTACGCCGAGGCGTGCGCCTTCAGCTCGCCGACCGGGTCCTCCGCGGCGTAGGTGTCGGTCACCCGCCGCTGGGCGAGCGCGCCCAGCGGGTCGGCGGCCGGGTCGGACGGGCCGCCCACCGGCCACCAGACCACCACGGGGGCGTCCGGGAGCAGCAGCGGCAGCACCACCGACTGGGCGTGCTCGATGACCTCGCCGTACAGCCGGAGCACCACCGTCTCGCCGGTGGAGGCGTCCGCGCCCAGGCGCACCTCGGCGTCCAGCCGCGGCTTGGCCCGGTCCCGCGGCGAGCGCGAGTGTCGCTTGATGACGACCAGGGTGCGCGAGGGGTGCTCGCGCGACGCCTCGTTGGCCGCCTTCAGGGCGTCGTAGGCGTTCTCCTCGTCGGTGACGATGACCAGGGTGAGCACCATGCCGACGGCGGGGGTGCCGATGGCACGGCGGCCCAGCACCAGCGCCTTGTTGATCTTGCTGGACGTGGTGTCCGTCAGGTCGGTCTTCATGGCCGGCGCCAGCTCCGTCCGTCTCGTGCGAGCATGTCGTCCGCCTCGACCGGACCCCAGGTCCCGGACTCGTACTGCGCGGGCTTGCCGTGCTTGTCCCAGAACTGCTCGATCGGGTCGAGGATCTTCCAGGACAGCTCGACCTCCTCGGTGCGCGGGAAGAGGTTGGCGTCGCCGAGCAGGACGTCGAGGATGAGCCGCTCGTACGCCTCGGGGCTGGACTCGGTGAACGACTCGCCGTACGCGAAGTCCATCGACACGTCCCGTACCTCCAGCGAGGTGCCGGGCACCTTGGAGCCGAACCGCAGGGTCACGCCCTCGTCCGGCTGCACGCGGATGACCAGGGCGTTCTGCCCCAGCTCCTCGGTGGCGGTCTGGTCGAACGGGGAGTGCGGGGCGCGCTGGAAGACCACCGCGATCTCGGTCACCCGGCGGCCCAGCCGCTTGCCGGTGCGCAGGTAGAAGGGGACGCCCGCCCAGCGGCGGTTGTCGATCTCCAGCTTGATCGCGGCGTAGGTGTCGGTGGTGGACGCGGGGTTGATCCCCTCCTCCTCCAGGTAGCCGACGGCCCGGGCGCCGCCCTGCCAGCCGGCCGCGTACTGGCCGCGCACGGTGGACTTGCCCAGGTCTTTGGGCAGCTTCACCGCGCCGAGCACCTTGGTCTTCTCGGCCGCGAGCGCGTTGGCGTCGAAGGCGGCCGGCTCCTCCATGGCGGTCAGCGCCAGCAGTTGCAGCAGGTGGTTCTGGATGACGTCGCGGGCCGCGCCGATGCCGTCGTAGTAGCCGGCCCGGCCGCCGATCCCGATGTCCTCGGCCATCGTGATCTGCACGTGGTCGACGTAGCTGCGGTTCCACACCGGCTCGAAGAGGGTGTTGGCGAACCGCAGCGCCAGGATGTTCTGGACGGTCTCCTTGCCCAGGTAGTGGTCGATGCGGAAGACCTGGTCGGGCGCGAAGACCTCGTGCACGATCTCGTTGAGCTCCTTGGCGGAGGTCAGGTCGTGTCCGAACGGCTTCTCGATGACCGCGCGGCGCCAGGCGCCGTTCTTCTGGTCGGCCAGACCGTGCCTCTTCAGCTGCTGGACCACCAGCGGGAAGAACTTCGGCGGCACCGACAGGTAGAAGGCGAAGTTGCCTCCCGTGCCCTGGGCCGCGTCCAGCTCCTGCATGGTCTTCTTCAGGGTCTCGAACGCCTCGTCGTCGTCGAAGTCGCCCTGGACGAAGCGCATGCCCTGGCTGAGCTGCTGCCAGACCTCGTCGCGGAACGGGGTGCGGGCGTGCTCCTTGACCGCCTGGTACACCTCGTCGGCGAAGTCCTCGTCCTCCCACTCGCGGCGGGCGAAGCCGATCAGCGAGAAGCCCGGCGGCAGCAGGCCGCGGTTGGCCAGGTCGTAGACGGCCGGCATCAGCTTCTTGCGGGACAGGTCACCGGTGACGCCGAAGATGACCAGGCCCGACGGCCCCGCGATGCGCGGGAGCCGCCGGTCCTGTGCGTCACGCAGCGGATTGCTGCTCGACAACTCACGCCTCCGGGGAAGACTCGCCGCCCAGGCGCTTGAGCTCCGCCTCGGTGGACTTGAGCAGATCGTTCCAGGAGGACTCGAACTTCTCGACGCCCTCGTCCTCCAGGAGCTGGACCACCTCGGCGATGGAGATCCCGAGCTTCTCGACCGCGGCGATGTCGGCGCGGGCCTGCTCGTAGGTGCCGGCGACGGTGTCGCCGGTGATCTCGCCGTGGTCGCCGACCGCCTCCAGGGTGGCCTCCGGCATGGTGTTGACCGTGCCGGGCGCGACCAGGTCGTCCACGTACAGGGTGTCCTTGTACTGCGGGTCCTTCACACCGGTGGAGGCCCACAGCGGACGCTGCGGGTGGGCGCCGGCCTTCTCCAGCGCCGCCCAGCGCTCGCCGCTGAAGACCTCCTCGTACGCCTCGTAGGCCAGGCGCGCGTTGGCGACGGCGGCCTTGCCGCGGGCGGCCTTGGCCTCGTCGGTGCCGAGGGCGTCCAGCCGCTTGTCGATCTCGGTGTCCACCCGGGAGACGAAGAACGACGCCACCGAGCGGATCAGCGAGAGGTCCAGGCCGCGCTCCTTGGCCTTCTCCAGGCCGGCCAGGTAGGCGTCCATCACCTTGCGGTAGCGCTCCAGCGAGAAGATCAGCGTGACGTTGACGCTGATCCCGAGGCCGATCACCTCGGTGATGGCCGGCAGGCCCGCCTCGGTGGCCGGGATCTTGATGAAGGTGTTGGGCCGGTCCACCAGCCAGGCGAGCTGCTTGGCCTCGGCCACCGTCGCCTTGGTGTGGTGCGCCAGGCGCGGGTCGACCTCGATGGACACCCGGCCGTCCTGGCCGCCGGTGGCGTCGAACACCGGGCGCAGCACGTCGGCGGCGTCCCGGACGTCCGCCGTGGTGATCATGCGGATGGCTTCCTCGACCGTCACCTCGCGGGCCGCGAGGTCGGAGAGCTGCTGGTCGTAGCCGTCGCCCTGGGAGATCGCCTTCTGGAAGATCGACGGGTTGGTGGTGACGCCCACGACGTGCTGCTGGTCGATCAGCTCCGCCAGGTTGCCGGAGGTGATCCGCTTGCGGGACAGGTCGTCCAGCCAGATCGCGACGCCTTCGTCGGAGAGGCGCTTGAGTGCGTCTGTCATGAAAGTTGCATCTCCTAGTCGTTGTCTACGGGCGTCAGCGGCCGGCGGCTTCGAGCGATTCCCGGGCGGCGGCGGCGACCGCCTCCGGGGTGAAGCCGAACTCGCGGAAGAGGACCTTGGCGTCGGCCGAGGCGCCGAAGTGCTCCAGCGACACGATCCGGCCGGCGTCTCCGACGTACTGGTGCCAGGTCAGCCCGATGCCGGCCTCGACGGCGACCCGCGCCTTGACCGACGGGGGCAGCACGGACTCCCGGTACCCCTGGTCCTGCTGCTCGAACCACTCCACGCACGGCATGGACACGACCCGGGTGGGCACGCCCTCGGCCTGGAGCGCCTCGCGCGCCTCGACGGCGAGCTGCACCTCGGAGCCGGTGCCGATCAGCACGACCTGCGGCTGACCGCCCTCGGCCTCGAAGAGGACGTACCCGCCGCGGGCGGTGTCCTCGTGGGGCTCGTAGGTCGGCACGCCCTGGCGGGTGAGCGCCAGACCGTGCGGGGCGCCCACGCCGAACTCCTTGGTCCAGCGGCGCAGGATCTCGCGCCAGGCGATGGCGGTCTCGTTGGCGTCGGCCGGGCGGACCACGTTCAGCCCGGGGATGGCGCGCAGCGAGGCGAGGTGCTCCACCGGCTGGTGGGTGGGGCCGTCCTCGCCCAGGCCGATGGAGTCGTGCGTCCACACGTACGTCACCGGCAGGTGCATCAGCGCGGACAGCCGCACCGCGTTGCGCATGTAGTCGGAGAACACCAGGAAGGTGCCGCCGTAGATCCGGGTGTTGCCGTGCAGCGCGATGCCGTTCATCTCCGCGGCCATGGAGTGCTCGCGGATGCCGAAGTGGATCGTGCGGCCGTACGGGTCGGCCTCCGGCAGCGGGTTGCCCGCCGGCAGGAAGGACGAGGTCTTGTCGATGGTGGTGTTGTTGGAGCCGGCCAGGTCGGCCGAACCGCCCCACAGCTCGGGGATGACCCCGCCGAGCGCCTGGAGCACCTTGCCGGAGGCGGCGCGGGTGGCGACGGCCTTGCCCGGCTCGAAGACGGGGAGCTTCTGCTCCCAGCCCGCCGGCAGCTCGCCCGCCGCGATCCGGTCGAACTCCGCGGCCCGCTCGGGGTTGGCGGAGCGCCAGTCGGCGAAGCCCTTCTCCCACTCGGCGCGCTCGTCCTTGCCGCGCTCCAGGGCGCCGCGGGTGTGCTTCAGGACCTCGTCGGAGACGTCGAAGGACTTCTCCGGGTCGAAGCCCAGCACCCGCTTGGTGGCCGCGACCTCCTCGTCGCCGAGCGCCGAGCCGTGCGCGGCCTCGGTGTTCTGCGCGTTCGGCGCGGGCCAGGCGATGATCGAGCGCATGGCGATGAACGAGGGCCGCTCGGTCTCCGCCTTGGCCGCCTGGATCGCCGCGTACAGCGCGGCCGGGTCCAGGTCGCCGTTCTCCTTCGGCTCCACCCGCTGCACGTGCCAGCCGTAGGCCTCGTACCGCTTGACGGTGTCCTCGGAGACGGCCGTCTCGGTGTCGCCCTCGATCGAGATGTGGTTGTCGTCCCACAGCAGGACCAGGTTGCCCAGCTTCTGGTGCCCGGCCATCGAGGACGCCTCGGCGGAGATGCCCTCCTGAAGGCAGCCGTCACCGGCGACGACGTAGACGAAGTGGTCGAACGGGGACGCGCCCGGAGCGGCCTGCGGGTCGAACAGGCCGCGCTCGTAGCGGGCCGCCATCGCCATGCCGACCGCGTTGGCCACGCCCTGGCCCAGCGGCCCGGTGGTGGTCTCGACGCCGACCGTGTGGCCGTACTCCGGGTGGCCCGGGGTCTTGGAGCCCCAGGTGCGGAACGCCTTCAGGTCGTCCAGCTCCAGGCCGAAGCCGGCCAGGTAGAGCTGGATGTAGAGGGTCAGGGACGAGTGGCCCGCGGACAGCACGAACCGGTCGCGTCCGGTCCAGTCGGCGTCCGCCGGATCGTGCCGCATCACCTTCTGGAAGAGGGTGTACGCGGCCGGGGCCAGGCTCATCGCCGTACCGGGATGGCCGTTGCCGACCTTCTGTACGGCGTCCGCGGCCAGCACGCGGGCGGTGTCGACGGCCCGCTGGTCCAACTCGGTCCACTGGAGGTCTGTGGTGGTCGGCTTGATGCTCACCCTGGGTCAGGGCTCCTCTCCACATGTCGAATGCCGGTGACGGAGATCCCACCGGCCGTAGCCGAGCCTACCCCCGCCGGGACGTGCGTTTTTTCGAGTGTTTCCAGACTGCCGGGATCGGTCGTCCTCCGCCTCCCGACCGGTCCGACGGGCGCTCGGCACATGAATACGAGGCCGCTCATCCGATCGCTCATCCGAGCGCCGGAGCCGCCCTTTGAAAGGTGCCTTCCGGCCCCTGCCAGGCATCCGTGTGTCAGGTCCGGGCACCCCTGCCGGACCGTCCGCCCGTCCCGGCGATGACTACGCACAGTGACCACGGGCGGGTGCGCCGTCCGGCCCGGCGGGCCGTTGCGCCGCCCGCCCAACACGACCCACCCCCGCGAAGGGCGAGGTATGGGCAACGTCTAGAGTGGCGTGGTACGCGCGAGCCTTACCCGGTCCTCACATCCGGGGGAGGCTCGCTGGGATGTCTCTGTCAGGGGTGTGCGTGACGGCCGTCGAATCCCGTCCGGCGGGTGTGCTCGCCGACGCGAGCACCGGCAAGCGGCCATTCGGGGCCCGCGTCAAGGCCTTCGTGGCGCTGACGAAGCCGCGGATCATCGAGCTGCTGCTGATCACCACCGTTCCGGTGATGTTCCTTGCCCAGCAGGGCGTCCCCGATCTGTGGCTGGTGGTGAACACCTGCCTCGGCGGGTACCTCTCCGCGGGCGGCGCCAACGCGCTCAACATGTACATCGACCGCGACATCGACGCGCTGATGGACCGCACCTCCCAGCGGCCGCTGGTCACCGGCATGGTCTCGCCCCGCGAGGGCCTGGTCTTCGGCCTCGTCCTGGCCGTGGTCTCCACCCTCTGGCTGGGCCTGCTGGTCAACTGGCTGTCCGCCTGGCTCGCGCTCGGCGCGCTCCTCTTCTACGTCGTCGTCTACACGATGATCCTCAAGCGGCGCACCTCGCAGAACATCGTCTGGGGCGGCATCGCCGGCTGCCTGCCGGTCCTCATCGGCTGGTCCTCGGTGACGAACTCGGTGTCCTGGGCCGCGGTCATCCTCTTCCTGGTGATGTTCTTCTGGACGCCGCCGCACTACTGGCCGCTGTCCATGAAGGTCAAGGAGGACTACGCCCGGGTCGGCGTGCCGATGCTGCCGGTCATCGCCTCCAACAAGGTCGTCGCCAAGCAGATCGTCCTCTACAGCTGGGTGATGGTGGCCGTCTCCCTGCTGCTGACCCCGCTCGGCTACACCGGCTGGTTCTACACCGCCGTCGCACTGGCCGCCGGCGGCTGGTGGCTCTGGGAGGCGCACGCCCTGCTCAACCGCGCCAAGGCCGGCGAGACGGGCGGCAAGCTCAAGGAGATGCGCCTCTTCCACTGGTCCATCACCTATGTCTCGCTGCTCTTCGTGGCCGTCGCGGTGGACCCCTTCCTCCGCTAGACCCGCTCCGCGTACGACGGGCGGGCCGCGTGGCCGACACCACGCGGCCCGCCCGTCGCATGTCGATCTACCCGCAAGTAGCATCGAACGCATGGCAGACACCCAGGAGAAGGACAGCGCTGAGCACGGCGCCGGGAAGCGCGGCGAGGCCCGCAAGGCCGCCAAGCTGGCCAAGCACATCCAGGCGTTCTCCGGCAGGCACGGCGGCGCCGAGGGGCAGCTCGCCCACCTCGGCCAGGCCGGCACCCGGATCGTGCTCGTCGGCGAGGACGGAAGCTGGGGCGACCTGGTCGCACCCAGCCACGACATCGCCCGCGAGGCCGCCGAGAAGGCCGGCCTCACCCTGCACGACACCTTCGACGGCGACCTCGCCGCCAAGGTGGAGACCGGCCCCTACGAGTGGAGCCGGATGGCCGGCATCCAGATCGGCGGCCCCGCCCGCGCCTGACCCGCCCCAGGCTCCCCGCCCGTGTGGCGCGG
>NZ_PVLV01000207.1 GCF_002982015.1 Streptomyces solincola
CCCCCGGCCCGCCACTCGCGCGGACCGGGGGCGGCGGCGTCGGGGGCGGGGTGACTCAGCCCTCGGCGGGCGCGGGACCGGTGGAGCCGCGGGGGACCAGGCTGACGGGGAGGTCGCCGCCGGCCGGGGCGTCGCCCGACAGGACGGCCAGCAGCGCCTCCATGCCGCGCTCGCCGACCCGTTCGGCGGGCAGCGAGACCGTGGTCAGCTCCGGTTCCACCGCCGAGGCCAGGGCCAGGTCGTCGAAGCCGGTGACGGACACGTCCTCCGGCACGCGCAGCCCCAGCCGGCGCACCGCCTTGCAGGCGCCCGCCGCCATGATGTCGTCGTCGCAGACCAGGGCGGTGGGCCGGGGGCCGGGGGCGGACAGCGCGCGCTCGGCGGCCGCCAGCGCCGCCGTGACGTCCAGCGGGGCGGACGCGGTGCGCAGGGAGACCCCGGGCACGGCCTCCAACCGCGCGGCCAGCCGCCGGGCGCGCTCCTCGAACGTCCAGGACGGCACGGCCGAGGACAGGTGCAGGAAGCGCCGGTGGCCCAGGCCCAGCAGATGGGCGGCGACCTGGTGCACGCCGTCGGCGATGTCCAGGTTCACGCAGGCCGCCGCGTCCGGGTCGGCCGGGTCGCTGTCCAGCATCACCAGCGGCAGGTCGGTGCCCCGGATCACCCGCAGCGCCCCGGCCGCCATCGAGGAGGCGATCACCCCGTCCAGCGAGGCGCGCGCCGAGGCGAACGGGTCACGGGCCGGGCCGACGCCCTCGGGGGAGGGGTAGAGCACCACGCCGAAGTCGTGCCGCTGGGCCACCGCGGCCGCCCCGGTGTAGACGCGGGCGAAGAACTCGCTGGTCAACGCGGGGACCACCAGCAGGGCGGTACGGGTGCGGCCCAGGCGCAGGCTGCGCGCGGCCTGGTTGGGGCGGTAGCCCAGCTCGGTCGCGGCGGCCCGGACCAGGGCGGCGGTGCGCTCGGAGACCCGTCCGCGCCACTTGTCGCCGAGGACCAGGGAGACCGTCGCCTGGGACACCCCGGCGGCCCGGGCCACGTCGCGGCTGGTCGGCTGGGACCGGCCGCCCGGGCCGCCGTTCGCGGTGTTCGCGCCGTTCCGGGGGCCTCGGGCTGCCGGGTCGGGGGACGCCGGGGAGTGGGGCACGTGGCCTCCGCGCTGGTGGGCTGGTCGGGCGGGCGGTCGGGGCGGTGGCCGGTCCACGGGCGCGAGGTGCTCCGGGGCGCCTTGGACCGCGGTGCCGGGATGGACCGCAGGGATGCCGACATGGTACGTATGGTGGTGCCGTTATACGTAAAACTCCGGGATGCCCGGGTGGGCTCCGGAGTGGTCCGGGGGAGAGGGGCGACAGATATGGCCGGCGCGGGCGGCGGGTACGGCGAACTGCTCAGGGCGCCGCACGCGCTGCGGCTGCTGGTCGGCACCCTCGTCGGGCGGCTGCCCAACGGCACGGGGCCGATCGCCATCATGGTGTTCACCCGCGCCGAGGGTGGCAGCTACACGCTGGCCGCGGGGCTGTCGGCGGTCTACGGGCTGGGCAACGCCATCGGGCAACCCCTGCTCGGCCGCGCCGTCGACCTGTACGGGCAGCCGCGCGTGCAGCTGCCCGCCGTCGTGGTCTCCGCCCTCGGCATGGTCCTGCTGGTCGCCAGCGGCATCGACCCGCTGCCGCTCGCCTACGCCGGGGTCGCCGTCGCCGGACTGTTCACCCCGCCGCTGGAGGGCGGCCTGCGGGCCCTGTGGCCGAGCGTGCTGCCCCGCCAGGACCAGGTCCACCGGGCGTACGCGCTGGACGCGGTCGCCCAGGAGATCATGTTCACCGTCGGCCCGCTGCTGATCACCTTGCTGGTGGCGCTCTGGTCGCCGGCCGCCGCCCTGCTGGTGGTCAACGCCCTCGGTGTGCTCGGCGCGCTCTCCGTGGTCGTCGCCAAGCCCTCCCGCGCCTGGCGCAGCGCGCCGCGCGAGGCGCACTGGCTCGGGGCGCTGCGCTCGCCGGGCCTGCTCGCCCTGCTCGGCTCGTTCTTCTTCGTGGGCCTGGCCCTCGGCTCCATCACGGTCGCCGCCTACGCCTACGCGGAGGACGCGGGCCGGGAGGCCGTGTACGGCTGGCTGATGGCGGCCCTGGGCCTGGGCGCGCTGGTGGGCGGCACGCTCTACGGGGCGCGCCAGTGGGCCGGGTCGGCCGAGCGGCGGCTGCTGGTGCTGGTCGCCCTGCTGGCGGTCTGCTACCTGCCGCTGGTGCTCACCCCGGGCACCGCGGCGATGACCGCGCTGGCCGCCCTGTCCGGCGTGTTCCTGGCGCCGGTGCTGGCCTGCGCCTTCGTGGTGGTGGACCGGCAGGCCCCGCGCGGCACGGTCACCGAGGCCTTCTCCTGGCTGGTCACCACCTTCGGGGTGGGCGCCGCCGGCGGGTCGGCCGCCGCCGGGCCGATGGTCGAGTGGTCCGGCACTCCGGCCGGGTTCGCCGTCGCGGGCGCCGGCGGGTTCGCCGCCCTGCTGGTACTCCTCGCGACCGTCCGGGTACTCGCCGCACCCGCCGCCTCCGCCACCGTCGTGGCCGTTCCCGATGGAGCCGCTGCGGAAAATGATCGAATCGGTGCCGTCGAACCCGGTTTCAGCGAACGCCATCAGGCGTAATGTCTAGTCATGGACCGCCGCATTTTCGGGCTGGAGAACGAGTACGGCGTCACGTGCACGTTCAGGGGACAGCGCCGACTGTCTCCTGACGAAGTGGCGCGCTACCTCTTCCGCCGTGTCGTGTCATGGGGCCGCAGCAGCAACGTCTTCCTGCGCAACGGCGCCCGCCTCTACCTGGACGTCGGCTCGCATCCGGAATACGCCACTCCCGAATGCGACAACGTGACCGAACTCGTCACCCACGACAAGGCCGGCGAGCGCATTCTCGAAGGACTGCTCGTCGACGCCGAACGCCGCCTGCACGAGGAGGGCATCGCGGGCGACGTCTACCTCTTCAAGAACAACACCGACTCGGCCGGCAACTCCTACGGCTGCCACGAGAACTACCTCGTCGCCCGGCACGGCGAGTTCTCCCGCCTCGCGGACATCCTGATCCCCTTCCTCGTCACCCGGCAGCTGCTGTGCGGCGCGGGCAAGGTGCTCCAGACCCCGCGCGGCGCCGTCTACTGCGTCAGCCAGCGCGCGGAGCACATCTGGGAGGGCGTCAGCTCCGCCACCACCCGCTCCCGCCCCATCATCAACACCCGCGACGAACCGCACGCCGACGCCGAGCGCTACCGCCGGCTGCACGTCATCGTGGGCGACTCCAACATGTCCGAGACGACCATGCTGCTCAAGGTCGGCGCCACCGACCTGGTGCTGCGCATGATCGAGGCGGGCACCGTCATGCGCGACCTCACCCTGGAGAACCCGATCCGGGCCATCCGCGAGGTCAGCCACGACACCACCGGCCGCCGCAAGGTGCGCCTGGCCAGCGGACGCGAGGCCTCCGCGCTGGAGGTGCAGCGCGAGTACTACGAGAAGGCCGCCGACTTCGTCGACCGGCGCGGCATCCGCACCGGCACCGTCGCCCAGGTCCTGGAGCTGTGGGGCCGCACCCTGGACGCCATCGAGGAGGAGGACCTCGACCGGATCGGCACCGAGATCGACTGGGTCATGAAGTACAAGCTGCTGGAGCGCTACCGCGCCAAGCACAACATGACCATGTCGAACCCGCGGGTCGCCCAGATAGACCTCGCCTACCACGACATCCACCGCCGCCGGGGCCTGTACTACCTGCTGGAGCGCAAGGGCCAGGCCGCCCGGATCTGCGACGACCTGAAGATCTTCGAGGGCAAGTCGGTGCCCCCGCAGACCACCCGGGCCCGGCTGCGCGGCGACTTCATCCGCCGCGCCCAGGAGCAGCGCCGCGACTTCACCGTCGACTGGGTGCACCTCAAGCTCAACGACCAGGCGCAGCGCACCGTGCTGTGCAAGGACCCCTTCCGGTCGGTGGACGACCGGGTGGAGAAGCTCATCGCCGGCATGTGACGGCGGGCGGGCGGCGGCCGGAATCAGGCCACCGCCCGCGGTCGTACGAGGGGCCGCCCGGGACACTCCCCGGGCGGCCCCTCGGCGTACCGGAACCGCGAAAGGGGCCGGGGCGGCGGCAGCGCCCGGGGCGTCCCGGCGACGGGGCCGCCGCCGAGCAGGGAGAACGGCGGGGCACCGCATGATTTCGGCCATGGAGATCCGGCCGGGGCGGGACCGGCGGAGTCGGGGGGAGATCCGGAGCGCCCGAGTCAGTACAGTTGCGCGACATCCCCTCGTCCACTCGACCCCGACCAGATTACGAGGCACCCCGTGCGACGTCGCTCCCTCCTCCTCGCCGCCCCCGCCGGCCTGCTCGCCCTCGCCGGCTGCGGCGACGGCTCGTCCGACAAGGCCGAGACCGGCGACAGCAGCCCGTCCGCGCCCGCGCCGAAGGAGTCGGCGAAGACGGTGGACGGCCCGCTGCCCGACGTCACCTCCGGCGCCAAGTTCGGCGAGAAGCCGACCGTCGCCAAGGGGCCGGGCAAGCCGTCGGCGGACCTCGCGGTCAAGACGCTCATCGAGGGCAGCGGCCAGCGGGTCGCCAAGGGCGACGTCCTTCAGTTCGACTACCTCGGCCAGGTCTGGGACACCGCGAAGGTCTTCGACAACTCGTACGACCGCGGGGTGCCGCTGACCATGCCGATCGGCGTCGGCCAGCTCATCCCCGGCTGGGACCAGGCGCTGCCCGGCAAGCGGATCGGCAGCCGCGTCGAGCTGGCCATCCCGCCGGCCCTCGGCTACGGCACCCAGGGCAACCCGCAGGCCGGCATCAAGGGCACCGACACCCTGGTCTTCGTGGTCGACCTGCTCGGCGCCTTCAACGGCAAGAGCTCCGCCAAGGGCAAGGCCGTGCCGCAGGACGACAAGGCGCTGCCCAAGGTCGGCGCGAACACCGACGGCAAGGCCCCCTCCATCACCGTCCCCAAGGGCGCCGCGCCCAAGGAACTGGTCGCCGAGTACGTCCTGGAGGGCGACGGCGAGGCGGTCAAGCCCACCGACAAGCTGCTGCTCCAGTACAAGGGCGTGCTGTGGGACGGCGGCAAGGAGTTCGACTCCAGCTACAAGACCGGCGAACTGGCCCAGTTCCCGTTGCAGAACCTCATCAAGGGGTGGCAGCAGGGCCTGGCCGGCAAGAAGGTCGGCAGCCGCGTCATGCTGGTCGTCCCGCCGGACCTGGGCTACGGCGACAAGGCGTCGGGGGACATCCCGGCCAACTCCACCCTGGTCTTCTCGCTCGACATCCTGGCCAGGATGTAAGACTGTCCCGGTTGATCGGTCAGTCACACTGCAAGGAGCGCTTTTTCCGTGAGCATCGAGAAGCCCGAGGTCGACTTCCCGGGCGGCGAGCCGCCCAAGGACCTGGAGATCAAGGACATCTGGGAGGGCGACGGCCCCGTGGCCAAGGCCGGGGACATGGTCAAGGTCCACTACGTGGGCGTGGCCTTCTCCACCGGTGAGGAGTTCGACTCCTCGTGGAACCGCGGCACCCCGCTGCAGTTCCAGCTCGGCGTCGGCCAGGTCATCGCGGGCTGGGACCAGGGTGTGCAGGGCATGAAGGTCGGCGGCCGCCGCCAGCTCGTCATCCCCGCGCACCTGGCCTACGGCGACCGCGGCGCCGGTGCGCGCATCGCCCCCGGCGAGACGCTGATCTTCGTCTGCGACCTGGTCGCGGTCTGACCGGACCCGGCCGGACCCGGACCGCGGGCGTCGCGCACGCCCGTTGCCCGTCGCCCGTTGCCCGCGCCCGTTGCCCGTACGCGCGTACGGGCAACGGGCGCGGGTTCGACCGGCCGCGGCCGGACCCGAGCGGTGTCCGGCCGGAAACGCACCCCCCGAGGGCCCCCGCCGCACGGCAGGGGCCCTCGGCTTTCACCCCGACACCCCGGGGCGGTACGTTGAGCGGGAAACATGACTTCGGGTGATCCGGCCCGGCGGGCGGGCGACCGGCGCACGAACCGGACGGCCACCCGGGCGGAACACCGGCGAAGGGGTGCGGGGCGTCGATGGCGATTGCCAAGGCCGAGCGGCTGATGAACCTGGCGCTGTGCCTGCTCGGCACCCGGCGCCCGCTCAGCAAGCGCGAACTGCGCGGCTCGATCGAGGCCTACCTGGAAGCCGGCTCCGACGACTCCTTCAACCGGATGTTCGAGCGCGACAAGGACGACCTGCGCGAACTCGGCCTGGTCATCGAGACCGTGGAGAGCCTCGACGGCGACACCGGCTACCTCGCCCGCCGCGACTCCAACCGCCTCCCGCCCGTCCAGCTCGACGCCGAGGAGGCCGCCGCCCTCGGCCTGGCCGCCAAGGTCTGGCAGCAGGCCCGGCTCGCCGGCGCCGCCAGCGGCGCCCTGCAGAAGCTCCGCGCCGCCGGCATGCCCGAGACCGAGGACGCCTACGACCTGCCGCACAGCGCCCTCGAACCCCGCATCCCGGTCCACGAGGCCGCCTTCGAACCGCTGATGCTCGCCTGCCGAGACCGCCGCCCGGTCGCCTTCGAGTACCGCAAGGGCAACTCCGCCCAGGCCGAGACCCGGCAGGTCGAGCCGTGGACCCTGGAATGCTGGCGCGGCCACTGGTACCTGGCCGGCTGGGACCGCGAACGCGCCGCCGAACGCGTCTTCCGGCTCTCCCGGATCACCGGCCGGGTGCGCTCCCGCGCGGGCGCCTTCACCGCCCCCGTGCCCGACGCCTCCACCGTCCGCGACACCGTGGAGAGCTGGGCCGGCGAGACCGCCACCCGCTCCGCGTACATCAAACTGCGCAGCGGCTGCGGCTACCCGCTGCGCGCCCGCGCGCTCGCCGTCAGCGAGCTGGGCGACGGCTGGGACGAGCTGGAGATCCCGTACGGGCACGGCCTCGACGCCTGGCTCGCCGAATTCGGCCCGGACGTCGTCGTACTGGAACCCGCCGACCTGCGGGCCGACGTGGTGGACCGGCTGCGCGCCGTGGCCAAGGACTGAAGAGGACGGACCCAGCGACCATGGCCGCCAACGCCATCGACCAGACCCGGCGGATGCTCTCCCTGGTGACCTATCTGCGAGAGCGCCCCGGCGCGCACGTCGCCGACGTCGCCCGGGCCTTCGGCATCACCGAGGACGAACTCATCTCCGACCTCGACGTGCTGCCCATGTGCGGCACCAGCTTCCGCGGCGGCGACCTGCTCGACATCGACACCGACGGCGACCGCATCTGGTGGCACAACCCCGACGACGTCGCCGCCCCGCTGCGGCTCGCCGCCGACGAGGCGACCGCCCTGCTGGTCGCCGCCCGCGCCGTCGCCACCCTGCCCGGACTGCGCGAAGGCGACCGCGAGGCGCTGCTGCGCGCCACCGCCAAGCTGGAGGCCGCGGCCGGCGAGGCGGCCGGCGCCAGCTCCCGGCTCTCGGTCACCTTCGAGTCCGAGGGCGGCGTCTTCGCCGACGTCGACCGGGCCATCTCCGAACGCCGCCGCCTCTGGCTGCGCTACTACTCGCCCGCCCGCGACGAGCTGACCGAGCGCGAGGTCGACCCGATCCGGCTGTTCGCCGTCGGCCACACCTACATGGAGGCCTGGTGCCGGCGCACCGAGGCCCGGCGCACCTTCCGCCTCGACCGGGTCGCCGAGATCCGCCTCCTCGACGCACCCTCCGAACCGCCGGAGATCGAACTGCGCGACCTCTCCGAGAACCTCGTGCAACCCTCCGCGGACGACCCCGAGGTGGTCATCGAGGTGGGCCCCGGCGGCCGCTGGGTCGCCGAGTACTACCCGCACGACAGCGCCGACGAGCTGCCCGACGGCGGACTGCGGATCACCCTGCGCACCCCGGACCCGGCCTCGCTGCGCCGGCTCGCGCTGCGGCTCGGCGCGGAGGGCCGCATCGTCGCCCCGCCCGAACTGGCCGACAGCGCCCGCCGCGCCGCCGCCGAGGCACTGGCCGCCTACCAGGACGCCGCCGCCCGCGCCTGACCGGCCGGCCCCCGGCTCCGTACCCCCGCAGAAGCACTCGAAGAACGCCGCAGCCCTGCCCCCAGGACGCTCGAAGGAGGAGAGGACGATGACGCCGCCCCCCGCCGCCGGAGCCCCGCGCACCGCCGTGCCCGCGCGCTTCAAGGCCGCCTGCCCCGACTGCCGGACCCGGTGCGAACTCCCCGCCGCCTCGCTGCGCCTGGTCATCGGCGCCAGCGCGCGCACCACCTTCTACGCCTTCACCTGCCCCCGGTGCGCCGGCGCGGTCCGCAAGCCGGCCGGGCGGCGGATCGTGGAACTGCTCACCGGCGGCGGGGTGCGCACCCTGCGCCTGCACACCGGGCAGAACGCCCAGCTCCGCCCGGTCCCCGGCCCCCGCTAGGCTCAGCGCATGTTCTGGCCCATGCTCGCCATCGCCCTCGGCTTCGCCGGCATCGCCGTCCTCGGCGTCCTCGGCATCCGCGTGTTCACCGAGGCCGAGCGCCTCGGCCGCCAGGTCGCGCACAGCACCTCCCGTATCAACCGCGCCGCCGAGGAACTGGAGCGCGCCGCCGCCGACGCCGCCCGCACCGGCGACGCCCTGCGGTAGGGCCCCGGCCCGTGAGCGCCCTCCCGGGCGGGGGCGGGCCGGAGTACGCTGCGAAGCGAACGCTCGCTTCCAGGGGGTGCGCGCGGTCCGCCGCGGTACGCGCAGGACGCATGGGGATTGCCCGGCGTTTACCCGTCCGCGTTACGATCGCTGGCGGCCGGTGTTCGGACGACCGTCCGGATCCGGGCCGACCGCCCGCCCCACGCCGCCTCGGTGAGAAGGTAGACACGCATATGTTCCGACAGATCGGCCCCACCGAGATCATCCTGATCCTGCTCGTCGTCGTGCTCCTCTTCGGTGCGAAGAAGCTGCCCGAGATGGCGCGCTCGCTCGGCAAGTCCGCCCGCATCCTCAAGAGCGAGGCCAAGGCGATGAAGTCGGAGGGCGGCCAGCAGCAGTCCGCCCCCGCCGACCCGCCGGCCGACCAGGTCGGCCAGCGCACCATCAAGGCCGCGCCCGGCGACACCACCTCCGCCCGCCCGGTCGCCGAGCCGTCGGACACCACCCAGCGCTGACCTGGGCCGGGTCCCGCACTCGGTCCGCCGCACGAGATGAGGACGTGGGTTGCCCAAGCCTGCCCGCACGAAGAGGGAGAAGGACCCCGAGGGGCGGATGCCGCTCGGGGAGCACCTGCGCGAGCTGCGCAACCGGCTGGCGAAGGCCGTGCTGGCGATCACGATGGTGTCCGTGGTGGCCGCCTTCTACAGCCAGCAGCTCATGGACTTCCTCGCCGCCCCCGTGCCCAAGTGTCCCGAGGGCACCTCGATCGCTGACAACACCGGCGGCCGGTGCGCGGTGCTCGCCTACCAGACGGTGCTGTCCCCCTTCACCTCCACGGTCAAGGTCGTGCTGCTCGCCGGCGTCATCGGCTCCGCGCCGGTCTGGCTCTACCAGCTCTGGGCGTTCGTCGCGCCCGGACTGCACCGGCACGAGAAGAAGTACGCGTACTACTTCGCCGCCGCGGCCGCCCCGCTGTTCCTGGCCGGCGCCTACCTGGCCTATCTCGTCATGCCGGTCAGCATCAGCGTGCTGATCAGCATCACCCCCGAGGTCGCCTCCAACTTCCTCTCCCTCGACGACGTCCTGGACTTCGCCACCCGGATGGTGCTGGTCTTCGGCCTCGCCTTCGAGCTGCCGCTGCTGCTGATCACCCTGAACGTGGCCGGCGTGGTCACCGGGCGCCGGATGGCCGGCTGGTGGCGCGGCGTGGTGATGGGCATCTTCGTCTTCGGCGCCATCGCCACCCCCTCCACCGACCCGCTGGGCATGCTGGCGCTCGCGGTGCCGATCATCATCCTGTACTTCGTCGCGGTCGGCTTCTCCCTCTTCAACGACCGGCGCCGGGCGCGCAGGGACGCGGACGCCGAACTGTCCGACGACGAGGCGTCCGCACTGGACCTCACCCCCGAGCCGATCGGGGCCGTGGAGCGCACCTCGTCCGTGCCGGCGCTGCCGGAGCAGTCCGACGGCGCCCGCGCCCACCGGCTGAACGGCTACGACGACGTCACCTGAGCAGCGGGAACGAACATCGCGCGGCGGGGCCGCGGGAGCGCACGGGCGGTGCGCACCCGCGGCCCCGGCCGTTTCCGGGGGTCCCCGCACCGGTCCGGCAAAGATCGGCTGAGTGTCAGTGGCGGCGGGTAGGCTCGAAGACAAGATGACTGAAGAACTCTCACCCGCGGAGGCGTACGCGGCGGCCAAGCTGCGCGCCGCGGAGCAGCGCACGGCACTCGCCCCCTTCCGCGAGCTGTACGACTTCGGCCTGGACCCGTTCCAGATCGAGGCGTGCCAGGCACTGGAGGCCGGCAAGGGCGTCCTGGTCGCGGCCCCCACCGGCTCGGGCAAGACCATCGTCGGTGAGTTCGCCGTGCACCTCGCCCTGGAGCAGGGCCGCAAGTGCTTCTACACCACGCCCATCAAGGCGCTGTCGAACCAGAAGTACGCCGACCTGGTCAAGCGGTACGGCCCCGGCAGGGTCGGCCTGCTCACCGGCGACAACAGCGTCAACGCGGACGCGCCGGTGGTCGTGATGACCACCGAGGTGCTGCGCAACATGCTCTACGCCGGCTCGCAGGCGCTCAGCGGCCTGGGATACGTGGTGATGGACGAGGTCCACTACCTCTCCGACCGGTTCCGCGGCGCCGTGTGGGAAGAGGTGATCATCCACCTGCCCGAGTCGGTGACGCTGGTCTCGCTCTCCGCGACGGTGTCCAACGCCGAGGAGTTCGGCGACTGGCTGGACACCGTTCGCGGCGACACCGAGGTCATCGTCTCCGAGAGCCGCCCGGTGCCGCTGTGGCAGCACGTCCTGGCCGGCCGGCGGGTCTACGACCTGTTCGAGGAGGAGACCGACCACGGCGGGCGCGGCTCGTCCCGCCGCGAGGTCAACCCCGACCTGGTGCGGCTGGCCCGGATGGAGAACACCCGGCCGCTGACCCGCGGCCGGCGCGGCCGGGAGGCCGGCCGGGAGCGGGAGCGCCGCCAGCGCTCGCGGATCTGGACGCCGGGCCGCCCCGAGGTCATCGAGCGCCTGGACGCCGACGGGCTGCTGCCCGCGATCACCTTCATCTTCAGCCGGGCCGGCTGCGAGGCCGCCGTCCAGCAGTGCCTGTACGCCGGGCTGCGGCTCAACGACGAGGAGGGACGCCGCCGGGTCCGCGAGATCGTCGAGGAGCGCACCGCCTCCATCCCTCAGGGCGACCTGCACGTCCTCGGCTACTACGAGTGGCTGGAGGCGCTGGAGCGCGGCATCGCCGCCCACCACGCCGGCATGCTGCCGACCTTCAAGGAGGTCGTCGAGGAGCTGTTCGTCCGCGGGCTGGTCAAGGCGGTCTTCGCCACCGAGACCCTGGCGCTCGGCATCAACATGCCCGCCCGCACCGTCGTGCTGGAGAAGCTCGTCAAGTGGAACGGCGAGCAGCACGCGGACATCACCCCCGGCGAGTACACCCAGCTCACCGGGCGGGCCGGGCGGCGCGGCATCGACGTCGAGGGCCACGCGGTGGTGCTCTGGCAGCGCGGCATGGACCCGGCCCACCTCGCCGGGCTGGCCGGCACCCGCACCTATCCGCTGCGCTCCAGCTTCAAGCCGTCGTACAACATGGCGGTCAATCTGGTCGACCAGTTCGGCCGGCATCGCTCCCGGGAGCTGCTGGAGACCTCCTTCGCGCAGTTCCAGGCCGACCGCTCGGTCGTCGGCATCTCCCGCCAGGTCCAGCGCAACGAAGAGGGCCTGGACGGCTACCGCGAGGGCATGACCTGCCACCTCGGGGACTTCGAGGAGTACGCGCGGCTGCGCCGCGACCTCAAGGACCGGGAGAACGACCTGGCCAAGCAGGGCGCCGCCCAGCGCCGGGCCGCCGCCGCCACCGCGCTGGAGAAGCTCAAGCCCGGTGACGTCATCCACGTGCCCACCGGCAAGTTCGCCGGGCTCGCGCTCGTCCTCGACCCGGGCGTGCCGGCCGGGCGGACCAACGGCCACCGCGGCGGCTTCGAGTATCACGACGGGCCGCGCCCGCTGGTGCTCACCGCCGAACGGCAGGTCAAGCGGCTGGCGTCGATGGACTTCCCGGTGCCGGTGGAGCCGCTGGAGCGGATGCGCATCCCCAAGTCGTTCAACCCGCGCTCCCCGCAGTCCCGCCGCGACCTGGCCTCCGCGCTGCGCACCAAGGCCGGGCACATAACCCCTGATCGGCACCGCAAGCAGCGGTCCGGGGCCGCCGACGACCGCGAGATCAGCCGGCTGCGCGCCGAGCTGCGGGCCCACCCGTGCCACGGCTGCTCGGACCGGGAGGACCACGCCCGCTGGGCCGAGCGCTACCACCGGTTGCAGCGCGACACCCGGCAACTGGAGCGGCGGATCGAGGGCCGCACCAACACCATCGCCCGCACCTTCGACCGGATCGTGGCGCTGCTCACCGAGCTGGACTACCTGCGCGGGGACGAGGTCACCGAGCACGGCAAGCGGCTCGCCCGGCTCTACGGCGAGCTGGACCTGCTGGCCAGCGAGTGCCTGCGGGCCCGGGTCTGGGAGGGACTCGGCCCCGCCGAGCTGGCCGCCTGCGTCTCGGCCCTGGTGTACGAGTCGCGGCAGACCGACGACGCGGTGGCGCCCAAGGTGCCCTCCGGCGGCGTGAAGGCCGCGCTCGGCGAGATGGTCCGCATCTGGGGCAGGCTGGACGGTCTGGAGGAGGACTTCCGGATCAACCAGGCCGAGGGCGTCGGCCAGCGCGAACCGGACCTCGGCTTCGCCTGGGCCGCCTTCCAGTGGGCCTCCGGCAAGGAGCTGGACGAGGTGCTGCGCGAGGCCGAGATGCCCGCCGGTGACTTCGTCCGCTGGTGCAAGCAGGTCATCGACGTGCTCGGCCAGATCGCCGCGGCCGCGCCCCGCGAGGACAGCACGGTCGCCAAGAACGCCCGCAAGGCGGTGGAGGCGACTCTGCGCGGCGTGGTCGCCTACAGCTCGGTGAGCTGACCCTCCCGGCCACCGGCCGCGGGCGGTGCCCGGCGTCCCCGGCCTTCGCGCCTGGCCACGGCCCCGTCCCGAGTGCGCTTCGGAACTTGGGGCGGGGCCGTGGCCGTGCCGTGGCTCAGGGGTGCTTCGGCAGCCGGGACGGGCCGCGGCCGGGTCGCGCGGCGGCCGTGGGCATGGACGCGGCCCGGGCGCCGGGCGGGGTGCGCCGGGCGGCCGGGCCGGGGGAGAGGGGAGGTCAGGCGGGGGTGGGGTCGTTCTCCTGCTCGCGCTCCACCTGCTCGTTCCACGCGCGCTTGACCTCGCGCCAGGCCTCGTCGGTCTGGCCGAGCCGCCAGTAGCCGGAGATGGACAGCCGGTCGCGGTCGATGCCCCGCTCCAGGCGCAGATGGCGGCGCAGCTCCTTCACGAAACCGGCCTCGCCGTGGACGAAGGCGTGGACGTCGCCGGCAGGGAAGTCCAGCGTGGTGACCGCCTCCAGCAGGGCCTCGCCCACCGGGCGCCCGGCCCGGTGCAGCCAGCGCACCTGGACGCCGGCCGGCGCGGAGGTCTTCTGCTCGTCCGCCTCCCCCTCGACCTCCACGAAGGCGTGCGCCACTGCGCCCTCGGGCATCGCCTCCAGCGCGGCGGCGATGGCCGGCAGGGCACTCTCGTCGCCCACCAGCAGGTGCCAGTCCGCCGCCGGGTCGGGGGCGTAGCCGCCGCCCGGGCCCAGCAGGTACATCGCGTCGCCGGGCTGCGCGCGGGCCGCCCAGGGCCCGGCCAGGCCCTCGTCGCCGTGCACCACGAAGTCGATCGCCAGCTCGCGCTGCGCCGCGTCCCAGGAGCGGACCGTGTAGGTGCGGTTCGCCGGCCACTGGTGGCGCGGGAACTCCTCGCGGATGCGGCCCATGTCGAACGGCTCCGGATACGCCACTCCCTCGACCGGGAAGAGCAGCTTCACATAGGTGTCGGTGTACTCCCCGGCCGCGAACGCCGACAGGCCCTCGCCGCCCAGGACGACGCGCACCATGTGCGGGGTGATCCGTTCGGTGCGCACCACCCGGCCCTCGTGGACCGTCGGTGCCTTGCGGGCCGGCTGCTCCGCCACGGTGCTCTCCGCTCTGCGTGTGTGCGTATCGGCGTACGCCCTCACCCGGCGGTCCGCACCGGCGGGCGCGTGCCGATGGGTGCGTACCGATGGGTACAAGGTGACTTAGGTATGCCTAAGCTAGCACGCGGGGCGGGGCGGCGGCCGCCGGTCGGCATCAGCCGCCGAGCACCGCCAGGACCCGCTCCAGCGAGCCGCCCAGCCCCCAGCGGGCCGCCAGGCGCTCCAGCGCGGCCGGGTCCTTCGGCCGGTGCGGGAGCGCCGGATCGAAGGCGGGCAGCGGCACGTCCCCGGCCACCTCCACCACCTTCGGCGCCACCGCCACGTACTCCCGCGACTCGTCCAGCCGGCGGCGCTGCGCGGGCGTCAGCTTCGAGCGGGGGTCGTCCACCGCGGCCATGATCCCGGCCAGGTCCCCGTACTCGGCCAGCAGCTTCGCGGCCGTCTTCTCGCCGATGCCCGGCACTCCGGGCAGCCCGTCGCTCGGGTCGCCGCGCAGCGTGGCCAGCGCCGCGTACCCGGGGCCGTCCACGCCGTACTTGCCGCGCAGCCACTCCTCGTCGGTGAGCTGGAGGGTGCCCACGCCCTTGAGCGGGTAGAGCACCCGCACCCCGCGGGCGTCGTCCACCAGCTGGTACAGGTCCCGGTCGCCGGTCACGATGTCCACCGGGCCGGCCGCCCGGCCCGCCAGGGTGCCGATCACGTCGTCCGCCTCGTAGTCGGCGACTCCGACCCGGGCCACGCCCAGCGCGTCCAGCACCGCCTCGATCACCGGGACCTGCGGGGAGAGGGTGTCGGGCACCTGCTCCTCGTCCGGCCCGCTCGCCGTCTCCTCGGCGACCCGGTGCGCCTTGTAGGAGGGGATCAGCTCCACCCGCCAGGCCGGCCGCCAGTCGGCGTCCATGCAAGCCACCAAGTCGTCCGGCCGGTGGTCCTGCACCAGCCGGGCGATGAAGTCCAGCAGCCCGCGCACCGCGTTGACCGGCGAGCCGTCCGGGGCGCGCACGGAGTCCGGCACGCCGAAGTAGGCGCGGAAGTACAGCGAGGCGGTGTCGAGCAGCATCAGGCGGCGGGGCGCGTCTGCGGTCATGGCACCGATCATGCCGTACGGCGCTGACAACGCCCCGGAGCCGCCCGCCCCGCCCGACCGGTGAAAGGTGAACCGGATCACAGTTCCGTTTGGTCCGCATGCCAGGGGGCAGGCACGGCGTCGGAGCGGACCATGTCCAGGTTTCCGCTGGTACGTGCCGCCGAAGACGTTTCTGTGCACCACCTATGCGAACGCCCGCTCCACGGTCTGCCGAGCGGGGCGACGGGCCGTCACATCGCGACCCGAGAGGTGTATGTGTCCAGGCTCCAGGCCGACGGTCTGTACAAAGTGTTCGGCAGAGCGCCCGACGAGGCGGTACGCCGCCTCGAAGCGGGCGCCGACCGCGGCGAACTGCGCGCCGACGGGACGACGGCGGCGGTCATCGACGCCTCCTTCACCGTCGAGCCCGGCCAGATCTTCGTGGTGATGGGCCTGTCCGGCTCGGGCAAGTCCACCCTGCTGCGCATGCTCAACGGGCTGCTGGAGCCGACCGCCGGACGCGTCCTCTTCGACGGCCGCGACCTCACCTCGCTGCCCGCCCGCGACCTGCGGCGGGTCCGCGCCACCAAGATCAGCATGGTCTTCCAGCACTTCGCGCTCTTCCCGCACCGCAGCGTGCTGGAGAACGCGGCCTACGGCCTGGAGGTCCAGGGAGTGCCGCGCGCCGAGCGCGAGCAGCGGGCCGCCGAGGCCCTGGAGCTGTGCGGCCTCGGCGGCTGGGCCGCCTCCTGGCCGAACGAGCTGTCCGGCGGCATGCAGCAGCGCGTCGGCCTCGCCCGCGCGCTCGCCACCGACGCCGACCTGCTGCTGATGGACGAGTCCTTCAGCGCGCTCGACCCGCTGATCCGCCGCGACATGCAGGACCAGCTGCTGGAGCTCCAGAAGCGGCTGAAGAAGACCATCGTCTTCATCACCCACGACCTCAACGAGGCCATGCGCCTGGGCGACCGCATCGCCGTGATGCGCGACGGCCGGATCGTCCAGCTCGGCTCCGCCGAGGACATCCTGCTGCGCCCGGAGGGCGACTACGTGGCCTCCTTCATCCAGGACGTGGACCGCTCCCGGGTGCTCACCGCCTCCGCCGTGATGACCGCGCCCGACCGCCCCGACGCCGGGCAGTGCGACTGCCCCTCGGTCGCCCCGGACACCACGGTCGCCGAGCTGTGCGCGGTCAGCGCCCGCGTACCGCATCCGGTCGCCGTGCGCGACCCGGAGGGAAACGTTGTCGGGACCGTGCCGCAGCAGAAGCTGGTCGCCTTCGTCGGCGGCGACGACGAGCCGCAGGGCCGGCCGGCCGCCTGCGGCGACGCCGCCCGCCCGGCCGCGGTGAAGACCGCCTCGCAGAACACGGAGAAGGAGGCGGCGCATGCCTAGGCTCGCCCTCGGCGAGTGGGTCGACGGCGCCGTCGACTGGCTCCAGTCCCACCTGTCCTGGCTGTTCGACGCCGTCAGCTCGGTCGTCACCGGGATGTACGACGGCATCAGCGCCGCCCTCACCGCGCCCCAGCCGCTGCTCTTCGCCGGCATCCTGGCCGTGCTCGCCTGGTGGCTGCGCGGCCTGACCGCCGGAGTGCTCGCCTTCGCCGGCTTCGCCCTGGTGGACTCCATCGAGCTGTGGAACGACGCCATGTCGACCCTCAGCCTGGTGCTCGTCGCCACCGTGGTCACCCTCGCCATCGCCGTACCGCTCGGCATCTGGGCGTCCCGCTCCAGGGCGGTCAGCGCGGTGACCAAGCCGGTGCTGGACTTCATGCAGACCATGCCGGCGATGGTGTACCTGATCCCCGGGATCATCTTCTTCGGCGTCGGCGTGGTGCCCGGCATCATCGCCACCATCATCTTCGCCCTGCCGCCCGGCGTGCGGATGACCGAACTCGGCATCCGCCAGGTCGACGGCGACCTCGTCGAGGCCGCCGAGGCGTTCGGCACCAGCCCGCGCAACACCCTGACGCGGGTGCAGCTGCCGCTGGCGCTGCCGACCATCATGGCCGGTGTCAACCAGGTGATCATGCTCGGCCTGTCCATGGTGGTCATCGCCGGCATGGTCGGCGGCGGCGGCCTCGGCGGCGCCGTCTACCGCGCCATCGGCAACGTCGACATCGGCCTGGGCTTCGAGGCCGGCGTCTCCATCGTCATCCTCGCCATGTACCTGGACCGGATCACCGGCGGGCTCGGCCGCCAGGTCTCCCCGCTGGGCCGCCGCGCCGCCGCCAAGGCCCGCGCGGCCGCCGGCGGGCTGAGGATCCGGCACTACCGGCCCCGCCCGGTCGTCGCCGTCGCCGGCGTCGTCGTGCTCGCCCTGGTCGCCGGCGGCCTCAACCTCTTCGGCGGCGCCGGCAAGAGCGCCACCGCGGCCGGCGGCGACGACGTCGGCCAAGGCCGCAAGGTCACCCTCGGCTACATCCCCTGGGACGAGGGCGTCGCCTCCACCTTCCTGTGGAAGGAGCTGCTGGAGCGGCGCGGCTTCGACGTCGACGCCCAGCAGTACGAGGCGGGCGCGCTGTACACCGGCATGGCCAACGGCCAGATCGACGCGCAGACCGACTCCTGGCTGCCCACCACCCACGCCACCTACTGGAAGAAGTACGGCGACAAGCTGGAGGACCTGGGCTCCTGGTACGGGCCCACCTCCCTGGAGCTGAGCGTCCCCTCGTACGTGAAGGGGATCGACTCGCTGGCCGACCTCAAGGGCAGGGCCGGGCAGTTCAAGGGCCGGATCGTCGGCATCGAGCCCAGCGCCGGCGAGATGGGCCTGCTCAAGGACAAGGTCCTCAAGCAGTACGGCCTGGAGGGTGAGTACAAGGTCGTCGACGGCTCCACGCCCGGCATGCTGGCCGAGCTGAAGCGCGCCTACGCCAAGAAGGAGCCGATCGTCACCACGCTCTGGTCTCCGCACTGGGCGTACTCCTCCTACGACCTGAAGAAGCTCGAGGACCCCAAGGGCGCCTGGGGCGAGGGCGACGGCGTGCACACCCTGGCCCGCAAGGGCTTCGCCCAGGACAACCCCGAGGTCACCGCGTGGCTCAAGGGCTTCAAGATGACCGAGCAGCAGCTCACCGGTCTGGAAGCCGAGATCCAGGAGACCGGCAAGGGCAAGGAGCAGGAGGCCGTCCGCGCCTGGCTGGACGAGCACCCGGACCTCGCCGAGAAGTGGGCCCCGGCCCCCGGTGGAGCCTCCGCCGCCTCCCGCAACGCCGACGGTAAGGACGAGCGCGCCCGCCCGCTGAACGTCGCGTGGTTCCCCTGGGAGGAGGACATCGCCGCCACCTACCTGTGGAAGGCCGTCCTGGAACGCCGCGGCTACACCATGAACCTCCAGCAGTTCGAGGTCGGCCCGATGTACGCGGCGCTCTCCCGCGGCCAGATCGACGTGCAGTTCGACGGCTGGCTGCCCACCACCCAGAAGCGCTACTGGGACGCCTACGGCGACAAGCTCAACGACCTCGGCTCCTGGTACGGCCCCACCTCGCTGGAGATCGCCGTCCCGGACTACGTCAAGGGCGTCGACTCGCTGGCCGACCTCAAAGGCAAGGGCGGGCAGTTCAAGGGCCGGATCGTCGGCATCGAGCCCGGCACCGAGACCATGAACATCCTGAAGAAGAAGGTGCTGCCCGGCTACGGCCTGGACGGCGAGTACGAGGTCGTCGACAGCTCCACGCCCGGCATGCTGGCCGAGCTGAAGCGCGCGTACGCCAAGAAGGAACCCGTCGCGGTCATGCTGTGGACCCCGCACTGGGCCTACGACCAGTACGGGCTTACCAAGCTGAAGGACCCGAAGAAGACCTTCGGCGGAGGCGACCGGCTGCACACCGTCGCCTCCGAGGAGTTCCCCCGCCAGTACCCGCAGCTCACCAAGTGGTTCAAGGACTTCAAGCTGAGCGACAAGCAGCTCGCCGGCCTGGAGAACGAGATCCAGAAGGCGGGCGCCGGGCACGAGGAGGAGGCCGTGAAGACCTGGATGGACCGCAACCCGGGGATCACGGACACCCTGGCCCCGCTGTAGCCGCCCGCCTCCGCGAAACCGGGGTCTCCCGCGTCCGTTGCCCGGTTGCCCGCCCCGTTGCCCACCGGTGTCTCCCGCCTGCCGGCCGCTGTTTCCCGCCGCGCCGACTTGGCGAATACGCACCCGCGCCCCCCTATTCCCACCCGTTGCGCTACTCGGGCGTACCGCCGCTGCGTAAGGTGGTTGCAGAGGGAGGGAGACACGGACATGGACGAGAAGGAAACGCTCCGGGTGGGCGTGGTCGTCCGCCGGAGGCGCAGAGCGCTCGCGCTCACCCTTTCCGCGGTAGCCGAGCGCAGCGGGCTGTCGGTGCCGTTCCTGAGCCAGGTGGAGAACGAGCGCGCCCGCCCCAGCATGCGCTCGCTCCAGCGGGTCGCCGCCGCCCTGGACACCACCGCCGTGGAACTGCTCGACGCCGCCGACTCCGCGCGTACCGTCGGCGTGGTCCGGGCCACCGAGGACGCCGGGCTGCCCGGCGCCCGCCCGCTGGTGCGCGGCGAGCACCAGATGCACGCCGAGGAGTTCACCGGCGACCACGACAGCGGCCGCGAACTGGTGCTCCGCAACGACGCCCTGCTCTACGTCGCCGACGGCAGCGCCCAGGTCGAGGCCGAGGGCCGCGCCTACCGGCTGGTGCGCGGCGACACCCTGTACCTCTCCGGCGGGGTGCGCCACCGCTGGCGGGCCGGCGACCCGGCCACCCGGGTCCTGGTCGTCGCCGTCACCGAACACCTCGACCCGGCCGGCTGATGCCGGCGGCCCGCCCCCGGGTGGTCTCCCTGGTGCCCTCACTCACCGAGGCGGTCGCCGCCGGCGCCCCCGGACTGCTGGTCGGCGCCACCGACTGGTGCACCCACCCGCCCGGCCTGGACGCGGCCCGCGTCGGCGGCACCAAGAACCCGGACCCGGCCGCCGTCGCCGCGCTCCGCCCCGACCTGGTGATCGCCAACGAGGAGGAGAACCGCCCCGCCGACCTGGACGCCCTGCGGGCCGCCGGCCTCACCGTGCTGGTCACCGAGGTCCGCACCCTCGACCAGGCGTTCCGCGAGCTGGAGCGGGTGCTAGCCGCCTGCGGCCTCGACCCCCGGCCGCGCTGGCTGGACGAGGCCGAGGCGTCCTGGGCGGCCCTGCCCGCACCGACCGCGCCCCGCACGGCCGTCGTCCCGATCTGGCGGCGCCCGTGGATGGTGCTCGGCCGGGACACCTTCGCCGGCGACCTGCTGGCCCGGCTCGGCGTCAGACAGATGTACGCCGGCCACGCCGAGCGCTATCCGCGCATCCCGCTGGAGGAGCTGCGCGCCGCCGGGGCCGATCTGGTGGTGCTGCCCGACGAGCCGTACCGGTTCACCGCCGACGACGGCCCGGAGGCGTTCGCCCCGCTGCCCGCGGCGCTGGTCGACGGGCGGATGCTCACCTGGTACGGCCCCTCGCTGGCCGAAGCGCCCCGCGCCCTGGCGGCCGCTCTGGCCGCGGCGTCCTGAGCGCGACCCGCACGGACCGGCCGGCGTCCTGAGCGCGACCCGCCCCGGCCGGCCGCCTGGGGCCGGGGCTCGGGCGGCCGGGCGCTCGCAGGCGGAATCGGCGGCGCGGCCCCGCCTGCCCGGCCGAGGCCCCCAGGGCCCCGAAGCCC
>NZ_PVLV01000208.1 GCF_002982015.1 Streptomyces solincola
GGCCGGGTGCTCGCGGCGCTGCGGGACTTCGCCCCGTCCGAGGAGCTGGCGGTGGTCTCCAGGCTGCGCCGCGAGCACCCGGCCGAGCTGGTGACCGCGGCGGTCGCCCAGGCCAGGCTGCGGCAGCGGGCGGTGGCCAAGTTCGGCGCCGAGGACGCCTACCGGATGTACTTCACGCCCGGCGGGGTCGAGCAGTCCACCCGTGCGGCGGTGGCCGCGCACCGGGCGGCGCGCTTCGCCGAGCTGGGCGTGGGGAGCGTGGCCGACCTGTGCGGCGGGATCGGCGGCGACGCCATCGCGCTGGCCCGGGCCGGCATCCGGGTGCTGGCGGTGGACCGCGACCCGGCGGCGGTGGCGGCCGCCCGCGCCAACGCCGCCGCGCTGGGCCTCGCCGACCTGGTCGAGGTGCGCCAGGCCGACGTCACGGAGGTGGACACCTCTGCCTACGACGCGGTGTTCGTGGACCCGGCGCGGCGCGGCGGCCGGGGCCGGATCTTCGACCCGGAGGCGTACTCGCCGCCGCTGTCCTGGGCGATCGGCGCGGCCCGCGCCGCCGGGCGCGCCGCACTGAAGATCGCACCCGGCATCCCGCACGAGACGGTGCCGCCGGAGGCGGAGGCGGAATGGGTCTCGGACGGCGGCGACGTCAAGGAGGCGGTGCTCTGGTTCGGTACGCGGCCGGGCGCCGTGACCGCCACCCTGCTGCCCGGCCCGCGCACCCTGGCCGGCCGCGGCCTGCCCGACCCGGCGGTCAGGCCCCTCGGCCGCTACCTGTACGAGCCGGACGGCGCGGTCATCCGGGCGCACCTGGTCGCGGAGGCGGCCGAGGAGCTGGCCGGCGGGCTGATCGACGCCACCATCGCGTACATCACCACCGACACCGCCGTGCCCACCCCCTACGCCACCGGCTACGAGATCACCGACGAACTCCCGTTCAGCCTCAAGCGGCTGAAGGCCCTGCTGCGTGAGCGCGAGGTGGGCGCCCTGACGGTGAAGAAGCGGGGCTCGGCGGTCGAACCGGGGGAGCTGCGCCGCAGACTGAAGCCGAAGGGCCCGAACGCGGCCACCGTCTTCCTCACCCGTGCGGCCGGCGCCCCGGTGATGCTGGTGGGCCGCCCGCTGAACTGAGCCAGTCGCCCCGCGCGGCGAGGTCCAGCACCAGTGCGGCGATGTTCCAGGCGTCGTCCTCGCCCCGGTGGTGGCGGCCTTCCAGCGGCAGCCCGGCCAGCTCGAGCGCCTGGGCCATGCCGGGGCGCCTGCGCAGCCCGTACGCCTCGGTGAAGACCGCCTTGGCGTTGGTGTGCCGGCGGCCGAAGGGGTACGGGACGGGGGTGGCGGCGCACTGGCGGGTGAACTGCCTGCGGTCGTAGTCGCCCCAGCTCGCCCACGGCCGCTCGCCGGCCCGGTGCTCGGCGGCCAGCAGCCGGCACGCTTCGGCGAAGCTCGTCCCGCGGGCGACCTCCTCGGGTGTCAGCCCGGTCAGCTCGGTGCAGAACGCGCTCACCGCCGACCGCTGGGGCCGGACCAGGATCCGGTGCCGGGCGCGGCGCTCACCGGCCGCCAGGTCCACCACGGTCAGCCCGATCTCGATGATCTCGCTGACCGCCCCCGGCGGCGGCTGCCCCGGCCAGCAGGTCGCCTCCACGTCCACCACGTTCAGCAGCTCCCCGTCCATGCCGGGGAGCCTACGGACGCGCCGCCCGTGCGGTCACCGGGTTTTCGCCGGCGCTCCGAGCCGGACGGCGACCCGGTAGTGCCCGGCGGCCTTCCCCACGCCGAGCAGGCCGTTCACCCAGAGGATCAGGCCGGCGCCCATGGCGTGGACGACCTCGGCGAAGGTGGTGGAGCCGGGGCGGGCGGCGGCCGGGACGGCGAAGCAGAGCCACAGCCCGCCCGCGCACTGGGCGAAGCCGAGCAGCAGCCAGACCAGGCTCAGCCCCGGCGCACGCAGCCGGGGATCGCGCACCGGGACGGGATCGAGCGCGGCCCACGCCAGCAGCCGCCGCCGCGCCACCCGGTCCCGGCCCGCCCCGGCGGCCGCGCCCCACACCGCGAGGCCGAGCCCGACCAGCCCGAGGGAGGCGACGAGGGCGATCACCAGCTTGGTCAGGGTGTCGTGGAAGCCGTCCAGCACGGCGACCAGCCCCAGCCCGCACACCCCCCACCCGGCCTGAAGCGCGGCCAGCACCAGCAGATACCCGCCGAGCCGCCGGCCGCCCAGCAGCCGGGCGCTCAGCTCGCCCACCGCCCGCTCCCGGTCGGCCAGCCGCGCCCCCTCGTCCGGCCAGCTCCGCAGGGCGGACGGCGGCGGCGGAGGCGGCAGCGGGGTTCGGCTCGGCATGCGCCCGAGGCTATCCGCAGCGCCGCCACGCCTCCCCCGCGACCTCCACGGAGGTGAAGCGCCAGCGGTGCACCGGGCGGGCGAGGAGGTCGGCGGGCGGGGCGGGGAGTTCGGGGACCTCCGCGCCGTCGGCGGCGTCCCACCAGGTCAGGACCAGCACCCGGTCGCCGGTGGCGGTGAAGGTCTCCCGGCGCAGCGGGGCCGGGTCGGACGGCAGGGGCTGGGCGCGGGCCCAGGACAGCAGCTCCGCGCCCCGGCCGTCCACCGCCCGGGCCTCCCACATCAGGGTGAGGGTCACGGGTAGAGGTTCTCCTTGCTGACCTCGTGCACGTGGTCGTGGGAGTGCGCGTGCCCGGGGACGTGCGGGTCGGTGACCGGGAGGGAGGAGTCGGCGGGCAGCTCCAGGTCGGAGGCCGGGCGGTTGCGGGCGACCATCTCCGCGCCGAGCGCGGCGACCATCGCCCCGTTGTCGGTGCACAGCTTCGGGCGGGGCACCCGCAGCCTGATGCCGGCCCGCTCGCAGCGCTCCTGGGCCAGGGCCCGCAGCCGGGAGTTGGCCGCCACCCCGCCGCCGATCATCAGGTGGTCGACGCCCTGGTCCTTGCAGGCGCGCACCGCCTTGCGGGTGAGCACGTCGACCACCGCCTCCTGGAAGGAGGCCGCCACGTCGCGCACCGGCACCTCCTCGCCGGCCGCGCGCTTCGCCTCGATCCAGCGGGCCACGGCCGTCTTCAGCCCGGAGAACGAGAAGTCGTACGCGGGGTCGCGCGGCCCGCTCAGGCCGCGCGGGAAGGCGATGGCGGACGGGTCGCCCTCGCGCGCGAGCCGGTCGATGACCGGCCCGCCGGGGAAGCCGAGGTCCAGCACCCGGGCGATCTTGTCGAACGCCTCCCCGGCCGCGTCGTCGATGGTCGCGCCCATCGGCCGCACGTCGGCGGTGATGTCGGGGGCCAGCAGCAGCGAGGAGTGCCCGCCGGAGACCAGCAGCGCCATCGTCGGCTCGGGCAGCTTGCCGTGCTCCAACTGGTCCACGCAGATGTGCGAGGCCAGGTGGTTCACCCCGTACAGCGGCTTGCCCAGCGCGTAGGCGTACGCCTTGGCGGCCGAGACGCCGACCAGCAGCGCGCCGGCGAGCCCCGGACCGGCGGTCACCGCGACGCCGTCCAGGTCGCGGGGGGAGACACCGGCTTCCTTCAGGGCCCGCTCGATGGTCGGGACCATCGCCTCCAGGTGCACCCGGGAGGCGATCTCGGGCACCACGCCGCCGAATCGGGCGTGGGTGTCCACGCTGGAGGCGATGGCGTCGGCGAGCAGGGTGGTGCCCCGGACGATGCCGACGCCGGTCTCGTCGCAGGAGGTCTCGATGCCGAGGACGAGGGGTTCGTCAGCCATGGTTCTCAGTTCCTGGTAGTCGTTCCGGTTGCGGAGGGTCCGCCGGG
>NZ_PVLV01000209.1 GCF_002982015.1 Streptomyces solincola
GGCACCTGGCGGGGAAACCTGGTGCGGCGGGGGCGGCGGGGCGGCTAGGGTCACGGGCATGGCGAACCTCCCCCTCTACGAGTGAGCGCGCGCGGGCAGCGCCCGCATCGCACCCCGACAGACGATCACCGACTCGACCCCTCGTGAGGGAGACACCATGGCCAAGAGCCGCAACAACCTGCTCGGCGTCGGCGGACAGCGCCGCAAGATGTCCAAGGGCAACGAGCCCGGTTCGCCGTCCGCGCGCGCCGAGGACCGCCGCAGCGCCGCCGGTCAGAAGGAGGACCTGCTCCGCCGGATGCGCGAGCGCGCGCAGCAGGAGGGGCAGGACGGGCAGGCGGCCGCCGAGTAGCAGGCCGCGCGAAGGATCGGGCGGGGCGTCGCCGAGGTCAGCGGCGCCCCGCCTTCGCGTCGACCGGGCCGGGCTGGTCCGGCCCGCCCAGGCGGGCGGCGGTGCGCTCGGCGGTGGCGCGGGCCCAAGCGCCGCTGGTCGCCGCGCCGACCAGCAGCACGGCGAGGCCGCAGCCGGTCAGCACCCACCAGGCGGTGCGGCTCGCCGCCACGAAGTCGTCCATGCCGCCGGCCCCGCCGCCGGAGGCCATCCCCGAGGCGAGCACCGCGCCGATGACGGCGACGCCCAGCGTCGTACCGATCTGGCGGCTGGTGGAGGCCACCGCGGAGGCCACTCCGGCCTGGGCCCGGGGCATCCCGGAGACGGCCGTGTTGGTGATCGGCGCGTTGACCATGCCGAAGCCGAGGCCGAACAGGACGTAGCCGGTGAAGAGGAGGGGGAGACTGGTCTCCGCGTCCAGCGCGGCGAACAGCACCCCGCTCGCGGTCAGCGCCACCCCGGCGACCAGCAGCGGCAGGCGCGGGCCGCGGCTGCCGACCAGCCGGCCGGACAGCGGGGCGCAGACCAGGGTGAGCGCGGCCATCGGCAGCATGTAGAGCCCCGCGTGCAGCGCGGAGAGGCCGCGGACCTCCTGGAGGTAGAGCGTGTTGACGAAGAGGAAGCCGCCGAGGGCCGCGAAGGAGCAGACCGCGATGACGGTCGCGCCGCTGAACGGAGCGCTGCGGAAGAACCGCAGGTCGATCAGGGGCTCGGCGCGCCGGGGCTCGTAGCGGAGGAGGCCGGCGAGACTCGCCGCCGCGAGCACCGCGCAGACCACGACCAAGGGTGAGGTGAAGCCGGCGTCGGGGGCCTCGATGATGCCGAAGGTGAGCGAGCCCAGCAGGACCATGACCAGGATCTGGCCCACCGGGTCCACCCGGCGGGGCTTGGGGGCGCGGGACTCCGGCACGTACCGCCAGGTGAGGACGAGGGCGGCGAGCCCCACCGGGAGGTTGATCCAGAAGATCGCCCGCCAGTTGACCAGCTCGGTCAGCACCCCGCCGACCAGCGGTCCGGCGGCCATGGAGATGCCGACCACACCGCCCCAGACGCCGATGGCCCGGGCGCGCTCGCGCGGGTCGGTGAAGGTGTTGGTGATGATCGACATCGCCACCGGGTTGAGCATGCAGCCGCCCACCGCCTGCACCATGCGGAAGGCGATCAGCGCGGTGAGGTCCGGGGCCAGCGAGCAGAGCACCGAGCCGGCGGTGAACAGGACCAGGCCGGTCATGAAGACCCGGCGGCGGCCCAGCCGGTCCGCCGTGGAGCCGGCCAGCATCAGCAGCGAGGCCAGCACGACGGTGTAGGCGTCGATGGTCCACTGCATGCCGGAGACGGAGGCGTCCAGCTCCCGGCGCATGGAGGGCAGGGCCACATTGAGGACGGTGTTGTCCAGGCTCACGATCAGCAGGCTCATGCAGCAGATCGCCAGGACCAGCAGTCGTCGGCGGTGGGTTAGCTCGGGCATGCCTCCAACGTAACCCCGCAGTAAGTACGCCTAACTAACGAACCTCCCCGAGGCGTGGGTGACAATGGACGGCATGACCGCGCTTGCTCCCTCCTCCCCGCACGCCCCGCTCGCCATCGGGCCGCACACCGTGCAGCCGCCGGTGGTGCTCGCACCGATGGCCGGCATCACCAACGCCCCGTTCCGGACGCTGTGCCGGGAGTTCAGCGGCGGCAAGGGGCTCTTCGTCAGCGAGATGATCACCACCCGGGCGCTGGTCGAGCGGAACGAGAAGACCATGCAGCTCATCCACTTCGACGCGACCGAGACGCCGCGCTCGATCCAGTTGTACGGAGTGGACCCGGTCACC
The DNA here is from genome assembly GCF_002982015.1 of Streptomyces solincola. GTDB lineage: Bacteria > Actinomycetota > Actinomycetes > Streptomycetales > Streptomycetaceae > Streptomyces > Streptomyces solincola. Next base: position 2,209 of record NZ_PVLV01000209.1, read on the forward strand.
GTCGGCAAGGCCGTCCGCATGATCGTGGACGAGGACCTGGCCGACCACATCGACCTGAACTTCGGCTGCCCGGTGCCGAAGGTGACCCGCAAGGGCGGCGGCTCGGTGCTGCCGTACAAGCGGCCGCTGCTGCGGGCGATCCTGCACGAGGCGGTCGGCAACGCGGGCGACCTGCCGGTCACCATGAAGATGCGCAAGGGCATCGACGACGACCACATCACCTTCCTGGACGCCGGGCGGATCGCCGTGGAGGAGGGCGTCACCGCGATCGCGCTGCACGGCCGGACCGCCGCCCAGCACTACGGCGGCACCGCCGACTGGGACGCCATCGCGCGGCTGAAGGAGCACGTGCCGGAGATCCCGGTGCTCGGCAACGGCGACATCTGGTGTGCCGAGGACGCGCTGCGGATGATGCGCGAGACCGGCTGCGACGGGGTCGTGGTGGGCCGGGGCTGCCTGGGCCGCCCCTGGCTCTTCGGCGACCTGGTCGCCGCCTTCGAGGGCGGCGGCGAGCCGGCCGCGCCCACGCTGCGCGAGGTGGCCGAGGTGATGGTGCGGCACGCGACCCTGCTGGGGGAGTGGATCGGCGACGAGTCGCGCGGCGTGGTCGACTTCCGCAAGCACGTGGCCTGGTACCTGAAGGGCTTCTCGGTCGGCTCGGAGATGCGCAAGAGGCTGGCGGTCACCTCCTCCCTGGACGAGCTGGGCGCTCAGTTGAGCGAGCTGGACCTGGACCAGTCCTGGCCGGTCGGCGCGGACGGCCCGCGCGGGCGGACCTCCGGCAACAACCGGGTGGTGCTGCCGGACGGCTGGCTCAAGGACCCGTACGACTGCGCGGGCGTGGGCGAGGACGCGGAGCTGGACACCTCGGGCGGCTGAGCGCCGCGGGCCGGGCGTGACCCGGGCGGCTGAGCGCCGCCGACGGCAAGCGGTGGCGGTACGCGGTGGGGAATGGCCGGTACCGGACGTGGGCGGACCGCAGGGCGGACGCCCCGGGTGGGAACACCTGGGGCATCCGCCCTTTTCGCGCGCTTCGGCTCCGGCGCGCGGGGGCCCTGGGGAGTCCGGATACTGGGATCGGGGCGGGCTGCGGGCGCGTGATTCTCGCCACCCCTGATCGGCCCCGCGCTCATATGAGCGCAAACAGCATGGGTGCGACCTTTCAATGGGTGGCACGGAGTGCCATGCCGCTTGCGTTCAAGAAGTAAAATCATATGGTCGGTCTACACGCTCACATGAGCGCTCAGCGCCAGGGTTTCCCCAAACGGGCTTCGGGGCGTGAACGAGGCGGGTGGTCATGGTCTGCACCTTGGTCACCTGCGATCTGGTGGCGGACGAGTGGTTAAGCCCGAACGACCGACAAGCGGACGTACCGGGAAGCCTTCGATCTGGGTATGTTCCTCGCCGTCAGGGCAGCCACCGCGTCCCGAGGAGTCGAGACCGTGTCGGAAAACAAAGATCAGAAGTTCGTGTACGACTTCACCGAGGGCAACAAGGACCTGAAGGACCTGCTCGGCGGCAAGGGCGCGAATCTGGCCGAGATGACCAATCTCGGACTCCCGGTACCTCCCGGCTTCACGATCACCACGGAGGCCTGCAAGGTCTACCTGGAGAGCGGCGAGGAGCCCGCGGCACTGCGTGCCGAGGTCAGCGCCCACCTGGACCGGCTCGAGCAGGCCATGGGCAAGAAGCTCGGCCAGGCCGACGACCCGCTGCTGGTCTCCGTACGCTCCGGCGCGAAGTTCTCCATGCCCGGGATGATGGACACCGTCCTCAACATCGGGCTCTCCGACACGTCCGTGGAGGGGCTGGCCCGGCAGGCCGGCGACGAGCGGTTCGCCTGGGACTCCTACCGGCGGCTGATCCAGATGTTCGGCAAGACCGTGCTGGACGTCGACGGCGAGCTCTTCGAGGAGGCGCTGGAGGAGGCCAAGCGGGCCAAGAAGGTCACCGTCGACACCGACCTCGCCGCCGCCGACCTGAAGAAGCTCGTCCAGCAGTTCAAGCAGATCGTCTCCACCGAGGCCGGCCGGGACTTCCCGCAGGACCCGCGCGAGCAGATGGACCTCGCCATCGAGGCGGTCTTCAACTCGTGGAACACCGACCGCGCCAAGCTCTACCGCCGCCAGGAGCGCATCCCGCACGACCTGGGCACCGCGGTCAACGTCTGCTCCATGGTCTTCGGCAACCTCGGCCCCGACTCCGGCACCGGCGTCGCCTTCACCCGCGACCCGGCCTCCGGCCACCAGGGCGTCTACGGCGACTACCTTCAGAACGCCCAGGGCGAGGACGTCGTCGCCGGCATCCGCAACACCGTGCCGCTCGCCGACCTCGAGTCGATCGACAAGGCGTCGTACGACAAGCTGATGCAGATCATGGAGACCCTGGAGAACCACTACAAGGATCTCTGCGACATCGAGTTCACCATCGAGCGCGGCCAGCTCTGGATGCTCCAGACCCGCGTCGGCAAGCGCACCGCGGGCGCGGCCTTCCGGATCGCCACCCAGCTGGTGGACCAGGGTCTGATCGACCAGGCCGAGGCGCTCCAGCGGGTCAACGGCGCGCAGCTCGCCCAGCTCATGTTCCCGCGCTTCGACGAGAAGGCGAGCGTCCAGCAGGTGGGCCGCGGCATCGCCGCCTCGCCGGGCGCGGCGGTCGGCAAGGCCGTCTTCGACTCGTACACGGCCGTCAAGTGGTCCCGCTCCGGCGAGAAGGTCATCCTGATCCGCCGCGAGACCAACCCCGACGACCTGGACGGCATGATCGCCGCCGAGGGCATCCTCACCTCCCGCGGCGGCAAGACCTCGCACGCCGCCGTCGTGGCCCGCGGCATGGGCAAGACCTGCGTCTGCGGCGCGGAGGAGCTGGAGGTCGACACCAAGCGCCGCCGGATGACCGTGCCCGGCGGGCAGGTGGTCGAGGAGGGCGACACCGTCTCCATCGACGGCTCCACCGGCAAGGTCTACCTCGGCGAGGTGCCGGTCGTGCCCTCCCCGGTGGTCGAGTACTTCGAGGGCCGGATGCACGCCGGCGCGGACGACGCCGACGAGCTGGTGGAGTCGGTGCACCGGATGATGGCCTACGCCGACCGCCGCCGCCGGCTGCGGGTGCGGGCCAACGCCGACAACGCCGAGGACGCCGCGCGCGCCCGCCGGTTCGGCGCGCAGGGCATCGGCCTGTGCCGCACCGAGCACATGTTCCTCGGCGAGCGCCGGGAGTACGTCGAGCGGCTGATCCTCGCCGACACCGACGCCGAGCGCGAGGACGCCCTCAAGGCCCTGCTGCCGTTGCAGAAGCAGGACTTCGTGGAGCTGTTCGAGGCCATGGACGGGCTGCCGGTGACCGTACGGCTGCTGGACCCGCCGCTGCACGAGTTCCTGCCCGACATCACCGAGCTGTCGGTACGGGTGGCGCTGGCCGAGTCCCGCAAGGAGCCGCACGAGAACGAGCTGCGGCTGCTCCAGGCCGTGCACCGGCTGCACGAGCAGAACCCGATGCTGGGCCTGCGCGGCGTGCGCCTGGGCCTGGTCGTGCCGGGTCTGTTCCCGATGCAGGTGCGGGCCATCGCCGAGGCGGCGGCCGAGCGCATCGAGGCCAAGGGCGACCCGCGCGCCGAGATCATGATCCCGCTGGTCGGCACCGTCCAGGAGCTGGAGCTGGTGCGCGACGAGGCCGAGCAGGTCATCGCCGAGGTGCAGGCCGCCAGCGGGGTGGAGCTGAAGCTGGCGCTCGGCACCATGATCGAGCTGCCGCGCGCCGCGCTGACGGCCGGCCAGATCGCCGAGTGCGCCGAGTTCTTCTCCTTCGGCACCAACGACCTGACCCAGACGGTGTGGGGTTTCTCCCGGGACGACGTGGAGGCCAGCTTCTTCACCGCCTACCTGGAGAAGGGCATCTTCGGGGTCTCGCCGTTCGAGACGATCGACCGGGACGGCGTCGGCTCGCTGGTCAAGAGCGCGGTCGAGGCCGGCCGGGCCACCCGCCCGGACCTCAAGCTCGGCGTCTGCGGCGAGCACGGCGGCGACCCGGAGTCGGTGCACTTCTTCCACGAGGTCGGCCTCGACTACGTCTCCTGCTCGCCGTTCCGGATCCCGGTGGCGCGCCTGGAGGCGGGCCGCGCGGCGGCGTACTCCGACGGCAGCGACAGCCGGTGACCCGGACCACCCGGACCCCCTAGCGGGCCTCCGGGGCCGCCGCCGGAGCACCGGGCCCTCACCGGCCCGGCGGCGGACCCGGTACGCGGGAAGCGAAGCGGCGGACACCTTTTGTGCGGAGGTGTCCGCCGCTTCGTCGTGCCCGCCGGTGTGCGGGGTGCGCGGAGGTGGACGAGTGGGGGCGGGCGCGACGAAGC
>NZ_PVLV01000020.1 GCF_002982015.1 Streptomyces solincola
GGTTCTGCCGGGAGCCGCCGCGGATCCCACCGCCCCCGCCGCCGGCGGCTCCCGGCAGAACCAGGCCGCCATGCGGAGCGGCGCCGGCGACGCGGACCGGCTCGCGGCCGCCCTGCGAAGGGCCGAAGGCGCCGCCTGACGCACTCGCACACCAAGGAAGCAGGTGCCCATGTCCCTCGCACGCGCCCTCGGCAGAACAGCCACCTCCCTCAAGGACCTCCAGTCCAAGTCCACCGCCACCGACCGGGCGATCAACGGCCTGCGCTCCAGCGCCACCCGCGGCGAGCAGGGGCTGAAGTCCATCCGGTCCGCCGCGCAGGGCTCCACGCGGGAGCTGAACAACCTCAAGTCCGCCGCCGACCGGGCGGACAAGTCGCTCGCCAAGGCCGGCAAGACCGGCACCACCAGCGGCAACCAGGTCGGCACCTTCAAGAAGGGCGCCGACAACGCCTCCAAGGGCATGAACGGCCTCAACAAGTCCATGAAGGGCAACATCCTCGCCCGCCTCATGGAGCTGTTCATGCCGCTCATCGAGAGGGTGGTCGACATGGCCACCCGCTCGAAGACGATGCAGAAGGTCCTCAAGACCGCCTTCGACGCGATCAAGAAGGTCATCACCGCCGTCATGAAGGCCGTCGGGCCGATCATGTCCGCGGCCGGCAAACTGATCAAGACGGTCTGGGACGGGATCAAGAAGGCCGTCACCGTCGTCGTCAACGCCGTCTCCGCCGTCGTCTCCAAGACCTTCAACGCCATCAAGAAGGTCATCACCTCGGTGATGAACGGCGTGAAGTCGGTCATCTCCAGCGTCTGGAACGGCATCAAGAGCATCATCATGCCGGTCGTGAACTGGATCCGGGACGTCGTCCCGCGGGCCTTCAGCGCCGTGAAGGACAAGCTCTCCAGTATCTGGGGCGGACTGAAGGACATCGCCGGCCGTGCCTTCGACAAGATCAAGGGCGCGGTCAAGGGCCCGATCAACGGCGTCATCGGGCTGATCAACGGGGCCATCGGCAAGCTCAACGGGATCAAGGTGTCGATCCCCGGCTGGGTGCCGTTCGTCGGCGGCAAGACCTTCGGCGTCAGCATCCCGAAGATCCCGCAGCTCGCCCAGGGCGGTGTCGTCCAGCCCCGGCGCGGCGGCGTGCACGCCATCGTCGCCGAGGCCGGCGAGGCGGAGGCCGTGCTGCCGCTGTCCAAGCTGGACCGGCTGCTCACCCACACCGCCCGCGCCGCCCGCGCCCGCGCCGTCAACGCCGGGGCCGGCGCGGCGCACGGCTTCCAGATCGAGAACTACTACGAGGCGTCCGGCAACGAATTGCAGCAGACCGCCTCGGCGCTGCTGTTCCTGGCGAAGGCACGCGGATGAGTGCGATGACCGCCCAGGTCAACGCGGTGATGGTGCACTACCGGGGACTGCCGGGCGCGCTGAAGGGCTTCCGCGCCCAGACCCAGGGCGCCACCCGCGCCCTGGACCGCTTCCGCTCGGGCCTCGGCCAGGCGTCCTCCGGGCTCACCCGCCTGACCTCCGGCGCCTCCGCCGCCGCCCAGGTCCAGCAGATCAGGGGCCGGGCGGAGGGCGCCGGCCAGTCCCTCACCCGCGTCGGCCGCACCGCCGCCACCACCGGGACGCAGCTCAAGGGCGGTGCGGGCAAGACCAAGGGCGCCGCCGCGCCGCTGAAGTCGCTGGCCTCCGGGGCCGGCGCGTTCGGCAAGGTCGCCGGGCTGCTCGGCAAGGTCACCGCACCCGTCACCCGGATCATGACCGTCCTCGGCGGCGCCCTCACCGCCGCCGCCGTCGCCATGACCGCCGTCAACGTCGCCATGCGGGCCAACCCGCTCGGCTTCCTCGCCGGGCTGATCGTCCCCGTCCTCGCGGCGATCCTCACCTACGCGATGAACACCGAGACCGGCCAGCGGATCATGAAGCAGGTCTTCGACCACGTACTCAAGGTCTTCCAGCAGATCGCGAAGTTCCTCGGGCCGATCGTCACCGGCTACGGGACGGTCGTCGGCGGCTACTTCAAGGCCGTGGGCATCGTCATCACCGCCGTGGTCGAGGTCGTCGGGGCCGCCGTCTCCGGCGACTTCGGCAAGGCGCGCGGCTCGATCTCCAAGGCCACCGACGCGCTCAGCGCCCTCGTGCGCAGGCCGTGGAACGCGTTCAAGACGGTCATCCAGCCGGTCCTGGACTGGCTGACCAAGAAGCCGGCCGAGATGTTCGGCCGGGTCAAGGACGCCACCGGTCGCACCATGAACGGCATGGGGGACTTCATGTCCACCGGCCTGCACATGCTCGCCGGAGTGATCACCGGCCCCGTCAAGGGCCTGATCGCCTTCGCCAACTGGGTCATCGACGGACTCAACAGCCTCAGCGGAGAGTTCCTCGGCAAGAAGTTCGGCATCAAGCTCGACAAGATCCCGCAGCTCGCCGAGGGCGGCGTCGTCGACCCGGGCCGCGGCGCCTCCGCCGTACGGCCGCTGTCCGCCCTGGACCGGCTGCGGCCCGCCGAACCCGGCCACCGCGGCTCCCCGGACCGGGCCCCCGCCCCCTCCCCGGACCGCGGCCGGCTGCACACCTACCGCGAGCCGGCCGGCCGCAGCGCCCTCGCGATCGCCGAGGACCTGCTGTTCCTGCACCGGACCGCGGCCTGACGAAGGCCCCCGGAAGGGCCCACCAGGGTCCGAGAAGGCCCCCGGGACGCCCGGGAGCCCAAGCCCGCAGCCCCAAGCCCGCAGACCGCAGCCCGATCACGGGCCCGGGGCACGCCCACGACCGCAGCCCGAGAGGCCCGGCGCACACCTACCGAAAGTGAGGTGACGGCCCGTCATGGCCGAGACCACCATCGCCCCCACGGGCGCCGCCGCCGACGAGCAGTCACCCGGCTCACTGATCACCCTCGACGGGCAGATCCAGTGGGCCGGGCTGCTGATGGGGCCCGGCACCCCGTACCAGATCGACCGCTCCGGCCTCACCGGCTGGGACGACCTGCCCACCCTCGACACCGGCGACGTGCCCCGCCCCGACCAGCACGGCTCCTGGCCGGGCGCGGTCTGGGCGCAGCCCCGGCTGGTCGGCGCCACCGTCTGGCTGGTGCCGCCCACCGCCGGCGACTCGCTCGCCACCACCGCCGCGTTCCGGGCGGCCACCGGGCCGGAGGGCGGCGAGCGCTGGCTCGCGGTGCGGCTGCACGGCGAGACGCTGGCGGTACGGGCCCGGGTCAGCCGCCGGGTCGTCCCGCAGGACCGGAGCTACGTCCGGCAGGGCCTGGCCAAGGCCAGCCTTCAGTGGACGGCGACCGACCCGCGCCGCTTCGGCCCGGTACTCCGGCAGGGCGGCACCGTCCTGCCGGTCGCCGAGGCGGGCCTGGTCTTCGACGGCGAGGCCGGCAGCGGCCTTCAGTGGCCGCTGGAGTGGGGCGCCGACGGCGTGTCCGGCGGCTTCACCGCCGTCAACGAGGGCGGCGCGCCCACCCATCCCGTGATCGAGTTCCGCGGCCCGGTCCGCCAGCCGGCGCTGATCCGGCTCGACGACGGCAGCCGGTTGCAGTACGACCTCGTGCTGGGCGCCGGCGAGGTGCTGACCGTCGACACCGAGTCCGGGACGGTCGTCCTCAACGGCACCGCCTCGCGGCTCTACACCGCCATGCCGCTGTCGGTGCCGGAGCAGCTCTTCCGGTTGGAGCCCGGCGAGTCGGCTCTCGCCTTCCGCTCCGACGACACCACCCCCGACCCGCGGGCCTCCGTCACCGTCCGCTGGCGCGACGCCCACTGGTGACCCGCGGACCGCGGAGGCCCGACGAGGCACCCGTGATCTCCCGGCGCGGCCGCTCCCGCCGCCCCTCCCCGTACGCACAGCCCCATTCCCAGGAGGACCACATGCCCGTGCGCAGCGCATGGCTGATCAACCGCACCTCGACCGAATCCGGCCAGTCCCGCGCCGACACCCGGCTCGCGCCCACCGGCGCCATGGCCCCGACCGGGGCGCTGACCAGCGCCTCCGGCGTGCTGCCGGGGTCCAAGGACGGCCGCTACATCATGGACGCGCTGTACGTGTACGGCGACACCGCCGGGATGACGGCGAACGTCGCCCCCGGCCGCGCGGTGATCCAGGGCTCCGAGGCCGCCGGGGCGTACCCGGTGGTCCTGACCGACTACACGCAGATCACCTTCGACGACGGCAACGCCGCCAACCCGCGCCAGGACCTGGTGGTGCTGCGGGTGTACGACGCCCAGTTCAACCCGTCGCTGGGGCGCACCGAGGCCGTGCTGGAGATCATCAAGGGCGCGCCGGCGCCCAACCCGGAGGTGCCGCTCGTCCCGGAGGGCGCGCTGCCGCTGGCCCGGGTCATGGTGCCGGCCGGCGCGTCGGTGGGCACCGGCGGGCTGAACTGGTCCACGGCCGTCTACGACCTGCGGCAGTCCACCGTCGGCGTCGGCGGCATCCTGGCCGAGTCGTGGAACCGTGCGACGGCGGGCGGCTACAGCGGCCAGTACCGGGACAACGCCACCCAGCTCCAGCGCTGGGACGGCACCCGCTGGGTGTCCTACCCGCGACACCTGGGCGGCATCGCCCCGCAGGGCGCGCTGGCTGCCGGCGAGTACACCGGCCAGTACCGCGACGAGGGCGGCCGGCTCCAGCGCTGGGACGGCACGGTGTGGCGGCCGGTCGTTCCGGTGTCCGGGTGGGCGTTCAACAACGACGGCGGCTACTTCAAGGCGGTGACCTACGGCGAGGCCCTGACGGACACCGCCGTGCCGACCATCTCGGCCCAGTTCACCACCCCGGTGACCGGCGCGGTGCTGGTCACCGTCGGCTTCCTGGGCAACGCCCAGGCGGACACCGCCTACACGCGCATGTCGGTCAACCTGCGGCTGGGCGGCACCATGGTGCTGGCCGCCGACGAGCAGCGCTCGGCGACGGTCACCGGCCGGCAGATGACCTCGGTGTCGCACACGTTCCGAGCCACCGGGCTGAAGCCGCACACCGTGTACGACGCGGTCGGCGCGTACGTCTGCTCGCCCGGCAGCACCAACGCCTGGATCGACAACCGGTTCATCCGCGTCGACCCGCTGGTCTGAGGCGGCGGGCGATGAGCAGGAACATCGTCACGCCCGTCTACCGGGCGCTGTTCTGCGACCTGCGCACCGACAAGGTCCTGGACGTGCTGCCGCTGACGGAGGCGAAGTTCGACGACTTCATCGGCAAGGCGGGGTCGCTGTCGGCCACCGTGCCGCTGGCCGAGGGCCGGCTGGCCGCGCGGGCCAGGGCCGCGCTCCAGCCGGGCCGGACCGCGGTCTGGCTGGAGCGGGACGGGGACGTGTGGTGGGGCGGGGTGCTGTGGACCTGCACCCCCGCCTCGGACGAGCAGGGCCGGATGACCGTGCAGTTCCAGGCTGGGACGTTCGACTCCTACCTGGACCACCGCATCCTCTCCCACGACCTCACCGGGGTGGCGGCCGACCAGTTCGACATCGCCCGCGCCCTGGTCGCCCACACCCAGGAACAGCCCGGCGGCGACATCGGGATCACCGCCGGGCCGGAGATGTCCGGGGTGCGGCGGGACTACGCGTACGCCTTCACCGAGCTGGCCCGGGTGCGGGAGCTGCTGGACAAGCTGGCGCAGCCGGCCGACGGCTTCGAGTGGCGGGTGCAGTGCTACCGCGACCCGCAGGGCCGCCGCGTCAAGCGCCTCCAGCTCGGGCACCCGACCATCGAGACCGGCCACACCGACCTGGTGCTGGACCATCCGGGCCCGGTGCTCTCCTACAGCCTGCCGACCGACTCGACCGTGCAGGCCAACGTGTGGGTGGCGCGCGGCGAGTCCGACAACACCGACCAGTCCAAGCCGTCCGCGCCGCTCACGGTGTCCGTGAGCGCCCCGGACGACCTGGCGGGCGGCTGGCCCCGGCTGGAGCTGACCAGCGACCACAGCGGGGTGAAGGACGAGGCGGCGCTGCGGTCGCTGGCCCAGGCGGAGCTGTCCCGGCAGCACCGGCCGGAGGTCATCCCGGAGCTGACGATCAGGCTGGACGAGCGGTTCACCCCGGCGCTGCTGGGCGCCCGCGTCCGGTTGCGGCTGCGGGACCTGTGGCACCCCGAGGGGCTGGACGCCCGCTACCGGGTGGTCGGCATCGCGGTGAACCCGCCGCAGCGCACCAAGCCGGAGACGGCGACGCTCTACCTGGAAGGGGTGTGAGGGGCGCATGGCGACCATCCCCACCGACCTGCTGGACCGCATCCGCCTGATGGAGCGGCAGATCCGGGAGCTGATGGGCAGCGCCAACAGCAGTCCGGCGCTGAACACGATCGACAGCGGCGAGGTCGTCATCGGCGACGGCGGACGGTTGCGGGTGCGCACCGCCGGCGGCGACGACCTGCTGTACCTGGGGAGGGTCGAGCCGGACCGGGACGCGAACACCCCGCAGCAGGGGCTGGTGGTGCGCCGCGACGACGGCTCCATCGCGCTGAGCGTGTGGACCGACAGCCCCGACCTCCTCCCCGTCCAGCCCGTGCGGATCTTCGACCGCTTCGGCAACGTGGTGGTCTCCGACGACACCGTCCACCGCGGTCTGGCCCGCCCCTACCTGCCGTACCCGACGCCCGAGCCGGTGGACGCGGCCCGCTGGGAGTCCACCGGCGCCACCACGTGGACCACCCTCTACCGGGGCCCGGGCATCGCCCAGCACCCGCGTCTGCACGCCCGCGTCGCGGTGGACGGCCCGGCCGGGGCCGAGGTCCGGGTCCTGGTCGACGGCGACCCGATCGGCCCCACCGGCGGCCCCGGCGCCGGCCTGGTGTTCACCGAGCCGCTGTCCGCCGCGTTCGGCGCCGACGTCGTCTTCGAGATCCAGGCCAAGGTCGCCACGGCCGGCGACACCGTCCGCTGCCGCCCCCTGGGCCTGTACGGCGTCCAGTCCTGACCCGGCCGGGACCGCGCCTGCCGGATCGCGCGGCCCGGCTCCCGACCGGCGCCCCCGCGCCCGCCGCCGACGCGCCGTCGCGCGGCGGGCCGGGGCCGCCGTCCCTTTCTCCCTCACCTCCCCAGGAGGCTCTTCGTGCTGCCCTCGTCCATCCCCACCGTGACCGTCACGGCCCGCTACCTCACGCCCGACGGCAAGCCGATGAGCGGCTCCGTCGAGTTCCGGCCCCCGTCGCTGCTCACCCACTCCGGGGCCGACGTCTTCCTCGGCGGCCCCACCCTCGTTCCGCTGGATGCCGAGGGACGCCTGCGGGTGGTGCTGCCGGCGACCGACGCCGAGGGCTTCAACCCGGCCGTGTGGACCTACCAGGTCACCGAGAAGCTCGCCGGCATCGCCCGCAACCGGGCCTACCAGCTCGCACTGCCCGCCGCCCTGCCGGAGGTCGACCTCGCCGACCTGGCCCCGGCCGACCCGGCCACCCCGACGTACGTGGCCGTGCCCGGCCCGCCCGGTCCGCGCGGCGACACCGGTCCGGCCGGCCCGCCCGGACCGGTCCGCTCGGTCAACGGCCGCTCCACCCCCGACATCACGCTGACCGCCGCCGACCTCGCCGCCATCCCGGTCGCCTCGGCCGGCGCGGTCAACGGCGTCGCCACCCTGGGCGCCAACGGCAAGATCCCGGCCGCCCAGCTTCCCGCCACCTCGCAGGCCGTCTCCTCGGTCAACGGCAAGACCGGCGCGGTGGTCCTCACCGCCGCCGACCTCAGCGCCCTCACCCCGGCCGCCGGCGACGCCCGCTACCTGGGCATCGACGCCGCCCCGGTCAAGAGCGTCAACGGGCAGAGCGGCGCGGTGCAGTTGCGCGCCGCCGACGTGTCGGCGGTGGCCGCCGGGGACGCGGTGCTCCTCACCGGCGACCAGACGGTGGCCGGGGCGAAGACCTTCGCGGTGCCGCCCGCCACCACCGCCGACCCGGCCAACGCCAACCACCTGGTGCGGCGCGGCTACGTCGACACCGTCTCCGCGGCCGGCACCTGGTCGCCCGGGTCCATGGGGTTCGCCGGCTGGGCCTTCGACCCGGCCGCCTCGTCGGCCAACAGCGTCCAGTACTGCATGAGCGGCTGGCTGTACCTGATCGGCATCCCGCTGCACGCCCCCACGACCGTCCGCAACATCGTCTTCTACGTCCCCGGCTACGTCGGCAACACCCTCGGCGCCGCCTCCTTCGCCGGCCTCTACACCGCCGCCGGCGCCAAGGTCGGCACCACCGCCACGCTGAACACCCTGCTCACCGCCACGGAGGGCAAGACCGCGGTACTGCCGCTGACCGCCACCTACAACGCCGCCCCGGGCAGCTACTGGGTGGCCCTGCTGGTCAACGGCCCCAACCCGGCGAACACCGGGCCGGCCTTCATGCGCGGCGCCAGCATGGGCCAGTCCCCCGGCGGCAGCGCCCGGATGCCCAACCACTTCATCCGCCACGGCCGGCTGTCCACCACCGGTATGACCTCGCTGCCCAACTCCTTCCCGCTGGGCAACGTCGTGCCCGACTCCAACGCCATCTGGGCGGCCCTGGCCTGAGGCCCGCCGCGCCCGGCGTCCCGTCCGACGCCGGCGCCCGCGCCCACGGCTCACCGCACCGACCTCCGGACCGGCGACCCCGTCCGGGAAAGGAACCACCCATGGCGACTCCGCTCACCGCGGACCAGTTGCTCACCGCCCTGCGCACCGAGGGCCTGACGGTCGTCGAGCACGACGGCTGGCGTACGCACAACCGCAACCACGTCGGCGCCTGGGGCCCGGGCAACGGGGTGATGGTCCACCACACCGCCACCGCCGGCGCCGAGTCCACCATCGCCCTGTGCACCGAAGGGCGCAGCGACCTGCCGGGCCCGCTGTGCCACGGCGTGGTCACCAAGGACGGCGCCGTCCACCTGATCGGCAACGGGCGCGCCAACCACGCCGGCGGCGGCGACCCCGACGTGCTGCGCGCGGTCGTCGCCGAGAACTACGGCGACCGCCCGCCGGCCCCGGACGCGCACCAGGGCAGCCCCGGCGCCGTGGACGGCAACACCCGCTTCTACGGCTTCGAGTGCGTCAACCTCGGCGACGGCGCCGACCCCTGGCCCGCCGCCCAGCTGGAAGCCGTCGAACGGGCCGCCGCCGCGATCTGCCGGGCCCACGGCTGGACGGCCCGCTCCGTCATCGGCCACGCCGAGTGGTCGGACTGGAAGAGCGACCCGCGCGGCGTGCCGATGCCCGGTATGCGCACCAAGATCGCCGCCCGCCTGGCCCTCGCCCCGCAGCCCGCCGGAGCGGCGGCCCCGCCGCGCTGACCGCCCCGCGCACCGCCCGCACCACCAGGAGGAACCCCTATGGCCGCCCCCCTCTCCCCCGACCGGCTCCTGGCCGCCCTGCGCGCCGAGGGCGTCCGGGTCGTCGAACACCCCGGCTGGCGCACCCGCAACCGCAACCACAAGGGCGCCTGGGGCCCGGTGCACGGCGTGATCGTGCACCACACCGTCTCCAGCGGCTCGGCCGCCTCGGTCGCCCTGTGCCGGGACGGCCACGCCACCCTGCCCGGGCCGCTGTGCCAGGCCGTCATCGACAAGGCCGGCGTGGTCCACCTGATCGCCAACGGCCGCGCCAACCACGCCGGCACCGGCGACGGCCGGGTGCTGCGGGCGGTGACCGCCGAGACGGCGACCCCCGCGCCCCGGTCCCAGGACACCGACGGCAACGCCCACTTCTACGGCTTCGAGTGCGTCAACCTCGGCGACGGCGCCGACCCCTGGCCCGCCGCCCAGCTGGAGGCCGTCGAACGGGCCGCCGCCGCGATCTGCCGGGCCCACGGCTGGTCCGCCGCCTCGGTGATCGGCCACAAGGAGTGGACCTCCACCAAGATCGACCCGCGCGGCTTCACCATGGCCTCGCTCCGGGGCCGCGTCGACGCCCGGCTCGGGTCCCGCCCTGCCCCCGGCAGCCGCCCCGGCCCCGCCGCCCCGGCCCACCACCCCTTCCCCGGGCGGGAGTTCTTCACCACCTCCCGCAACAGCCCGCTGGTCACCGCGATGGGCCGCCGGCTGGTGGCCGAGGGCTGCTCGGCGTACGCGCAGGGGCCCGGCCCCCGCTGGACCGAGGCCGACCGGCGCTCGTACGCGATGTGGCAGCGCAAGCTCGGCTACCGCGGCGCCGACGCCGACGGCATCCCCGGCCCCGCGTCCTGGGCCGCCCTGAGAGTCCCGTACACCCGCTGACCGAGCCGACCGAAAGGGGAAGCCGATGACCGACGCCGCCCGGCGCACGGCCCGCACCCTGATCCAGACCGCCGTCGCCCTGGCCGTCGTCCTGCCCGCCGTCGTGGAGGCGGCCGGCCTCCCGGCCACCCTGCCCTGGGTGGCCGGGGCGCTGGCCGCCGCCGGCGCGCTGACCCGGGTGATGGCCCTGCCCGCCGTACAGGCCCTGCTGCCCTCCTGGCTGCGCAGCGACCCGCACCCGGGAGCCGCCCGTGAGCGCCACTGACCGCAACGACCCGATCATGGTCACCCTGGAGCTGGAGCGGCTGCGCGGCACGCTGGAGGCCGGGTTCGCCCGGACCGACGGCTCGCTGGCCCTGCTGGTCCAGCGCAGCGACCAGACCGACAAGCAGCTCGCCGACCACGAGGCCCGCCTCGACGCGCTGGAGCACTCCCGCTGGCCGCTGGCCAGCGTCTCCGCGCTGATCGCCGGCGCCGGCCTGCTCCTCGCCCTGTGGACCGCCACCGGCAGGTGACCGTCCGCGGGAACGCCGAAGGGCGGCCACCCCCACCGGGGTGACCGCCCTTCGCACCGCTACTTACTGGTTGTACGGACCGTAGTCGTAGTCCTCCAGCGGAACGGCCTGGCCGGAGCCGGTGCCGAACGGCGAGTAGTCGATGTCGTCGTAGCCGACGGCCGAGTACATCGCGGCCTTGGCCTCCTCGGTCGGCTCGACCCGGATGTTGCGGTAGCGGGACAGGCCCGTACCGGCCGGGATGAGCTTACCGATGATGACGTTCTCCTTCAGGCCGATCAGGGAGTCGGACTTGGCGTTGATCGCCGCGTCCGTCAGGACCCTGGTCGTCTCCTGGAAGGAGGCCGCCGACAGCCACGACTCGGTGGCCAGCGACGCCTTGGTGATACCCATGAGCTGCGGACGGCCGGAGGCGGGGTGACCGCCCTCGGTGACCACACGGCGGTTCTCCGACTCGAACTTCGAGCGCTCGACGAGCTCGCCCGGCAGCAGCTCCGCGTCGCCGGACTCGATGATCGTCACCCGGCGCAGCATCTGCCGGATGATGATCTCGATGTGCTTGTCGTGGATCGACACGCCCTGCGAGTTGTAGACCTTCTGGACCTCGCCGACCAGGTGGACCTGGACGGCCCGCTGGCCGAGGATGCGCAGCACGTCGTGCGGGTTGGTGGCGCCCGCGGTGAGCTTCTGGCCCACCTCGACGTGGTCGCCCTCGGACACCAGGACCTTGGCGCGCTTGGAGATCGGGAAGGCCGTCTCGTCGCTGCCGTCGTCCGGCGTCACGATGATCTTCTTGGTCTTCTCGGTCTCCTCGATGCGGACGCGGCCGGCCGCCTCCGAGATCGGGGCGACACCCTTGGGCGTACGGGCCTCGAAGAGCTCGACGACACGCGGCAGACCCTGGGTGATGTCGTCACCGGCCACACCACCGGTGTGGAAGGTGCGCATCGTGAGCTGGGTGCCGGGCTCACCGATGGACTGGGCGGCGATGATGCCGACCGCCTCGCCGATGTCCACCAGCTTGCCGGTCGCGAGCGAGCGGCCGTAGCAGAAGGCACAGGTGCCCACCGCGGACTCGCAGGTCAGGACCGAGCGGGTCTTGACCTCCTCGACGCCCGCGTTGACCAGGGCGTCGATGAGCACGTCACCCAGGTCGACGTTGGCCGGCGCGATGACCTTGCCGTCGACGACGACGTCCTCGGCGAGCATCCGCGCGTACACGGACGTCTCGACGTCCTCCGCCTTGCGGAGCACACCGCTCTCGTCCCTGGCCGCGATCCGCAGCTTCAGACCGCGCTCGGTGCCGCAGTCCTCCTCGCGGATGATCACGTCCTGCGAGACGTCCACCAGACGACGGGTGAGGTAACCCGAGTCGGCGGTACGCAGGGCGGTGTCGGCCAGACCCTTACGGGCGCCGTGGGTGGAGATGAAGTACTCCAGCACGGACAGGCCCTCACGGAACGACGCCTTGATGGGACGCGGAATCGTCTCGTTCTTGGCGTTGGACACCAGACCACGCATACCGGCGATCTGACGCATCTGCATCATGTTGCCGCGCGCGCCCGAGTTGACCATCATGAAGATCGGGTTGGTCTTCGGGAAGTTGGCGTTCATCGCGTCGGCGACCTCGTTGGTCGCCTTGGTCCAGATCTTGATGAGCTCCTGCGTGCGCTCGTCCTTGGTGATCAGACCGCGCTCGTACTGCTTCTGGACCCGCTCGTCCTGCTCCTCGTAGGAGCGGACGATCTCCCGCTTCGCCTCCGGGACGACGACGTCCGAGATGGCGACGGTGACGCCGGAGCGGGTGGCCCAGTAGAAGCCGGAGGACTTCAGGTTGTCGAGCGTGGCGGCCACGATGACCTTGGGGTAGCGCTCGGCGAGGTCGTTGACGATCTCGGAGAGCTGCTTCTTGCCCACCGAGTAGTCGACGAACGGGTAGTCCTCGGGCAGCAGCTCGTTGAAGAGCGCGCGGCCCAGCGTGGTGCGCAGCCGGAAGCTGTCACCCTGCTGCCACTCGGGCTCGCCCTCCTCGGCGACCGGCGGGGTCCAGCCGCGCGGCGGGACGGTGCCGATCGGGAAGCGGATGTCGATCTTCGCCTGGAGCGACAGCTCCCGGGCGTCGAACGCCATGATCGCCTCGGCGGTCGAGTTGAACGCCCGGCCCTCGCCCTTGACCTCGCGCTCCTCCTCGTCGGTGGTGAGGAAGAACAGGCCCAGCACCATGTCCTGGGTGGGCATGGTGACCGGACGGCCGTCGGCCGGCTTGAGGATGTTGTTCGAGGACAGCATCAGGATGCGGGCCTCGGCCTGCGCCTCCGCGGACAGCGGCAGGTGCACGGCCATCTGGTCGCCGTCGAAGTCCGCGTTGAACGCGGTGCAGACGAGCGGGTGGATCTGGATGGCCTTGCCCTCGACGAGCTGCGGCTCGAAGGCCTGGATGCCCAGGCGGTGCAGGGTGGGCGCACGGTTCAGCAGCACCGGGTGCTCGGCGATGACCTCTTCGAGGACGTCGTACACCACGGTGCGGCCGCGCTCGACCATGCGCTTGGCGGACTTGATGTTCTGCGCGTGGTTGAGGTCCACCAGGCGCTTCATCACGAACGGCTTGAACAGCTCCAGCGCCATCGCCTTGGGCAGACCGCACTGGTGCAGCTTGAGCTGCGGGCCGACGACGATGACGGAACGGGCCGAGTAGTCGACGCGCTTGCCGAGCAGGTTCTGACGGAAGCGGCCCTGCTTGCCCTTGAGCATGTCGGACAGCGACTTCAGCGGGCGGTTGCCCGGACCGGTGACCGGCCGGCCGCGGCGGCCGTTGTCGAAGAGGGCGTCCACGGCCTCCTGGAGCATGCGCTTCTCGTTGTTCACGATGATCTCGGGCGCGCCGAGGTCGAGAAGCCGCTTCAGGCGGTTGTTGCGGTTGATGACGCGGCGGTACAGGTCGTTGAGGTCGGAGGTCGCGAAGCGGCCACCGTCGAGCTGCACCATCGGACGCAGGTCCGGCGGGATGACCGGCACGCAGTCCAGCACCATGCCCTTGGGGCTGTTGCTGGTCTGGAGGAACGCGGAGACGACCTTGAGGCGCTTGAGCGCGCGGGTCTTCTTCTGGCCCTTGCCGGTGCGGATGATCTCGCGGAGGCGCTCGGCCTCCTCCTCGAGGTCGAAGGACTCCAGGCGCTTCTGCAGCGCGGCGGCGCCCATCGAGCCGTCGAAGTAGGTGCCGAAGCGGTCGCGCAGCTCGCGGTAGAGCAGCTCGTCGCCCTCCAGGTCCTGGACCTTGAGGTTCTTGAAGCGGCTCCACACCTCGTCGAGGCGGTCGATCTCGCGCTGGGCGCGGTCGCGGAGCTGCTTCATCTCGCGCTCGGCGCCCTCGCGCACCTTGCGGCGCACGTCGGCCTTGGCGCCCTCGGCCTCCAGCTCGGCCAGGTCGGTCTCGAGCTTCTTGGCGCGGGCTTCGAGGTCGGCGTCGCGGCGGTTCTCGATCTGCTGGCGCTCGACGGAGACGTGGGCCTCCAGCGAGGGCAGGTCGCGGGTACGCCGCTCGTCGTCCACGTACGTGATCATGTACGCGGCGAAGTAGATGACCTTCTCGAGGTCCTTGGGGGCCAGGTCCAGCAGGTAGCCCAGCCGGGACGGGACGCCCTTGAAGTACCAGATGTGGGTGACGGGAGCGGCCAGCTCGATGTGGCCCATCCGCTCACGGCGCACCTTGGCGCGGGTCACCTCGACGCCGCAGCGCTCACAGATGATGCCCTTGAAGCGGACGCGCTTGTACTTGCCGCAGTAGCACTCCCAGTCCCGGGTCGGACCGAAGATCTTCTCGCAGAAGAGTCCGTCCTTCTCGGGCTTGAGGGTGCGGTAGTTGATGGTCTCCGGCTTCTTGACCTCGCCGTGGGACCACTGACGGATGTCGTCAGCGGTGGCCAGGCCGATACGCAGCTCGTCGAAGAAGTTGACGTCGAGCACTATGCGTCAATCCCTCTCAGGGTCGTGCCCCTCGTGATCAGCGAGTGAAGATCAGCGAGTGAAATGGGGCGCTCAATCATGGTCTGTACGGTCCCGGGGACGGCCGGGGCTCCTGGCTTGCGGGAGCCCCGGCCGGGCCCGTCAGACCTCTTCGACGCTGCTCGGCTCGCGCCGGGACAGGTCGATGCCGAGCTCCTCCGCCGCGCGGAAGACGTCCTCGTCGGTGTCGCGCATCTCGATGGACATGCCGTCCGAGGACAGCACCTCCACGTTGAGGCACAGGGACTGCATCTCCTTGATGAGCACCTTGAAGGACTCGGGGATGCCGGGCTCAGGGATGTTCTCGCCCTTGACGATGGCCTCGTAGACCTTCACGCGGCCGGTGACGTCGTCGGACTTGATGGTCAGCAGCTCCTGGAGGGCGTACGCGGCGCCGTAAGCCTCCAGCGCCCACACCTCCATCTCACCGAACCGCTGGCCACCGAACTGGGCCTTACCACCCAGCGGCTGCTGGGTGATCATCGAGTACGGACCGGTCGACCGGGCGTGCAGCTTGTCGTCGACCAGGTGGTGCAGCTTGAGGATGTACATGTACCCGACCGAGATCGGGTCCGGGAACGGCTCGCCGGAGCGGCCGTCGAACAGCCTCGCCTTGCCGGTGGGCTCCACCATCCGCTCGCCGTCCCGGTTGGGGATGGTGTGCTGGAGCAGGCCGGCCAGCTCGTCCTCGCGGGCGCCGTCGAACACCGGGGTGGCGACGTTGGTGCCCGGGGCGACCGAGTCGGCGCCGATCGCCTGGAGGCGCTCGGCCCACTCGTCGGCGAGACCGGAGACGTCCCAGCCGCGGCTGGCGAGCCAGCCGAGGTGGATCTCCAGCACCTGTCCCGGGTTCATCCGGGACGGGACGCCGAGCGGGTTGAGGATGATGTCGACCGGGGTGCCGTCCTCCAGGAACGGCATGTCCTCGATCGGCAGGATCTTGGAGATGACGCCCTTGTTGCCGTGGCGGCCGGCGAGCTTGTCACCGTCGGTGATCTTGCGCTTCTGGGCCACGTAGACGCGGACGAGCTGGTTGACGCCCGGGGGAAGCTCGTCGCCCTCCTCGCGGTCGAAGACGCGCACGCCGATGACCTTGCCGGTCTCGCCGTGCGGCACCTTCAGCGAGGTGTCGCGGACCTCGCGCGCCTTCTCGCCGAAGATCGCGCGGAGCAGGCGCTCCTCCGGGGTCAGCTCGGTCTCGCCCTTCGGGGTGACCTTGCCGACCAGGATGTCGCCGGCGACGACCTCGGCGCCGATGCGGATGATGCCGCGCTCGTCGAGGTCGGCGAGGACCTCCTCGGAGACGTTCGGGATGTCCCGGGTGATCTCCTCGGGGCCCAGCTTGGTGTCACGGGCGTCGACCTCGTGCTCCTCGATGTGGATCGAGGAGAGGACGTCGTCCTGCACGAGGCGCTGCGACAGAATGATCGCGTCCTCGTAGTTGTGGCCCTCCCACGGCATGAAGGCGACCAGCAGGTTCTTGCCGAGCGCCATCTCGCCGTTCTCGGTGGCGGGGCCGTCGGCCAGCACCTGGCCCTCGATCACCCGGTCGCCCTCGGAGACGACGACCTTCTGGTTGACCGAGGTGCCCTGGTTGGAGCGGGAGAACTTCGCGATGCGGTACGTGGTGTACGTGCCGTCGTCGTTGGCGACGGTGACGTAGTCGGCCGAGACCTCCTGGATGACACCGTCCTTCTCGGCCTTGATGACGTCGCCGGCGTCGGTGGCGCAGCGGTACTCCATGCCGGTGCCGACGAGCGGCGCCTCCGCCTTGATGAGCGGGACGGCCTGGCGCATCATGTTCGCGCCCATCAGGGCGCGGTTGGCGTCGTCGTGCTCCAGGAACGGGATCATGGCGGTCGCGACCGACACCATCTGGCGCGGCGAGACGTCCATGTAGTCCACGTCGTCGGGCGCGACGTAGTCGACCTCGCCGCCGCGGCGGCGGACCAGGACGCGGGCCTCCTCGAAGTGGAGGTCGTCGTTGAGCGGCGCGTTGGCCTGCGCGATGACGAAGCGGTCCTCCTCGTCGGCGGTCAGGTAGTCCACCTCGTCGGTGACCTGGCCCTCGACGACCTTGCGGTACGGGGTCTCCACGAAGCCGAAGGCGTTGACCCGGCCGTAGGAGGCGAGCGAGCCGATCAGACCGATGTTCGGGCCTTCGGGGGTCTCGATCGGGCACATGCGTCCGTAGTGGGACGGGTGCACGTCACGGACCTCGAAGCCGGCCCGCTCACGCGACAGACCACCGGGGCCCAGCGCCGAGAGACGACGCTTGTGCGTCAGACCCGACAGCGGGTTGTTCTGGTCCATGAACTGCGAGAGCTGGCTGGTGCCGAAGAACTCCTTGATGGAGGCGACGACCGGCCGGATGTTGATCAGGGTCTGCGGCGTGATCGCCTCGACGTCCTGGGTGGTCATGCGCTCGCGCACGACCCGCTCCATACGGGCGAGACCCGTGCGGACCTGGTTCTGGATCAGCTCGCCGACGTTGCGCAGGCGGCGGTTGCCGAAGTGGTCGATGTCGTCGGTCTCGACGACGATCTCCGTGCCGTTCTCGCCGGTCGTCTCGGTCTCGCCGGCGTGCAGCTTGACCAGGTACTTGATGGTGGCGATGACGTCGTCGGTGGTGAGCACGCCGGCGTCCAGTGGCTCGTCCGCGCCGAGCTTCTTGTTCACCTTGTAGCGGCCGACCTTCGCGAGGTCGTAGCGCTTGGGGTTGAAGTAGAGGTTCTCGAGCAGCGTCTGCGCGGCCTCACGGGTCGGCGGCTCGCCCGGGCGCAGCTTGCGGTAGATGTCGAGCAGCGCGTCGTCCTGGCCCTGGGTGTGGTCCTTCTCCAGGGTGGCGCGCATGGACTCGTACTCGCCGAACTCCTGGAGGATCTGCTCGGTCGTCCAGCCGAGCGCCTTGAGGAGGACGGTGACGGACTGCTTGCGCTTGCGGTCGATGCGGACACCGACCATGTCGCGCTTGTCGATCTCCATCTCCAGCCAGGCGCCCCGGGAGGGGATGATCTTGGCGGAGAAGATGTCCTTGTCGGACGTCTTGTCGATGGAGGAGTCGAAGTAGACACCGGGCGAGCGGACGAGCTGGGACACCACGACACGCTCGGTGCCGTTGATGACGAAGGTGCCCTTGTTGGTCATGAGCGGGAAGTCGCCCATGAAGACCGTCTGGGACTTGATCTCGCCGGTCTCGTTGTTGGTGAACTCGGCCGTGACGAAGAGCGGCGCGGCGTACGTGAAGTCGCGGTCCTTGCACTCGTCGATGGAGTTCTTCGGGGGCTCGAACCGGTGGTCGCGGAAGGTCAGCGACATCGAGCCGGAGAAGTCCTCGATCGGGGAGATCTCCTCGAAGATCTCCTCCAGACCGGACTTGGTGGGAACGTCCTGTCCGGACTCAAGAGCGGCCTCGACACGAGCCTTCCACGCCGCGTTGCCGAGCAGCCAGTCAAAGCTCTCGGTCTGCAGCGCGAGCAGGTTCGGAACCTCGAGGGGCTCCTTGATCTTTGCAAAGGAGATGCGCAGCGGGGCGGTGCTGGCGCCGTTGTTCGTATTCGCGGTCGAGGCGTTGCGCGAGGCGGCCAAGAGGGGGTCCTTCCGAGGGCTCGGACTCACTACGCGCGTACCGGCCCCCCGGCGGACATCTCGGCGAACGCTCCGCATCCTGGGTGAAAGCCCAGGTCAGCGAGGTGAGCCGATGATGTTCTTACGAGGGTATGCCCCTGGTGACGGGCAGGGAGCAGCTAACAGGCAGCGCAAAGGGACAGTGTAGCCACATGGCTCACTGATGTCCAGGGCGAGTAAATCGCATCCCTCGTTGTTCTCAACTCCACGGCCCTCGCGCCGTCGGCGCACATCGATACTGCCCGCTGCGTCGTCGATCCATGCCTCGGATGCGGATCGTTGTGACGGCGCGTCCTGAGAATTGCGCGCCGCGTGCGGTTCGTCAAGGCCCCTGGCCCCGCGCGGCGCACGGCGAAGATCACCATACCCCCCGTGCGGGCCGGCGCAAGGCGGCCGCCGCGCCGGCTCCGGAGACGCCGAAGGGCGACCACCCGGATGGGTGATCGCCCTGGCGGACGCCCGCTGACGGGCGCCGTACGGAGCGCTCAGGCCCCGCTCATCGAGTCAGCAGACCCGAAGGAGGTCACTTGACCTCGACAGCCGCACCGGCGGCCTTGAGGGACTCGGCGGCCTTCTCGGCGGCCTCCTTGTTGACCTTCTCCAGGACCGGCTTCGGGGTGCCGTCGACGAGGTCCTTGGCCTCCTTCAGACCCAGCGAGGTCAGCTCGCGCACGACCTTGATGACCTGGATCTTCTTGTCGCCGGCGCCGGTGAGGATGACGTCGAACTCGTCCTGCTCCTCGGCGGCCTCGGCGGCCGGGGCACCGGCGCCGCCGCCGGCGGCGACGGCCACCGGGGCGGCGGCGGTGACGTCGAACTTCTCCTCGAAGGCCTTCACGAACTCGGAGAGCTCGATGAGGGTCATCTCCTCGAACTGAGCGAGCAGGTCGTCCTGAGAGAGCTTCGCCATGATGGCGGTCCTTCCACTAAATCGGCAGGTGCCGGATGTACTGGGTGAGGCGGGCGTCGGCCCGCTGCGACCCCTGCCGCGTCAGGCGGCGGGAGTCAGAAAGCGAGCCGAGTTACTCGGCACCGCCCTGCTCGTCCTGCTTGGCACGAAGCGCTTCCACGGTGCGGACGAGCTTCGAGGGGAGCGCCTGGAAGAGCGCGGCAGTCTGGGACTGCTTGCCCTTCATGGCGCCTGCCAGCTTGGAGAGCAGAACCTCGCGGGACTCGAGGTCCGCGAGCTTCTTGATCTCATCGGCGGACAGCGCCTTGCCGTCAAGGACACCGCCCTTGATGATCAGGTTGGGGTTGTCCTTGGCGAAGTCACGGAGACCCTTCGCCGACTCCACCGGGTCACCGGTGACGAAGGCGACCGCCGTCGGGCCAGCGAAGAGCTGGTCGTCGAGCGAGTCGATCCCGGCCTCACGGGCCGCAATCTTGGTCAGCGTGTTCTTCACCACGGCGTACTGGGCGTTCTCACCGAGCGAACGGCGCAGCGTCTTGAGCTGCGCCACGGTGAGACCGCGGTACTCGGTCAGCACGGCGGCGTTCGAGCTGCGGAACTTGTCCGTCAGCTCGGCAACCGCGTCAGCCTTGTCGGGCCTCGCCATGAGCCTCGGCCTCCTTCCGGGTGATTCAGGACCGCGCTCGCTGAAGGGAAGGAGACTTACGCAAAACGAAACGCCCCGGCGCAGGCGCACGGGGCGTGACTCGACCCGGATCACGATCCGGGGAGTTCATCCACTGTCACCTGCGCAGGCCGTCCGCGATCAGCGGAGTCCTTCGGCTGTCGCGGCTACGGGAGCGCACGTCAGCGACCAGCGGTCTTTGGCTTCCGGGGAAGAGTACGGGAGGGCGGCGCCGGAACACAAATCGGCCCGTTCGGGTGAGGCTCCGCCCGGGGGCTCAGCCGCCGAGCAGGCCGCCCTTCCGCCCGCCCGGCTCGGCGAACAGGTCGAAGGTCTCGGCGGCCGGCGGGGCCTGCACGGGGGCGGCGGCGCCGTAGTCGGAGTAGCGCGCGGTCAGCGCGATCCGGCCCTGCGGGGTGTCCGCGCCGACGTCCATCCGGACCGGGTAGCCGTCCTCGCCCACCCAGACCTCGGTGTCGTACGCCGTGACGCCGGACTCCTCGATGCCGGCGATCAGCTCCCGCCGCTCCCGCTCCGGCAGCGACCGGAACATCCGGTCGGCGCCGGCCGTCTCCGCGACGCTGAACGTGCCCTGGTAGTGGTCGGCGCCGACCCCGTCCACCTTCTCCGCGCCGACGTGCCTGAGGTCCGGCGACTCCAGCAGCAGCGCGAGCTGCCGGGCCGGGTCCTGGTTCACGTTCTCCAGACCGGTGGTGAGCCGCTCCTTGACCGCCGCGTCCCCGGACGCCTCGGCGGCGGCCCGCAGGTCCAGCTTCACCCAGCGCCGGCCGTCCCGGTCCTCGATGCCGTTGTCGCCCAGGTCGGCGTAGAGCACCTCGTCCCGCAGCACCATGCGGACCGAGGCGGGGGCCTTCCGGTCGCCAGCCGTCAGCGGGGAGCCCTCGACCGTGACGTCCAGGGCGGCCGGGTCCCACCGCTGGACCTCGGTCAGCTCCAGGGCCCCGCCGCCGCCCGGCATCCCGGCCGGCGTCCGCAGCACCATGGCGACCTTCGACGACTTCGCCGCGGCCGTCTTCTCGTACGCCGCCCGGATCGTCTCCCCGCTCTGGGCCCGCGTGAGGCGCTCGCCCGCCGCCGCGGTGGAGCCGCCCCCGGCGTCGACGTCACGGCCGGAGACCTCGCGGCAGCCGCTCACGCCTGCCGCGAGCGCCAGGACGGCCGCACAGGCCGCCGTACGCCGTATCGCGTCCGTCCTCATCGCCGGGCCCCTCCCCACGTCGGTAGGGGTCCGTTACCCGGCTCCGGGGTCCGCATGCCGCCGCCCGGCGGCCCGGGTACGCGAAGGCCCCCGCTCCTTCCCGTACGGGAAGGAGCGGGGGCCGGTGCACGCGGTGCCCGCGGCGGCCGTCAGGTTCAGACGGCGGCCGGGTCCTCCTCGACGAGGAGGTTGCGGGTGCGGTTGGCGTCCAGCGGGATGCCGGGGCCCATGGTGGTGGTCAGGGTCGCCTTCTTGATGTAGCGGCCCTTCGCGGCGGACGGCTTGAGGCGGTTGATCTCCTCGAGGGCGGCCGCGTAGTTCTCCACCAGCTTGGTCTCGTCGAAGGAGACCTTGCCGATGATGAAGTGGAGGTTGGAGTGCTTGTCCACGCGGAACTCGATCTTGCCGCCCTTGATCTCGGTGACGGCCTTGGCGACGTCCATGGTGACGGTGCCGGTCTTCGGGTTCGGCATCAGACCACGCGGGCCGAGGACGCGGCCGAGGCGGCCGACCTTGCCCATGAGGTCCGGGGTGGCGACGACGGCGTCGAACTCGTTCAGGCGCTGGCCCTTGGAGATCTCGTCGATCAGTTCGTCCGAGCCGACGATGTCGGCGCCGGCGGCCTCCGCGGCCGCAGCACGGTCACCGGTCGCGAAGACCAGGACCCGGGCGGTCTTGCCGGTGCCGTGCGGGAGGTTCACGGTGCCACGGACCATCTGGTCCGCCTTGCGCGGGTCGACACCCAGGCGGAAGGCGACCTCGACGGTGCCGTCGAACTTGGTGGCGGCGGTGTCCTTGGCCAGACGGACGGCCTCGAGCGGCGCGTAGCTACGCGTCTTGTCGATCTTGGCGTCCGCGCCGCGGAGAGCCTTGCTGCGCTTCACTTCTTCTCCTGCGTTGTTCAGGGGTGGGAGTCGTGGTCCGGGCCGGCGCTGGCCCTGCCACTGGTACGGGGCTGATCAGCCGCCGACCTGCGAGCCGTTTCAGCCCTCGACGGTGATGCCCATGGAACGGGCGGTGCCGGCGATGATCTTCTCGGCGGCGTCGAGGTCGTTGGCGTTGAGGTCGGGCAGCTTGGTCGTGGCGATCTCACGGACCTGGTCGCGCGTCAGCTTGGCGACCTTGGTCTTGTGCGGCTCGCCGGAGCCCTTGTCCACACCCGCGGCCTTGAGGATCAGCTTGGCGGCCGGCGGAGTCTTGGTAATGAAGGTGAAGGAGCGGTCCTCGTAGACCGTGATCTCCACCGGCACGACCATGCCGCGCTGCGACTCGGTCGCGGCGTTGTAGGCCTTGCAGAACTCCATGATGTTGACGCCGTGCTGACCGAGCGCGGGGCCGACCGGCGGAGCCGGGTTGGCCGCACCGGCCTGGATCTGGAGCTTGATAAGCCCCGTGACCTTCTTCTTCTTGGGAGGCATAGCTCTCTCCGGGTCCTAGTGAGAGTTTTCCAGCCACCGTCCGGTCATCCGGATGGAGGCATACCGCACAACGATAACGGGTATGGCTGTACGGCCAAAAACCGACAGGTCAGACCAGCCCCAAGGGCCGACCCGACCTGTCGGAAATCTGTGTGCGATCAGTTCTTCTGGATCTGGTCGAAGCTCAGCTCGACCGGGGTCTCGCGGCCGAAGATCTCGACGAGGCCCTTGACCTTCTTCGAGTCGGCGTTGATCTCGTTGATGGTGGCCTGGAGGGTGGCGAACGGACCGTCGGTGACGGTGACCGAGTCGCCGACCTCGAAGTCCAGCACCTGCACCTCGACCTTGCGGGCGGGCGCCGGCTTGCCCTCGGCCTCGGCGGCCTCGCGGGCGGCCTTCTCCTCGGCCTCCGGGGCGAGCATCTTGACGATCTCGTCCAGGGTCAGCGGGTACGGGTCGTAGGCGTTGCCCACGAAGCCGGTGACGCCGGGGGTGTTGCGGACGACGCCCCAGGACTCGTTGGTGAGGTCCATGCGGACGAGCACGTAGCCGGGCAGCTTGTTCTGCCGGACGTTCTTGCGCTCGCCGTTCTTGATCTGGACGATCTCTTCCTCGGGGACCTCGGCCTGGTAGATGAAGTCCTCGACGTTCAGCGAGACGGCGCGCTGCTCCAGGTTGGCCTTCACGCGCTTCTCGTAGCCCGCGTAGGTGTGGATCACGTACCACTCGCCGGGCAGACCGCGCAGCTCGTCGCGGAGCGCGGCGACCGGGTCGACGGGGGCCGCCGGCTCGGCGTCGGGCTCGGCCTCGGCCTGCTCCTCGGCCAGCGCGGCGTCGTCCTCGGCGGCGGCCCCGGCGTCCACCGCGGCCTCCACCTCCTGGGCGACGGCGACCGGCTGCGCCTCGACCGACTCGACGGCCTCGTCGACGGGCTCCTCGGAGCCGTGCTCGGCCGCGATGTCGTCGGTGGCCAGAAGCTCGTCCTCGACCAGCGCCTCGTCCTCGACGTGCAGCGCCTCGTCCTCCGCGGCCTCGCCGGCAGCGGCGTCCGCAGCTTCCGCCTGGTCCTCGTCGGCCGCCTTGACGATGTCGAGCTCGTCCTGGGCGGACTCGTTCAGGTTCGGGTCAGACACGGTGGCTGCTTCTTCCTGGATACAGATGGGGTGGAACATGCGAAAAGGGGCGCCTGTCGAGGCGCCCTCCGCGGGAATCAGCCGAAGACGTACTTGACTGCTTCCTGGAAGCCGATGTCGATGACGGTCACCAGACCGATCATGACGACGACGAAGACGATCACTACGGTCGTGTACGTCGTGAGCTGGCTGCGGGTGGGCCAGACGACCTTGCGCAGCTCGGCGATGATCTGCCGGTAGAACAGCGCGAGACGGCCCAGCGGGCCCTTCTTGCCGCGCTTGCCGCCCTTGCGGTTCTTCTTGGGGGCCTCGTCCTCGGCATCAGGCATGTCGATGGAGCCTACGGCGTCCGTCACGTCTCTCACCTGATTCCGGGTCGGCCGTGCCGCGCCCGGGTTGAGCCGCACGGCGGTGCAATGACATACATACCTGCGCACACATCCTGGCGGTGTGTGTAGCAGGGCCGGAGGGACTTGAACCCCCAACCGCCGGTTTTGGAGACCGGTGCTCTACCAATTGAGCTACGACCCTCTGTCGTTCTCCACCAACGTACCGCATCAGCGGCGGTGGTCGGTGCGAGCCAACGAGCAGTGAGTGTACGTGGTCAGCGGCCTCCCGTCGAACAGACGGCGGCCGTCCACGCCGTGAAACCCGTGTACCCCGGCCGTCCGGGGTCTGGGACGATGGGCCGCATGAGCGCTGCAACTCCTCCCTCCGAGCGCCGGGTCTCCGCCCGCATCGGCGCGATCTCCGAGTCCGCGACCCTCGCCGTCGACGCCAAGGCCAAGGCCCTGAAGGCCGCCGGGCGCCCGGTGATCGGCTTCGGCGCCGGCGAGCCCGACTTCCCGACGCCGGACTACATCGTCGAGGCGGCGGTCGAGGCCTGCCGCGACCCGCGCAACCACCGCTACACCCCGGCCGGCGGCCTGCCCGAGCTGAAGAAGGCCATCGCCGCCAAGACCCTGCGGGACTCCGGCTACGAGGTCGACCCCGCCCAGGTGCTGGTGACCAACGGCGGCAAGCAGGCGATCTACGAGGCGTTCGCCGCGATCCTGGACCCGGGCGACGAGGTCATCGTCCCCGCCCCGTACTGGACGACGTACCCGGAGTCGATCCGGCTGGCCGGCGGCGTCCCGGTGGAGGTGGTCGCCGACGAGACCACCGGCTACCGGGTGTCGGTGGAGCAGCTGGAGGCGGCCCGCACCGAGAACACCAAGGTGGTGCTCTTCGTCTCCCCGTCCAACCCCACCGGCGCGGTCTACAGCCGCGAGGACGCCGAGGCGATCGGCCGCTGGGCCGTCGAGCACGGCCTGTGGGTGCTGACCGACGAGATCTACGAGCACCTGGTGTACGGGGACGCGGAGTTCACCTCGCTGCCCGCGCTGCTGCCCGAGCTGCGCGACAAGTGCGTCGTGGTCAACGGCGTGGCGAAGACGTACGCGATGACCGGCTGGCGGGTGGGCTGGATCATCGGCCCGAAGGACGTGGTGAAGGCGGCGACCAACCTCCAGTCGCACGCCACCTCCAACGTCTCCAACGTGGCGCAGGTCGCCGCGCTGGCCGCGGTCTCCGGCAGCCTGGCCGCGGTCGCCGAGATGCGCACCGCCTTCGACCGGCGCCGCCAGACCATCGTGCGGATGCTCAACGAGATCGAGGGCGTGGTCTGCCCCACCCCCGAGGGCGCGTTCTACGCCTACCCCTCGGTCAAGGGCCTGCTGGGCAAGGAGATCCGCGGCAAGCGCCCGCAGACCACGGTGGAGCTGGCCGAGCTGATCCTCACCGAGGTCGAGGTGGCGGTCGTCCCGGGTGAGGCGTTCGGCACCCCGGGCTACCTGCGGCTGTCCTACGCGCTGGGCGACGAGGACCTGGTCGAGGGCGTCTCCCGGATGCAGAAGCTGCTGGCCGAGGCCCGCGACTG
This sequence comes from Streptomyces solincola, assembly GCF_002982015.1. Classification (GTDB taxonomy): domain Bacteria; phylum Actinomycetota; class Actinomycetes; order Streptomycetales; family Streptomycetaceae; genus Streptomyces; species Streptomyces solincola. Next base: position 25,588 of record NZ_PVLV01000020.1, read on the forward strand.
ATCCGCGTACGGCGTCGGTGAGCGGGCCCGGGGAGGCGATCCCCGGGCCCGCTCTCGCGTTCTGGCAAGCACCCGATCAGGGCCCGGCCGCCGAAAGGGGCTGCCCTCGGCGCGCCGCCTTTGGCAGGATCTCCGGATGGAGCACCCTCACCCCCCGCGCGACCTGCGTCTGCTGCCCAAGGCCCATCTGCACCTGCACTTCACCGGATCGATGCGCCCGGCCACCCTGCTGGAGCTGGCCGGCGAGCACGGCGTCCACCTGCCCGACGCGCTGACCGGGGGCGAGCCGCCGAAGCTGCGGGCGACCGACGAGCGGGGCTGGTTCCGCTTCCAGCGGCTGTACGACGCGGCCCGCTCCTGCCTGCGTACGCCCGAGGACATCCGGCGGCTGGTGCGCGAGGCGGCCGAGGAGGACGTCCGGGACGGCTCGGGGTGGCTGGAGATCCAGGTCGACCCCACCTCGTACGCGCCCCGGCTGGGCGGGCTGATCCCGGCGCTGGAGATCATCCTGGACGCGGTGGACTCCGCGTCCAGGGAGACCGGGCTCGGGATGCGGGTGATCGTCGCGGCGAACCGGATGAAGCACCCGCTGGACGCCCGGACGCTGGCCCGGCTCGCGGTGCGGTACGCCGGCAGCGGGGTGATCGGCTTCGGGCTCTCCAACGACGAGCGGCGCGGCATGGCCCGCGACTTCGACCGGGCCTTCGCCATCGCCCGAGAGGGCGGGCTGCTGGCGGCCCCGCACGGCGGCGAGCTGACCGGCCCGGCCTCGGTCCGCGACTGCCTGGACGACCTGGGCGCGGCGCGGATCGGGCACGGCGTACGGGCGGCGGAGGATCCGCGGCTGCTGCGCAGGCTGGCCGAGCGGGGGGTGACCTGCGAGGTCTGCCCGGCGTCCAATGTGGCGCTCGGGGTGTACGAGAAGCCGGAGCAGGTGCCGCTGCGGACGCTGTACGAGGCGGGGGTGCCGATGGCGCTCGGCGCGGACGACCCGCTGCTGTTCGGCTCCCGGCTGGCCGCCCAGTACGAGATCGCCCGGACCCACCACGGTTTCACCGACGCGGAACTGGCCGAGCTGGCCCGCCAGTCGATCCGCGGCTCCGCCGCCCCGCCCGACGTCCAGGCGAAGCTGCTGGCGGGGGTCGACGAGTGGTTGGAGTGCTGAGCGGCGCGGGAGGGAGGAAGGGAGCTAGAGGCTGACGCCGACCGTCACCGGCTCGTTGACGAGGGTGACGCCGAAGGCGTCCCTGACCCCCTCGACGACCTCGCGGGCGAGCGCCAGCAGGTCCTCGGTGGTGGCCTCGCCGCGGTTGGTGAGGGCGAGGGTGTGCTTGGTGGAGATGCGGGCGGGCCCGGCGCCGTACCCCTTGGTGAAGCCGGCCTGGTCGATCAGCCAGGCGGCCGAGGTCTTGGTCAGCCCCTCCCCCGCCGGGTAGGCGGGCGGCGCGGCGTCCTCGCCGAGCCGTTCGCGGACGCGGCCGAGGAAGGCCCCGTACGCCTCCTCGGTCAGGATCGGGTTGGTGAAGAACGACCCGGCGGACCAGGTGTCGTGGTCCTCGGCGTCCAGCACCATCCCCTTGCCGGCGCGCAGCGCGAGCACCGTCCTGCGGGCGTCGGCGGCGGGCACCCGGTCGCCGACCCGCACGCCGAGCGAGCGGGCGGTCTCCGCGTACCGCAGCGGGGCGCTCATCCCGCCGGCGTCCTCCAGCTCGAAGCGGACCCGCAGCACGACGTAGCGGCCGGGGTCGGCCTTGAAGCGGCTGTGCCGGTAGGAGAACGCGCACTCGGCGTTCGGGATGACGACGGTCTCGCGGGTCCGCCGGTCGTAGGCGACGACCTCGCTGATGGTGGCGGACACCTCCTGGCCGTACGCCCCGACGTTCTGGATCGGTGTGGCGCCGGCCGAGCCGGGGATGCCGGCCAGGCACTCGATGCCGGCGAGCCCGGCCTCGACGGTGCGGGCGACGGCCTCCGACCAGTTCTCGCCGGCGGCCAGCTCGAGTGTGCCGCCGTCCAGGGCGTAGCCGCTGGTGGCGATGCGCAGGGCGGTGCCCTCGAAGCCCTTGTCCCCGATGACCAGGTTGGAGCCGCCGCCGATGATCAGCAGCGGGGTGCCGGTCTGGTCCGCCTCGCGCACGACGGCGATCACCTCGTCGTCGGTGGTCGCCGTCGCGAGCCGGGTGGCGGGCCCGCCGAGCCGGAAGGTGGTCAGGGGCGCGAGGGGGGCGTCGTGGAGTACGTGCACGGGTGACAGGTTACGTGCCACCCGTGCGAGGTCGTCTGCCACGCGGGGCGGCTACGCCAGCCGGACGACGGCCCGCGACATCCCCAGCACCTTCTGCCCGGCGCTGGTGACGGTCAGGTCGACCCGGACCTTGTTGTCGTCCAGCTTGGCGGCGACCTTGGCGCTGACCTCGACGAGGGCGCCGGTGTCGTCGTCGGGCACCACGACCGGCTTGGTGAAGCGCACCCCGTACTCGACCACCGCGGCCGGGTCGCCGGCCCAGTCGGTGACCACCCGGGCGGCCTCGGCCATGGTGAACATGCCGTGCGCGATGACGTCGGGCAGGCCCACCTGGACGGCGAACCGCTCGTTCCAGTGGATGGGGTTGAAGTCACCGGAGGCGCCCGCGTACCGCACGAGGGTCTCGCGGGTCACGGGAAAGCTCTGGGCCGGCAGCTCGGCGCCGACCTCGACCTCGTCGTACGCGATCTTCGCGGTCATCGGCTCAGGCCTCCTCTGCGGCCGCGCGGGCCACCAGCTTGGTCCAGGCGGTCACCACGTGCTCGCCGGCCTCGTCGTGGACCTCGCCGCGGATGTCCAGGATGTCGTTGCCCGCCATGGACTTGATCGCCTCGATGGTGGAGGTGACGGAGAGCCGGTCGCCGGCCCGCACCGGGCGGCTGTAGGCGAACTTCTGGTCGCCGTGGACGACCCGGCTGTAGTCCAGACCGAGCTGCGGGTCGCTGATCACCTGCCGGGCGGCCTGGAAGCTGATGGCGAACACGAAGGTCGGCGGGGCGATGACCTCCGGGTGACCGAGTGCCTTCGCCGCCTCGGTGTCGGTGTAGACGGGATTCGCGTCGCCGATCGCCTCGGCGAATTCGCGGATCTTCTCCCGGCCGACCTCGTAGGGGGCGGTGGGCGGGTAGCTCCGTCCCACGAAGGACTGGTCGAGCGCCATGGACGCGTTACCTCCTGCAAGCGATCAAGGAATACGGTCGGCGGGCCGGCCCGCCCGTACCGGGAAACGACACGAGGCCGCCCCCTGGATGGGAGCGGCCTCGTGTACGAGCCTGTTTCAGCGCGTCTCGCGGTGCGCGGTGTGCGCGTTGCAGCGCGGGCAGTGCTTCTTCATCTCAAGACGGTCCGGGTTGTTGCGCCGGTTCTTCTTGGTGATGTAGTTCCGCTCCTTGCACTCCACGCAGGCCAGCGTGATCTTCGGGCGGACGTCGGTGGCAGCCACGTGAGTGCTCCTTGACGGACGGATGGACGGATGAACGCAAGAAAGAGTAGCCGATCGAAGGACCGACCCTGCAATCGGCTACACTTAGTGAGTAGCGGTGACCGGACTTGAACCGGTGACACAGCGATTATGAGCCGCTTGCTCTACCGACTGAGCTACACCGCTGCGATGCCGGATCCCCTCACCCGAAGGCGAGGATCACCGAACATCAGAGCCCCAATACGGAATCGAACCGTAGACCTTCTCCTTACCATGGAGACGCTCTACCGACTGAGCTATTGGGGCGAGCGATGAAGACATTACACGGTCGCGTGCCGTTCGCCCAAATCCGTTTCACCGCGCCTCCACCGCCCGTCGGCACCCCGGCTGGACTCACACTGTGTGATCATTCACGCACCCTCAGTGCGCAGAGTCCGTACGCAGTCCCACGCCGCCAGGAGCCCGATGTCCTTCGACAGCCAGCAGCCGCGACCGTCCGAGGGCGCCACCACCGACGCCACGGCGCTGCTGCTGAGCGGCGCCCTGCTGACCGACGGCCGGCGGGTGGACGTACGGCTGGCCGGCGGCCGCATCGAGGCGGTCGGCACCGCGGGCAGCCTGCCGGTCCACGGCGCCCGCGTCGACCTCGCCGGCTACCTGCTGCTGCCCGCCCCGGCCGAGCCGCACGCGCACGCCGACACCGCGCTCGGCGCGGACGCCCCCGGCCCCGTCCCGCACACCCCGGACGAGGTCCAGCGCCGGGCCACCGAGGCGGCGCTGCTCCAGCTCGGCCACGGCGCCACCGCGCTCCGGGCCCATGTGCGGATCGGCGACGTGCAGGGCCTGGGCGCCCTGGAGGCCGTCCTCCAGGCCCGCCGCTCGCTCCGCGGACTGGTCGACCTGACCGCCGTCGCCCTGCCGGGGCGGCTGACCGGGGCGGCTGGCGCCGAGGGCCTCGCACTGCTGCGGGACGCGGTCAGCATGGGCGCCGCGGTGGTCGGCGGGCGGCCCGCCCTGGACCCCGACCCGGCCGGGCACGTGGAGGCCGTCCTCGCGGTGGCGGCGGAGCACGGCCGCCCGGTGGACCTGCACACCGACGGCGACGACCCGGCCCGGCTGGCCCGCTGGGCGGCCATGGCGGGCGGACTGCGGCCCGGGGTCGCGATCGGACCGTGTGCGGCCCTCGGGCGGCTCCCGGCGGACGTCGCCGCACGGGCCGCCGACGGACTGGCGGCAGCCGGGGTGTCGGTGGTCTGCCTGCCGCAGGGAGGCTGCGCGGGCAGCGATGTGCGCGGTACGGCGCCGGTGCGGCTGCTGCGCTCGGCAGGGGTGCGGGTCGCGGCGGGCGGCGGCGCGCTGCGCGACGCGGCCAACCCGGTGGGCCGCGGCGACCCGCTGGAGGCCGCCTTCCTGCTGGCCTCGCAGGAGGGGCTGCGACCGGAGGAGGCGTACGCGGCGGTGGGCGAGGAGGCCCGGCGGGCGATGGGGCTGCCGGCGGTACGGGTGGAGGCCGGCTTCCCGGCGGAGCTGCTGGCGGTGCGCGGCGAACGCCTGGCCGGGGTGCTGTCCCTGGCGTACAGCCGGATCGTGGTGCACCGGGGCCGGGTGGTGGCCCGCACCAGCGCGGTCCGCGAGTACTGCGACTCCGCGGCCGCCCTCGACCTCCCCCGCCAGCACCATCCCCGCCCCTGAACCCGGCCGTCTTCCCGGGCGGCTCGCTGCGCGTTTCGCTCCGCCGAGTCGTACGGTCGTGAGCATGCGCATTGTCATCGCTGGTGGACACGGTCAGATCGCCCTGCGCCTTGAGCGGCTGCTCTCGGCGAGCGGGCACCGGGTGGCGGGCCTGATCCGCACCCCGGAGCAGGCGGACGACCTGGTGGAGGCCGGCGCCGAGCCGGTGGAACTGGACCTGGAGTCGGCGGCCATCGAGGCGGTCGAGGACGTGCTGGCCGGGGCCGACGTGGCGGTCTTCGCCGCCGGCGCCGGGCCGGGCAGCGGAGTGGAGCGCAAGCAGAGCGTCGACCGGGACGCGGCCGTGCTCTTCGCCGACGCGGCGGTCCGCGCGGGCGTGCCCCGGCTGCTCCAGGTCTCCTCCATGGGCGCGGACCCGGAGCACCAGGGTGACGAGGTGTTCGACGTCTATCTGCGGGCCAAGGGCGAGGCGGACGCCCATGTCCGCTCGCTCGCCGGTCTCGGCTGGACGATCCTCAAGCCCGGCATGCTGACCAACGACGCCGGCACCGGACTGGTCCGGCTGGAGGCGTCGACCGGCCGGGGCCCGGTGGCCCGGGACGACGTCGCCGCGGTGCTCGCCGAGCTGGTCGACACCCCGGCCGCCGTCGGCCTGACCCTCGAACTCGTCGGCGGCTCCGTGCCGGTGACGGTCGCCGTCAAGGACATCGCGGGCAACTGATGACCCACCAACCCGCCGCACCCGACCCGTCCGCCTCCCTCTCCGGCACCTCTGGTTCCTCCGGTTCCGCTGGCCCCTCCAGTGCCTCTGGCTCCGCCGGCCCCTCCAGCCCGGAAGTCCGCCGCCGCCCCGAGCAGCCCTACGTCTTCCTCCGCCGCACCGTCCGCATGGACGGCTTCGCCGAGATCGCCGACCGGCTGCCCGAACTGGTCGCCTGGCTCGCCGCCCGCGACGTGCCGGTCGGCGGCGCTCCCTTCTTCCGCTACAACTCCCTCTCCCTGGACGGCGAGTGCGAGGTGGAGGCCGGCGTACCGGTCGCCGACCTCCCCGAACCGGAGGGCGACGTGGGCGTCGCCCTCCTCCCCGCCGGCGACTACGCCGTCCTCACCCACACCGGCCCCCCGGACCTGCTCCCCGAGGCCGAGACCGCCCTGCGCGCCTGGGCCGCCGCCGAGGGCCGGGAATGGGACATGCGCGAGGTCGACGGCACCGAACGCTGGGGCTGCCGCCTGGAGCTCTACCGCACCGACCCCCGCCTCCACCCCGACCCCGCCGACTGGCAGATCGACCTGGCCTTCCGACTGGCGGACGGGGTGTAGGGCGCGCCTCCGGGCCTCGCCGGTCCGGAGGCGGCATACCAGAACGGCCCCCGATCGCGTTTCCGCTGATCGGGGGCCGTTCAATGGCGTGGCGGCGCCAGGATTCGAACCTGGGTAGGCTAAGCCGACGGATTTACAGTCCGCTCCCATTGGCCACTCGGGCACACCGCCATGGGATGTCACCGTGGAGAGGGCCGCTCTGCGGCGGTTCCCCGTGGCAACGACGTAAACGATACCTGATGCCGAGGGGTGCTCCGCCACCGGATTGATCAGCGCTGGGGGCGGGCCCGGGTGGCTAGGCTTGCGGTGCGGCCGGGGCCCGGACGCGCGTGGCGGCAGCCCGTACGCGCAGGTGCCCACTGGTGTCCGCACATCCGTACGCACCCGAACCAAGGAGCCACAGGACATGGCCGACTCCAGTTTCGACATCGTCTCGAAGGTCGAGCGGCAGGAGGTCGACAACGCCCTCAACCAGGCGGCGAAGGAGATCTCGCAGCGCTACGACTTCAAGAACGTCGGGGCCTCCATCGCCTGGTCCGGCGAGAAGATCCTGATGCAGGCGAACTCCGAGGAGCGGGTCAACGCCATCCTCGACGTCTTCCAGTCCAAGCTGATCAAGCGCGGCATCTCGCTGAAGGCGCTGGACGCCGGGGAGCCGCAGCTCTCCGGCAAGGAGTACAAGATCTTCGCCTCCATCGAGGAGGGCATCTCCCAGGAGAACGCCAAGAAGGTCGCCAAGGTCATCCGCGACGAGGGGCCCAAGGGCGTCAAGGCCCAGGTGCAGGGCGACGAGCTGCGCGTCAGCTCCAAGAGCCGCGACGACCTCCAGACCGTTATCTCGCTGCTGAAGGGCCAGGACTTCGAGTTCGCCCTGCAGTTCGTGAACTACCGGTAGGAACGCGGACAGCGGAACTGAGGGCAGGGTGGCGGCGCGGTCGGCCGGTGACGGGGACCGCGCCGTCCTGCCGGGCGGCCGCGACCGCGCCGGCCCCGTCGCCTCGGTGTCCGAAAGCCGCCAGCCCTCGGGCCGCTGGGTCAGCACACTGGACGGTGCGGTGAGGAAGGGAACGGCAGGGCGAGGAAGGGACGGATCATGACGGTGTACGCGTATGCCGACAGCCCGCTGGGCGCGATGCTGCTGGTCGGACGCGAGGACGACGCCGGGGCGCGACGGACCGGACTCGTCTCGCTCTCGGTGCCCGGGCAGAAGGGCGCCCCCGTGGTCCAGGACGGGTGGCGGCACGCCCCGGGGGCTTTCGCCGACGTGGTCGCGCAGCTCACGGCGTACTTCGACGGGACGCTGACCCGCTTCGACCTGCCGTACGCGGACACCGGGACCGACTTCCAGCGCCGGGTCTGGCGAGCGCTGGAGGACATCCCGTACGGCGAGACGGTCAGCTACGGGCAGATCGCGGCGCTGGTCGGGGCGACCGGCGCGGGGGTGCGCGCCGTCGGGACGGCGATCGGCCGCAACCCGCTGCTCGTCGTCCGCCCCTGCCACCGGGTGATCGGCGCTGACGGGGCACTGCGCGGCTACGCGGCCGGGCTGGACCGCAAGCGCCTGCTGCTCGGTCTTGAGGGGGCCGCCGCGGCGGACCCGTCCGTGGTGGCCGGGGCCCTGGTGGGCACGCCGTCGCCGTGACGGACGACGCGCTGTTCTCCGTGGCGCGGGAGCGCCGGGAGGTCGCCCCGGGCGCGGTGCACCTGCCCGGGTGGCTGGCGGCCGAGCGCCGGCGGCACCTGGTCGAGGCGTGCCGGGACTGGGCGCGCGGACCGGTGCCGATGCGGCACACGGCCCTCCCCGGCGGCGGAGTGATGTCGGTGCGCACGGTCTGCGTGGGCTGGCACTGGCAGCCGTACCGCTATTCGCGGACGGCGGACGACGTGAACGGCGCTCCGGTGGCCGGCTTCCCGGAGTGGCTGGCCGAACTGGGCCGTGCCGCGGTCACCGCGGCGTACGGCGAGCACGGCGGTTACGCCCCGGACACGGCGCTGGTGAACTTCTACGACTCCGCCGCGCGGATGGGCATGCACCAGGACAAGGAGGAGCGGTCGGGCGCTCCGGTGGTCTCCCTCAGCATCGGCGGCGCCTGCGTCTTCCGGTTCGGCAACACCGAGACCCGGGGCCGCCCCTACACGGACGTCGAGCTGCTCTCGGGTGACCTCTTCGTCTTCGGCGGGCCTTCCCGCTTCGCGTACCACGGGGTGCCCAGGGTGCTCTCCGGCGCCGGCGACCCGGCGGCCGGCCTGGAGTCCGGCCGGCTGAACGTCACCCTGCGCGAGACGGGTCTGGGCGGCCGCCGGGCCGCCTCGTAGCTCCGCGTCCCGGGCCGGGCCGGCGCCGTCGTCGTCCGTGTCGTCCGGGGCCGGGTGGACGCCGTACTCGTCGGCGAACCAGCCCGTGCCGTCCAGCAGCGGCTCCAGGGCCTCGGCCACGGTGAGGGCGTCCACGCTCCAGGGGTCGTCCGCCCCCGCGCCGCGGCCCCCCGGCCGCTCCTCGTACTCGGTCATGCCCTCATGCTGCACCACGCCACTGACAACGGGTGGCGGGCGGATTACCAGCCGGAGACCAGCGGGCGGTCGGTCGGGACGATCTCCTTGCCGAGCGGGAACAGCGACACCGGGATGAGCTTGAAATTGGCGATGCCCAGCGGGATGCCGATGATCGAGACGCACAGCGCGATGCCGGTGACGACGTGGCCCAGCGCGAGCCACCAACCGGCGAGGATCAGCCACAGCACGTTGACCACGAAGGAGCCGGCGCCCGCGTCCCGGCGGTCGACGACGGTCTGGCCGAAGGGCCACAGCGCGTAGACGCCGATGCGGAAGGCCGCCACGCCGAACGGGATGCCGATGATCGTGATGCACAGCAGCAGCCCGGCGGCGAGGTAGCCGAGGAACATCCAGAAGCCGCAGAGGACGAGCCAGATGACGTTCAGGATTGTCTTCACGGTCGGGGGCCTGCCATCCGTTCGAGCCGGGCGATGCGCTCGGCCATGGGCGGGTGCGTGGAGAACATCTTGGAGAGGCCCTGTCCGGGCCGGAAGGGGTTGGCGATCATCATGTGGCTCGCCGTCTCCAGGCGGGGCTCCGGCGGCAGCGGGAGCTGCTTGGCGCCGGCCTCCAGCTTGCGCAGCGCGCTCGCCAGCGCCAGCGGGTCGCCGGTGAGCTGGGCGCCCGAGGCGTCCGCCTCGTACTCCCGGGAGCGGCTGATCGCCAACTGGATGACGGAGGCGGCGAGCGGCCCCAGCAGCATGATCAGCAGCATGCCGAGCAGCCCGGGGCCCTCGTCGTCGTCCGAGCGGCCGATCGGGATCAGCCAGGCGAAGTTCACCAGGAACATGATCACCGAGGCGAGCGCGCCGGCGACCGAGGAGATCAGGATGTCCCGGTTGTAGACGTGGCTCAGCTCGTGGCCGATGACGCCGCGCAGCTCCCGCTCGTCGAGTATCCGCAGGATGCCGTCGGTGCAGCAGACCGCGGCGTTGCGCGGGTTGCGGCCGGTGGCGAAGGCGTTGGGCGCCTGGGTCGGCGAGATGTAGAGCCGGGGCATGGGCTGCCGGGCCTGGGTGGAGAGCTCGCGGACCATCCGGTAGAGCTGGGGCGCCTCGAACTCGCTGACCGGTCGGGCCCGCATGGCGCGCAGCGCGAGCTTGTCGCTGTTCCAGTACGCGTAGGCGTTGGTGCCGAGCGCGACGAGAAGCGCGACGATGAGGCCCGTACGCCCGAAGAAACCGCCGATCAGGATGATCAGCGCGGACAGTCCTCCGAGGAGGACCGCGGTCCTCAGCCCGTTGTGCCGGCGGTGCACGGTACGCCCTCCAGATGGTGCGGCAGGGGAACCCTCTGCGTGGTGCTGGTCCACGTCCTTCAGTGGACCCTTCCCGCTTGGTCAACGCCAGGCGGGAGGCACGGGTTCCCAGGTCCGCGGGGCGGCGGGCTCAGCCGTACGGGTGAAGGCGGTTGCCGGGGCCTGCGCCGGGGCCTACCGCTGGGCGGGCAGGCCGGCCTTCTGAAGGGCCTCAGGCAGCGGGACGACCTCGCTGGTGCAGTGGCCGCAGCGGCTGGCGACGGCCGGGATCTCGGTGTAGCAGAACGGGCAGTCGCGGACGGCCGCCTTGATGTCGAAGGGGGCGTCCCGCTTGAACCGGTTCTGGATCTTGACCATGGGGACGACGACGAAGAAGTAGAGCACCGCCGCGGTGATCATGAAGGCGAGCAGGGCGCCGATGAACAGGCCGTACGGGAAGTGCGCGCCCTGGACGGTGAAGGTCTTCTTGCTGAAGTCGCCGACGGTTCCGGTCGCTATGCCGATGAGCGGGGTGATGAAGGCGTTGCTGAACGCCGTGACGACCGCCGTGAAGGCGGCGCCCACCGCGAGGCCGATCGCCATGGTGATGATGTTGCCGCGGAGGATGAAGTCCTTGAAACCGTTGAGCACGGCCTGCTCCTTGTGATGCGTCTGCGTGGTGCGTGGTGCCGGTCGGGATGGGCCGGGGGAGACTCTAAGACCCTGGGGCGCGGCTCAGAAAAGGCTGCGGGCGGCGAAGGTCAGGATGAGCTGCGGGTAGCCGGAGAGGGCGACGGCCGCGACGGTGGTGAGCACCAGGGCGGCGGCGAGCGGCAGCGGAACGGGGGCCGCGGAGTCCTTCGGCGGGGTGGAGGCCGGTGCGGGTGCCGTTGCCAAGGTGCCGTTTCCTGCCGTTGCCAAGGCGCCGTTTCCTGGGGCGGCTGCCGTTGCCGAGGCGCCGTTTCCGGGGCCGGCCGGCGTTGCCAGGACGGGCTCCGGGGAGGCCGCCGGGGCCGGGGCGCGGAAGAGGACGGCCGTCCAGCGCAGGTAGTAGTACAGGCCGAGCACCACGTTCACGGCCATGATGGCGGCTAGCCAGCCCAGCCCCGCGTCCACGGCCGCCGAGAAGACGGTCACCTTGGCGAACAGACCGATGATGCCCGGCGGCAGCCCCGCCAGGCAGAGCAGGAAGAAGGCCATGGCCAGGGCGGTGCCCGGACGGGCGGCGTACAGGCCGCGGAAGTCGGCGATCCGCTTGGCCGGGCGGGTCCGGGCCACCAGGGCGACCACGGTGAAGGCGCCGAGGTTCACGACCGCGTACATCAGGGCGTACGCGATGGTGGAGCCGATCGCTGCGGCGCCGGTGTACGCGGCGGCCGCGACCGGCACCAGGAGGTAGCCGGCCTGGCCGACGGACGACCAGGCGAGCAGGCGTACCGCGCTCAGCGCGCGGGTGGCGGACTGGCGCAGCGCGGCGAGGTTGCCCGCGGTCATGGTGAGCGCGGCGAGCACGGCGAGGGCGGGGCCCCAGACGTCCGCGTACGCCGGGAAGGCGACGACGGCGACCAGCACCAGGCCGGTGAAGCCGACCGCCTTGCCGACCACGGACAGGTAGGCGGCGACCGGCAGCGGGGCGCCGGCGTAGGTGTCGGGCACCCAGAAGTGGAACGGCACCGCGGCCGTCTTGAAGGCGAAGCCGACCAGGGTGAGGGCGACGCCGGCCGTTGCCAGGGTTGCCAACTGGTCCGGCGCGTCCGGCAGCGCCTCGGCGATGCCGGTGAGGTGCAGGGTGCCGGTCACGGCGTAGACGAAGCTCGCCCCGAGCAGGGTGACGGCGGTCGCGGTGACCGAGGACAGGAAGAACTTCAGCGCGGCCTCGCCGGACAGCCGGTCGCCGCGGCGGAGGCCGACGAGCGCGAACGCGGGCAACGAGGCCACCTCCAGGGCGACGACCAGGGTTGCCAGGTCGCGCGAGGCGGGCAACAGGGCGGTGCCGGCGGTGGAGGACAGCAGCAGGAACCAGTACTCACCGGCCGGCAGGCCGCTCTCGCCGCGTCGCCCGGGCGCGGTCTCGGTGAGCGAGAGGAGGGCGGTCAGCAGGGCCCCGCCGAGCACCAGGAACTGCACGGCCAGGGTGAAGTGGTCGGCGGTGTAGCTACAGGTGGCGGGGTCGGTGGTGAGGCAGAAGGTGGAGCGGTCACCGGCCCGCAGCGGCAGCAGGGCGAGCATCGCGGCGGCCAGGCCGGCGATGGCCGCCCAGCCGAGCAGCCGCCGGCGCTCCGGCGGGACGAAGAGGTCGGCGACGAGGACCAGCAGGGCCACCGCGGCGGCGATGACCGGGGGCGCGACGGCCGTCCAGTCGACGGTCTGGACGAGGTCGGCGGGCGCCGCCGCGGCGTTGGCAACGGCTTGGGCGGCGGCCGTGGCGGCGGTCACTGGTTGCCTCCTGCGAGGAGCTGCTGCACGGCCGGGTCGGTGAGGCCGAGGAGGACGGCGGGCCACAGGCCGGCCAGGACGGTCAACGCGGCCAGCGGCGCCCAGGCGGCGGCCTCGTACGGCCGGATGTCGGCGAGTGGGGCGAAGACGGGAGCCCGCCGCGGGGCCGGATCGCGACCGGCTGCGGCATCGGAGGCGGGTGCGGGGCCCCCGGCCGTTTCCCGGTAGGTCTCCTGGGCGAGGGCGGCGGGTTCGCCGCCCATGCACAACCGGCGGACGACGACCAGCAGGTAGGCCGCGGTGAGCAGGGTGCCGAACGCGCCGACGGCGGTGAAGGTGAGGAAGGCCGGGCGGCTGAGCCCCTCGGCCGGCTGGAAGGCGCCGAAGAGGGCGAGCATCTCGCCCCAGAAGCCGGCCAGCCCGGGCAGGCCGAGCGAGGCGACGGCGGCGAACGCGAACAGGCCGCCCAGGCGCGGGGCGCGCCCGTAGAGCGCGGCGCCCGCGGCCCCGGCGAGGGTGTCCAGGTCGGCGCTGCCGTAGCGCTCCTTGACGGCTCCGACCAGGAAGAACAGCAGTCCGGTGATGAGGCCGTGGGCGATGTTGGCGAAGAGGGCGCCGTTGACTCCGGTGGGGGTCATGGTGGCGATGCCGAGGAGGACGAAGCCCATGTGGCCGACGGAGGAGTAGGCGATGAGCCGCTTGAGGTCGCCGCCCGCGCCGGTGCGGGCCAGGGAGAGGCAGGCGAGCGAGCCGTAGACGATGCCGATGACGGCGAGCGCGGCGAGGTAGGGGGCGAAGACCCGCATGCCGTCGGGCGCGATCGGCAGGACGATGCGGACGAATCCGTAGGTGCCCATCTTCAGCAGGACGCCGGCCAGGAGCACCGAGCCGACGGTGGGGGCGGCGGTGTGGGCGTCCGGCAGCCAACTGTGCAGCGGCCACATCGGGGTCTTCACGGCCAGCCCGATCCCGATCGCCAGGACGGCGATGACCTGCACGGACACGGTGAGTGACCGGCCGTTGTCAGTGGCGAGTGCCACCATGTCGAATGTGCCCGCCCTCAGGCCGATGAGAAGCAGGCCGAGCAGCATGACGACCGAGCCGAGCAGCGTGTAGAGGATGAACCGCCAAGCCGCGGCCCGGCGGCCGGCGCCGCCCCAGCGGGCGATGAGGAAGTACATCGGGATGAGCACCATCTCGAACGCCAGGAAGAACAGCAGCAGGTCGAGGACGGCGAAGCTGGCCAGGGTGCCGGCTTCCAGGACGAGCAGGAGGGCGGTGAACGCCTTCGGGGAGGGGCCCGGGGGCGGCGAGAAGTAGCTGTGGAGCGCGCACAGGAAGGTCAGCAGCGCGGTCAGGACCACCAGGGGGAGGGAGATGCCGTCGATGCCGAGGTGGATGCGCACGTCCAGTGCGGGGATCCAGGGGATGTCGGTGGTGGCCTGCATCCTGGACGGCTGGTGGTGGTCGAAGCCGAGCGCCAGGACGACGGCGGCGGCCAGCACGGCCCCGGTGACGGTCACGGCGTGGCGTCGCACGGCCTGGTCCGGGGACTTCCCCTTCAGTCCGGGCGGCGCCGGTAGCAGGGCGGCGGCCGCTCCCAGGAGCGGCCCGACGACGACGAACGCGAGGAGGAACTGCATCACGGACGGGCTGATATCGATCACGGCTCGGCTCACGATCCGGCGTTGACGTGGGCAAGGACGACGGCGGCGACCGCCAGGGCCGTGGAGCCGGCCAGCAGCACGATGAGATAGGTCTGCACGTTGCCGGTCTGGGCGCGGCGGACGGTCCAGCCGAGCAGCCGTGAGCCGGCGCCCGCGCCGCGGACGTAGGTCTCCACCACCTCGCGGTCGAGGAAGGCGACCAGCGAGGCGGCGGCCCGGACGGGCCGGACGAACAGGGCCGTGTAGACGGCGTCCAGGTGGAAGCCGGCGGCGGCCGGGCGGTGCAGCGGGCCGAGCAGCAGCCGTCCGGGGTCGGCCGGGTCGGGGGCGGCGGCGATGTCCCCGTAGGCGGGGGTGTGGGTGGCGATGGCCTCCGCCTCGGAGACGGCCGGCTCGGCGTCCGGGTGGGCGGCGACCGCGCCCAGCGGGCTGCGGCCGGCGCGTGCGGTGGTGTGCCGCCAGGTCGCGTAGGTGACCAGCGCGCCGACGAGGGCGACGCCGGTGCCGAGGACGGCGGTGGTGGTGGTCGGGGTCAGCGGGTGCCCGTCGAACCAGTCGGGCAGCAGCGGCGCGGCCAGTCCGAAGGCGAGGGAGGGGAGGGCGAGGACCCACAGGACGGCGTTCATGGCGAGCGGCTGGCGGCCGTGGTCGGGGGCTTCGGCGCCGTGGCCGCGGAAGGCCAGCAGCCACAGCCGGGTCGCGTAGGCGGCCGTGAGGACGGCGGTGAGCAGACCGGAGACCAGCACGATCCAGCCGGCGCCGGCCGGGACGGCGGCCGCCTCACCGAGGGCGGTGGGCTCCCCGAGCGCGGTGTGCTCGGCGGCCACCAGGACGGCCTCCTTGGAGAAGAAGCCGGCGAACGGCGGGATGGCGGCGAGCGCCAGCAGGGCGAGCGTCATCGTCCAGTAGGCGTCCGGGATACGGCGGGCCAGGCCGCGCATCCGGGACATGGCGGCCAGCGAGTTGGTGCCGGCGGCGTGGATGACCACACCGGCGGCGAGGAACAGCAGCGCCTTGAAGGCGCCGTGCGCGAGGAGGTGGAAGACGGCGGCGCCGCGGTCCCCGACGGCCAGGGCGCCGGTCATGTAGCCGAGCTGGCCGATGGTCGAGTAGGCGAGCACCCGTTTGATGTCGTCCTGGGCGAGCGCGCAGACCCCGGAGCCGACCATGGTGATCGCGGCGAGCACGGCGAGCACGATCAGCGCGGCCGCCGAGGCGGCGAAGACGGGAAGGAGCCGGGCCACGACGTAGACGCCGGCCGCGACCATGGTGGCGGCGTGGATCAGCGCGGAGACCGGGGTGGGGCCGGCCATCGCGTCGGGCAGCCAGGTGTGCAGCGGGAACTGCGCCGACTTGCCGGCCACCCCGGCGAGCAGCAGCAGCGCCGTGATCGTGGGGTGGTCGAGCCGGCCGTCGGCCACCGCTTCCAGGATGCCGGTGATGCGGAAGGTGCCGGTGTCGGCGGCGAGCGCGAACAGACCGATGAGGAAGGGGACGTCGCCGAGCTTGGTGACCAGGAACGCCTTCAGGGAGGCCGCCCGGGCCTGCGGGGTCTCCCAGTAGTGGCCGACCAGGAAGTACGAGCAGATGCCCATGACCTCCCAGCCGACCAGCAGCACCATCAGGTCGCCGGAGTAGACGACGAGCAGCATCGCGGAGGTGAACAGCGACACCAGTGCGGCGTAGGAGGGGTAGCGGGGGTCGTCGCGCAGGTAGGCCGTGGAGTAGATCTGCACGCAGGAGGCGACCAGGGTGACCAGCACGGCGGTCAGCGCCGCGAAGCCGTCCAGGTGCAGGGCCAGGTCGACCGGGACGGAGCCGGTGGGCGTGAGCCGGGTGGCGGCGTCGATCGCCGGGCCGCCGCCCTGGCGTACGGCGACCGTGACGGCCAGGCCGAGCGCGGCGAGCACGGGCACCACGGCCAGCGGCCGCACGAAGCCGGGCGCGGTGCGGCCCAGCAGCAGTCCGGCGGCCGCGGCGAGGAACGGAAGGAGGGGGACGAGGACGGCCAGGGTCGTGGTGGTCACGCGGTGGCCTCGGCCTTCTCGCCGGCCGCCCGGCCGGGGTCGTCGGGGTCGGGGTCGCCGGAGTCGGCGTCGCCTGCCGGGCCTCCCGGGGCGTCCGTGTCCGGGTCGGTCGCGCGCAGGGCGCTGGAGAGCGGGGGTCGCGGCTCGGCGGTGTCGCGCAGGCGGTCGACGTCGGAGGTGGCGCGGTTGCGGTAGACCATCAGCACGATGGCCAGGCCGATGCCGATCTCCGCGGCGGCGATGGCGATGGTGAAGAGGGTGAGCGCCTGCCCGGCGTGCAGGGTGTCGCGGAGCCAGACGTCGAAGGCGACGAGGTTGAGGTTGACCGCGTTGAGCATCAGCTCGACGGACATCAGGACCAGGATGGCGTTGCGGCGCGCGAGCACCCCGTAGAGCCCGGTGCAGAACAGCAGCGCGGCGAGGACCGCCGGATAGGCGAGGTGCATCAGCGGTCCTTCCGGGGCGGGGCGGCCTGGTCGCCGCCGGCGTCGGCCCCGTCGCGGCGGGAGAGCACGATGGCCCCGACCAGCGCGGCGAGGAGGAGGACCGACAGCGCCTCGAAGGGCAGCACCCAGTGCCGGAACAGGATCTCGCCGGAGACCCGGGTGGAGCCCTGGGCGGGGCCGTCGAGGTCGATCCAGGTGGCGCGGAAGGCGTCGACCACCACCCACACCAGGGCGGCGGCCGCGGCGACGGCCACCGCGAGCGCGGCCGGGCGGTTGCCCGAGTCGGCGTCCGGGGAGCGGCCGATCGGGGCCCTGGTGAGCATCAGCCCGAACAGGAGGAGGACGACCACGGAACCGACGTAGATCAGCACCTGCACCCAGGCGATGAACTCGGCCGTCAGCAGCAGGTACTCGACGGCGAGCCCGCCGAGGGCGACCACCAGCCAGAGCGCGGCGTGCACCAGGTGCCGGGTGGTGACGGTGAGCACGGCCGCCCCGAGGGTGACGACGCCGACCAGGAGGAAGGCGATCTCGACGCCGGTCGGCGAGAGGAAGCCGTGCGCGGCGGCCGCGGCGAGCGGGCTCACTCTTCGCCCCTCTCGGTCCGCGGGGCGTCCGCCGCTTCCGGAGCGGCGTCTTCGACGGCTGCCCCGTGTGCGTCCGTCGCCTCCCGGGCTGCGGCTGCTTCCTGGGCCGCCGCCTCGGCTGCCGCGGCCTCCGCGGCGGCGAGCTTGTCGGCGGCCTTGCGCGCGGCGGCGACCTCCTTGGGCTCCTCCGCGCCCGGGTCCAGCGCCGGCGGCTCGGGCACGGTCCACATCCACTCGCGCAGCTTGTCCCGCTCGTGTGTCAGCTCGTGGATGTCGGTCTCCGCGTACTCGAACTCCGGCGACCAGAACAGCGCGTCGA
The DNA here is from genome assembly GCF_002982015.1 of Streptomyces solincola. GTDB lineage: Bacteria > Actinomycetota > Actinomycetes > Streptomycetales > Streptomycetaceae > Streptomyces > Streptomyces solincola. The sequence goes on from NZ_PVLV01000020.1 coordinate 43,318, forward strand.
AAGGACACACCTCGATGCAGATACCGCAGTACATGCACAGGGCGAAGTCGATGGCGAACCGGTCGAGGACGTTGCGGCTGCGCTCACGGCCGCCCGGGGTGGCGGCCGGCACCGTCTCCTTGTGGGAGTCGATGTAGATGCACCAGTCGGGGCACTCGCGGGCGCAGAGCATGCAGACGGTGCAGTTCTCCTCGAACAGCCCGATCACCCCGCGGGTGCGGGGCGGCAGTTCGGGCTGGGCGTCCGGGTACTGCGCGGTGTGGCTCCTGCGCGTCATCGTCCGCAGGGTGACGGCCAGCCCCTTGGCCAGGCCGGAGCCGGGGATCGGAGGCACTACTGGATCACCACCTTGACGACGCCGGTGAGGGCGATCTGGGCGAGGGCGAGCGGGACGAGCGTGGTCCAGGCGAGTCGCTGCAACTGGTCCTCCCGCAGCCGCGGGTAGCTGACCCGCAGCCAGATGACCACGAAGGCCAGCACGGCGGTCTTCAGCAGGGTCCACAGCCAGCCGAGCCCGTCCGCGCCCAGCGGGCCGTGCCAGCCGCCGAGGAAGAGGACGGTGGTCAGCCCGCACAGCACCACGATGCCCGCGTACTCGGCGAGCAGGAACAGCGCGAAGCGCAGGCCGGTGTACTCGGTGTACGCGCCGAAGATGATCTCCGAGTCGGCCACCGGCATGTCGAACGGGGGCCGCTGGAGCTCTGCCAGGCCGGCGACGAAGAAGACCAGCGCGCCGGTGATCTGCCAGGGCAGCCACCACCACTCGAAGGCGTCCACGATGCCGGGCAGCGACACGGTGCCCGCGGCCATCGCGACCGAGGCCGCGGCGAGCAGCATCGGCAGCTCGTAGGCGAGGAGCTGGGCGGCGGTGCGCAGGCCGCCGAGGAGGGAGAACTTGTTGGCGGACGCCCAGCCCGCCATCAGCGAGCCGAGGACGCCGACGCCCATCACGGCCAGCACGAAGAAGATCCCGGCGTCGACCACCTGGCCGACCGCGCCCTCGCCGGGCCCGATCGGGATGGCGACCAGCACCAGAAGGTACGGGAGGAGGGCGACGGCCGGGGCGAGCTGGAAGACGCGGCGGTCGGCGTCGGCCGGCACCACGTCCTCCTTCTGCGCGAACTTCACGCCGTCGGCGACCAACTGGGCCCAGCCGTGGAAGCCGCCCGCGTACATCGGGCCGAGCCGACCCTGCATATGGGCCATGACCTTGTGTTCCGTCTGGCCGACCACGAGCGGCAGCACCAGGAAGACGGCGAACACGACGAGCAGCCGCAGGGCGATGTCGAGTGCGTCGCTCACGCGTCGGTGTCTCCTTCTTGGTCTTTCCCGTTCCGCGGGGCCTCGCCCGATGTCCGGGACTCGTCGGCCTGTCCCTCGGCCCCGCGCTCCTCCTTCGGCGTCCGGCCGGACTCCGGCTGGTCGTCGAAGGCCGGGCGCGGGTTGTTCCAAGGAGCGTCCGAGCTGCGGGTACGCGGTGTGGCGGACGTCCCCCTCGGCGCGTCCCCGGAGGCGGCGGCCGGCTTACCCGACGCACCCGACCCAGGCGAGGGAGGCGACTCGGGTGACTCCGGCGACTCCGGCGCTGTGCTCCCGGTTTCGGCGTCCGCTGCCGGGGCGTCCGCAGGGCTGCGGGCGGCCCCAGGGTCGGCGGATCCGGCGTCCTTGCGGGCTGCCCCGGCGTCCCCGGCCCCGGGGTCCGCGGCCCCGGGGTCCGCGGCCCCGGGGTCCGCGGCTCGGGCGGGCCCATGGCTGCGGGCGGCCCCAGGGGCAGCGGATCCGGCGTCGCTACGGGCGGTCCCGGCGCCCGCGGCCCCGGCGTCCGGGGCTCGGGCGGCACGCTGACTGGCCGAGCCCGCGCCGGCGCTGCGGTTTCGGCGAGGGCTGGCCGGGGCCGACACGTCCGGGCCGGCCGCGGCGGCGCCCGCCCCGGTGACCTCGCCCTTCCCGGTGCCCTCGCCGGTGCCGGCGGCGTCACGCGGGCCCGCGGCGGCACCCGAGCCCGCACCCGTCGGCGTACCGCCGGAGGTGTCCGGGGCCGTCTGGCTGGCCGAGCCTTCCGAGGCGCGCCGGTTGCGGCGCGGACGAGGGGCGTCGGGCGCCCCCGCCCGTCCGGGCGCGGAAGTCCCGGTGGCCGGCGTGGTGGTGCCCTCGGCTGCGCTCGCCGGGGCTTGGGGGGCGGCGGCCGGCGTACCCGTCGTCCGGTCGCCGCCGGTGGGCGGCGGGGTGCCGGGTGCTGCCGGCGTCTCCGGGACTTCGGGGGCGGCGGTCTGGCCGACCGAGCCCTCGGCGGCCGTCCGGGCGCGCCGTACGGGACGATCGCCGGCGGCGCGAGCGGGTCGGTCGCCCGCGGCACGAGCGGGACGGTCCCGCGTCGGACGGGCCGGGGCGGGCGGGAGCTGGCCCTTGAGCGGGCCCCACTCGTTGGGGTCGGGAACACCCGGCGGCAGCATCTGGCGCCGCTTCGGGCCGCCGTGCTCCGACTCGCCCGGCTCCTTCGCGCCGGGCCACGCCTTGGCGACCCGGGCCGCCAGCACGAAGTCCTTGCGGAGCGGGTGGCCCTCGAAGTTCTCCGGCAGCAGCAGCGGTACGAGGTGGGGGTGGCCGGTGAAGACGACACCGAACATCTCGTGCGTCTCGCGCTCGTGCCAGGCGGCCCCCGCGTAGACGCCGACGGCGCTCGGCAGTTCGGGGGCGGCGTGCGGGACGGTCGTGCGCAGCATCAGCCGCCGCACCCGGCCGCCATCGAGGGCGGCGAGGTGCGCGCAGACGCGGAAGCCGGTGGCGGGTTCGTCCACCGCGCTCAGCCAGTCGAAGTAGCTGCAGCCCAGTTCGGTGCGGGCGGTCTCCAGGGCGGTCGTCCACTCGGTGGGCGGGACGTCCACCGTCAGCAGGTCGTAGGCCTGCTCGGCGGTGGCCTCCGGGCCGAAGACCTCGGTGACGGCGTCCGGGAGCAGGTCGTGGCGGGAGCTCACGGCGTACCTCCCGCGGGCGGCGGCGTCAGAGCGCTGCGGAGGCTGTCGACGGAGGACGGCGGCCGGCCGGCGCGGCCGTAGCGCTCGCCGAGGGACTCGCGGGCGATCTTCTCCTGGAGCTTGAGGATGCCCTGGAGCAGCGCCTCGGGCCGCGGCGGGCAGCCCGGCACGTACACGTCGACGGGGATGATCTGGTCGACGCCCTTGGTGACGGAGTAGGAGTCCCAGTAGGGGCCGCCGCAGTTGGAGCAGGCCCCGAAGGAGATGACGTACTTGGGCTCCGGCATCTGCTCGTACAGCCGCCGGACCGCGGGCGCCATCTTGTCGGTGACCGTCCCGGACACCACCATCAGGTCCGCCTGGCGCGGTCCGGGCGCGAACGGGATCACGCCGAGCCGGATGAAGTCGTGGCGGGCCATCGAGGCGGCGATGAACTCGATCGCGCAGCAGGCCAGCCCGAAGTTGAACACCCACAGGCTGTACCGGCGGCCCCAGTTGAGGACCACCTTCATCGGCTCGGGGGCGAGCCGGGACAGCACGCCGAGCCGGCCGCCGCCCGCGGCTGAGGGGAGCTGGGGCTCGGGGAGGTCGACCGGGGCGGCCGGGGTGCCGGGAGTGGTCGGGTTCTGCGGGGTCACGTCCATGTCAGGACGCCCTTCTTGTACGCGTACAGCAGTCCTACGGCGAGGAAGCCGAGAAAGACGAACATCTCCACCAGCGTTGTGCCGCCGTATCCGGGCGCGGCGAAGACGGTCGCCCAGGGGAAGAGGAAGATCGAGTCCACCGCGAAGATGACGTACAGAAAAGCGTAGACGTAGTAGCGGACCTGGGTGTGGGCCCAGCCCTCGCCGACCGGGTCGACGCCGCACTCGTACGTCAGCAGCTTCTCGGGCGTGGGGACGGCGGGCCGCAGCAGGCGTCCCGCGGCGAACGCGACGGCGACGAAGAGCACGCCGAGCACCGCGAGCAGGCCGACCACCGAGTAGCTCTGGAAGTAGCCCGCGGCCGTCGGCACGTCCGCCGCCGCCAGCACGTCCGGCCCGCTCAGCACGTCAGAGCCGCGCAGCATGTCCGAGCCGCGCAGTACGTCCGGGCCGACCGGCGTGAACGGCGGACCGGCCGTGAACGGTGGGCTGGCCGTGAACGGCGGACCGGCCGTGAACGGTGGGCTGGCCGCGATCGGCACGGTCGCCGCGGTCGGTTCCGGCACGTCCGTCTCCCTCGATCCCTGCCCGTGTGCGGTGGTGTGGTGCGTGTGCTGCGGGGTGCTTATGCGTTTCGTACGCACGGGAGTCTAGGCCCTGGCCTGCCGGCCGCCGCCAGTCGTGCCGCCTGCCGAGACGCGGCACAGGGGTGGGGTTATCCCCCGGTCGAATCCACCGACATACCCCATGGCGGCTCGTGACCCGCCCCCGGCAGTCTGTAGCCATGACCGCACGCAGCGCACGTATCTCCTTCGACCGGCAGGTCTGGAAGGAGGTCCTCTACCTCCTGTCCGGCTTCCCGGTCGCCCTGATCGGCTTCGTCTACGCGATCACCATGGTCTCCGTCGGCACGGGGATGCTGGTGACCGTCGTCGGCGCCCCGCTGCTGGCCGGCGGGCTGGCCGGAGCCCGGCTGCTGGGGCGCGCCGAGCGTGCGCGGGCCAGGGCGCTGCTCGGGATACGGATGGAGGAGCCGAGTCCGCTGCCCCCGCCGGCCGAGGGCGGGGTGCTGCCCTGGCTCTGGGAGCGGCTGAGGGACCCGGTGGCGTGGCGCGCGGTGCTCTACGAGTTCGTCCGCTTCCCCTGGGCGGTGCTGACGTTCAGCCTCACGCTGATCGCCCTCGTCATACTGTGGCCGCTGCTGCCCCTGCTGATGCGGTTGCTGACCAACGTGGACCGCAAACTGGTGACCGGGCTGCTCTCGCCGTCGGACGAGTTGGAGCGGCGGATCGCGCAGTTGGAGTCGGGTCGGGGGGTGGTGGTCGACACCGCCGCCGCCGACCTGCGCCGCATAGAACGCGACCTCCACGACGGAGCCCAAGCCCGACTCGTCGCCCTCGCCATGGACCTCGGCCTCGCCAAGGAAAAACTCACCCACGACCCCCAAGCAGCCGCCCGCATGGTCGACGAAGCCCACGGCGAAGTCAAAATCGCCCTCCAAGAGCTCCGCGACCTCGCCCGCGGCATCCACCCCGCCGTCCTCACCGACCGCGGACTCGACGCCGCACTCTCCCACCTCGCCACCCGCTGCACCGTCCCCGTCACCCTCGACGTCGACCTCCCCCACCGCCCCGCACCCGCCATCGAAGGCATCGCCTACTTCACCGTCTCCGAACTCCTCCAGAACATCTCCAAACACGCCCACGCCACCACCGCCACCATCGACCTCTGGCGCACCGAAGACCGACTGCTGATACGCGTGGGCGACGACGGGCAGGGGGGCGCCCGCCTCGACGGCGGCAGCGGGATGGCGGGGCTGGCGGACCGGCTTCGCGCGGTGGACGGCACATTCATCGTCGACTCGCCCGTCGGCGGCCCCACCGTCGTCACCGCCGAACTGCCCTGGCGCCCCGTCACTGCCCCCACGCTGTCTCTTATACACATCTGACGCCGCC
>NZ_PVLV01000210.1 GCF_002982015.1 Streptomyces solincola
CTTCCATCCCTGAGCCCTTGGAGGACTCGACCATGAACACCGACGTCACCGCCGCCGTACGGGAGTCCGTCACCGCCGCCATGCGGGAGCTGCTGACCGCCGGGCAGGAAGCCGTACGCGCCGCCGAGCACCGCGGCTCCCCGGAAACCGTCGCCGGGCTGGACAAGGCGCTGTGCGCGCTGCCGCTCCTCGACATGGACGACCAGGCCCACCGCATCCTGAACCACGCTCTGACGGTCGTGACGCGGGCCGAGGACGCCGACGAGTGGACGCTTCTGGCTGACGTTGAGCACGCCGTGTCCCGCCTGATGCACGAGCCGGACGGGGCGACCCTCGAACACCCGGCAGTGCTCGCCGTGGGCAATCTCGCGATGCGGTGCAGCACCCGTGAGAGGGAGGCGGGCATGGCCGTGGGGCGGGCGTGGAGCCGGGGCTACATGGCCGGCATGGAGGCCCTGCGCATGGTGACGGGCGCCATCTATGGCGAGCGGGACGGCCGCGCCCTGGACAAGGCCGTGACCGAGTTCCTGACCGCCGTACGGCGCGCGATCCCGTACGCGGCCCTGTACGAGACGCGCCGTGCCCTGGTGGAGTTCGCCCGCTCGTACGGACTGTTCGTCATCGGGATGCGGCAGACGCTGCCGCCCGGCCGGTGGGAGTACGCCCGCCGCATCGGGACCGCCGTCTTCCTGTTCGAGATCGTCCCCCCGCTCGTGGAGGGCCACCCGTACGGCTCGGTCGCCGTCCGGCGCACCGCTGAGGACGGCACGGCGGGCCCCGTCCGGTACTTCCCGTTCCGCTCCATCGAGGCGCATCACGCCGCGAACGAAGCCCTGTACGTCATCTGACCACCCGCCGGCCGGGGCGTCCCATGCCCACGCCCCGGCCCTGCCCGGAGGGAACTCCCGTGCTCTACCTGCCCAAGAAGATTCACGTCTGGTTCGTGCCGCGCGCGGACCGTGCCCTTCACCAACTGCTCATCGACGCCGACCAGCTCGACGGCACCACCCTGGTGAACGTCCCGCGCGGCCGTGACGGTACTGCGGAGCTGCCGCGCATCGACGTCCTGGAGCCCGTGCTCCTCGGCTCCAGCTCCGGCCAGTTGCGCCGCCCCAAGGAGTGGGCCGCGAGCACCATCCGCTTCCGCATGGCGAGCACGGGCGGCGGCGCGCTCCCGGCGCACAGGCTGCGCGAGACGACGCGCGTGCACGAGGTTCCGGCCGCCGAGCTCGGCGACATGGCCGAGGTTCTGCGCCGCGCGGGCAATGAGCAGCGCGTCGTAAGCGTGCCCGTACCGCCGTGGGTTGCCTACGTCCGCTGAGCCCAGCCGCCCCGGGGGCGCTCGTTCCCCGGGGCTGGCCCGGCGCTTCCTTCCCTCGGCCGTACCCCGTGCGGCCGTGAGCAGGGCGCACCGTGCCCCCGCCGTACCCGTACTCACTGCTTGGAGACCCCGTGTCCACCATGACCTTGACCGCCCCGGCCGTGCAGCCGGCCGTGTTCCCCCCGCCGTCCGTCCCGGTGGTCTTCACCGACGGCGACCGCTACGAGTGGCCGACCGGCGAGATCTGGACCCGTACCCGGGGGTGGTGGGTGCCGTCCTCCGCAGGCGACCCGCGCGACGACGGCACCGGGCACTGGACGGACGCGGAGGTGCGCGCGAGCCTGGGCCGCGCCATCGAGGCGTGGGACGTGCGGAAGATGTTCGTGCCCGCCCGTCCCGGTGATCTGCCGACCGGCCCGTTCCCGGTGATGCCCACCAGCCGGCCCACCTCTCAGTACGTCCTCGACCACCAGGCCGACCGGCTCGTTCCCCTGCGGGATCTCGTCGCCGCGTACGACGAGGACACCGCGTACGACATCCCGGCCGTCCTCACCGCGCAGGAGACGGAGCGGGTGGTGGCGGAGATGATCGCCGACCACGAAGACGTGCGGATGAGCCGGGACGAAGCCGCGGGCCGCATCTACATCCGCTACCGGCGGCCGAGCGAGTTCGGCATCCTGACGGGCGCCGGTTTCCCCGACCACTACGGCGTCGAGTGCCTGCACGTGTTCGTGCTCACCGCGTCCCCGGCGGAGGCGTAGCCGTGTCGAACGTGAAGGAGCGCGGCCGGCTCGGGGACATCCTCATGCGGGAGTTCGGCGAGTACGTCCAGGCGCTCATCGAGGCCGGGCACGACTGGGAAGCCGTCTGGGCCACGGCCGCGTGGCCGCCGGACAGCCGACTGCGCTGGCTGCACGGCCGGTTCCTGCTCGCGCGGGAGTGCGCGGGCACGGCCAACCACCGCTTCACCGACGACGAGATCACCCAGTTCGGCCGTGAGCGCCTGGCCTACCTCGCGCTCTACCCGGACGGGCCGCCGAGCCTGATCAATGGGTGAACGCTCGTGGGCGCGCGCGCAGCTCCTGCTGCGCGCGGACGCCCTCCGGTACGAACTCGCCCGGCGGCTGCGCGGCGCCGTCGAAGCCGACGGGGCGGTCGAGACCCGGCACGTCCGGGCCGTGGTGACCGTCCACGCTGTCCGCGCCGGCGCGGTGCGGGTGACCGTCCGCCGCCACGACCGCGCCCGCCCGCCGGTGACCGTCGAGATGCCCGTGGACGGGATCGACGTCCGCGCCCTGGTCGCGGTCGCCCGCGCCGTCTCCCGGACGCCGTGGCGGGCCCTGCTCGCCGCCGTCCGTCCCCGCTTCCCCTTCCCCCTTCGCAGAGATCAGGAGTGACCCTCATGACCAGCACCACCCCGCACGCCATCCGGTCCGTACGGCTCGCCGCCCGGGTGACGACGCTGCTCGCCCGCCACTACCCGGAGGCCGGGCCGGACCTGGCCGAGGGCTTCCGCGTCATGTCGCACGACCAGCAGGAGCCCCGTCGGATGTTCGTCCGCTGGTACGGCGCCGAGCCGCCCCGGCCGTGGGCGCTCGGCGGAGGGCTGGGGGTCATCTCCTACCGGGTGCGGATCGCCGAGGCCCTGACGCGCGCCGGGTACGCGGTGACGCTGCCTCCGGACGGCTGGGACGTCTACGTGGACGACCGGCCGGTCGACACCTCCGGGCCCCGGTACGCCGCCGTGCCGTCCAGCCTGCCGTTCGGTGACCAGTGGTTGGTCATGGACCAGTGGACGCGGGTGCACACGGCCACCGCGGCGACCGAGGAGGAAGCGAAGGACGAAGCAGCGCACCGCGAGCGGCGGCACGTGCTGACGGACGCCCGGCTCGTCACCGTCTCCGACCCCGACCTGTGGCCGCACCTGGAGCGCGCGGACGAGCTGCTCGGCGACGGCCTGACGTGGCTGCGGCAGGAGGTGCACGACGTGACCCGGTACGGGGATCTCGTGGAGCACGAGCGGATAGACGCCCTGGTGCAGACGGCGAACGCGCTGCGGGCCGGCCGTGAGGTGGCTCAGCAGGGCCGCATGGTGACGTGGCGCGCGCCGGAGCGGTACGAGGTGCGTTGGGTGCCGAAGAGCAGTACCCCGACCGTCGGGTACTTCCCCGGGTTCCAGCGGGGCCCGGTGCAGGACGACGCGATTGCGGTGCTGGTCGCGGCGGGGCTGCGCATGGTGGTCTACGGCGAGCCGATCGGCGAAGGCGCGTGGCAGTGCGAGCAGAACGGCGTGATGGTGACGGCGGCCGAGCCGACCGGTGAGCGGGCCGCCGGGGTGTCCGTGGACGCGATCGGGCGGGGGATGGAGGAGCAGACGGAGCGCGTGCCGGAGGTGCTGCGCGCGGCCGGCTGGACGGTCACGGCTGACCGAAGCTGGACCGGTGCGTGGGCGGCGTTCCCGCCGGCGGGGTAGTCCAGCAGGGGTGTTCCCCGTGGGAACAGTTCGGCCCGGCCGGTCCGGGCCCCTGTCCCCACGGGCGGACCTGGTGTACAGTTTTCCTTGTTGGACGGCACGAGCGAGCCGCACCAACAAACGCTCCGAACCAACCCGAAGGGGACAACCGTGTCCGCATCCCTGACCACTCACCAGCCGTTGACGGCCGCCGCCGTCCTGGAGGCCGCGCGCACCGTGCTCGGCGCCGGCTGGATGACGTTCCCCGCCCACAACGGCCACATCGAGGGCAGCATCCGGTCCCACCAGGGCCACAAGGTCGTGCTGCGCGGCCTGGCCAGCGGCAACGTCTTCGCCGCGGGCCTCCTGCCCAACGGCGTACGCCGCGAGAGCAGCACCCGCCCGCAGGCGCACACCGCCGCCGGGTACGGCAGCGCCCTGGGCGACCTGATCAAGAGCACGCTCGTCCCCGCGCACGACGCCGTCAGCCCGACCCTGCGGGCCCACCGCGCGGTGACCAACGTCCTGCCGCACCCGGCTCGGACGCACTGGGAGTACGGCACCGTCACGACGACGTGGGCCCTTCCCGGCGGCGGCCGGGGCGCGCACTGCGCCGAGCCGCGCGCCGACTTCGCCGAGGGCACGCCCGGCGGCCCCGGCTCGGACTCCTACGTCCGCCTGACCGGGCTGACGGCCGAGCAGGCGACCACGGTGCTGCGCGCCCTCCACACGAGCAACCGCGACCCCCGGCAGCACGAGCCCGTGCACGGCGGTCTCGCCCAGCAGATGAAGGCCGCCGCGCCCGGACTGCGCCCCATCGACACCTACAACTGGCCCCGCCTCGGTGGCCGGTGCACCACGTCGCTGTGCGTGGACAACCGGGTGAAGGTGGAGCTCCACTACGGCGCCCGGCCGAACGTGGCGAACATCGTCGTCACCGGCCCGCTGCTGGCCAACCAGCTCAACGCGGTCACCGCCCTCTGATCCGTCCGGCCGCCGCGCCCCGGGGTGCGGCGGCCGGCCTCCCGCCGCGCCGGACGCGGTGTACACCCTCCCTTGCAGGTCGGCACGAGCGAGCCGACCCGCGCAACGCTCCGAACCGAAGGGGACCCCCGTGTCCACGCCCGACTTCCTCGCCAACCTGCCCACCGCCCCCCGTCGTCAGGCCCTGCGCATGCTGGAGCGCACCCGCCTCGCCGAAGCCGTCGAGTACACCGGGCAGGAGCGGACCGCCGCCCGCAAGGCCGTGCACCGGCTGAACCAGCAGATCGACGCCACCCGGGCCGAGCGGGACAAGCTGAACTCCTACGGCCTGCTGTACCCGCCGTCCGAGGAGATCGACGCCCAGCGCGCCCAGCTCACCGAGGAGTACGCCCGGCTCATCCGCGAGCACCGGCACGCCTCGGCGCTCCGGGCCGCCGCCGAAGTCGTCCACGAATCCGCGGTGCTCGAACGGGCGTGGGCCAACCGTCCCGAACCGAGCAAGACCGACGGCCGGCTGTTCGCCAACGTCCTCTGCCCGCCCGTCGGCCGGTTCGTCAACGCCCCCGGCTACACGGTGACCGTGCTCCACCCCGACCCCCACGTCCGGGACCGTCAGCTCTGGCGGGAGATGCACCACGGCACGGTGAAGCGCAGCCGCGCCCGCTCGATCCTGGAGAAGTGGGCCGAGCGGGATCAGGCGTACATCCTCCGGGACGCACACGGCCGGTTCTACGTGGCCACGCCCACCCAGCGGCTGGAGCTGGTCCCCACCGACATCGCACCCCCGCACACCGAGGGAGACGCCCTGCGCGCCGCTCTCGTCGTCTACGGCTTCCCGGCGTACGACGACACCGAAGGCGGCTTCTCGTGGCTGTCCGTGCCCCTGGAGCAGCACGCCTGCCACGAGGAGACGCACGACGGCCCGCACTTCCGGATCTCGTCCGGGGAGCGCGCCGACCGCCCCGCGTCCCAGAACGACGAGCGATGGGGCGCCTCCCTCTACGACGCGCTCGGCGAGCACGTCACGACGCTCGACGGCTCGCCCGACGGCTCCACCCTCGCCGAGGACTGCGCGTACATCGCCCGCGCCATCGCCGAGTACGTCCCCGCGCAGCTCTGACCCGGAGCGCCGCACTGCCCGCCCGCGCCCCGGCACGGGCGGGGGTGTGCGGAACCCCGGTTCCCCCCGAACACCACGTTGAGAGGTCATCCATGCCCACCACCACGGCGCCCGCCGTTCCCGTCCTGGCCGCGCCCATCATCGCCGCCCTCACCGACGCCGGCGTTGGCGCGTTCTGGGACACCGACGAACAGTTCCTCGTCGCCCACCGCGCCGGACTCACCCAGACCCAAGCGCTTCACGGCGAACACGTCACAGTCGACTGGTCGGAGGTGGACTGCGCATCGCTTCGGGCCACCGCGTGGGAGCCGGACGGCCTCCCGGACTACGCCGACATCGCCACCGTCTACACCACGCCGCCCGCCGGTCCGGTCAGCGACGAGGCGGCGCGGTGCGCCCGCGCGGTCGCCGAGTGGTTCACCACTCCGCGCCCCCGGGCGGGACGCACGCTCGTGGACGCGCTCGCCCAGTACGGCATCCGAGTGTTCGCCGATCGAGACAGCACGAGCTACGCCGTCTCGATGGACCTGAACACCTATGGGCAGCACGTCAGGACCGGAATGTACCTGTCGGTCGCCGACCGGGAGTCGTCCATCAATCACGTCCCCGCCGCACACACCGGATGGAGCGTCTTCGTCCACGACGACGGCGAGCCCATCGGAGACCCCCTGTACCTCTCCGGTGACGGCGAACTCGTGGACTGCGCGCAGGACTCGGCCGCCGCCGCCGCGGTCATCGCGGACTTCATCACCGCGCCCATCTCCCGGCACTGCGACTGCTACTCGCAGGAGCGCTACGGGCGGCGGCACGACCGTGAGTGCAACCGGTACCGGCGGCCGTGATCGCCCGACTCGCCACCTGGTGGAGCGTCGGCGTGGACAGCTTCGCGGGGGACAACGGCTACGACGTCGCCGAGGTCCCCCGGGAGCTGATCGGGTACGTCACCGCGTCCATCACCGACATCAAGGCGCTCGAAGAGGCCGAAGGGTGGGCGTACGACGGCGGGATGACCCGCCTCCGGGTCCTCGACGGCCGGGTGCACATGGCGCTCGCCTGGCGCCTGGAGGTCGACCGGGAGGCGTGGGCGGCCGTCCGCGGCCTCGACCCGCGCGCCGGCCTCCGCCACGACTTCGCCGAGCACATCGCCCGCGAACTCATCGGCCTGCCCTCCGTGTGCGAGACGGACGCCGCGATGACCGCCCGGTACTCCACCGGGCGCGGCACCGTCCATCGCACGTGGACGTGGCAGGACCGCCACCCCGACGCCCGAGGCGACGGGCCCCCCATCCATCTTCCGGCCGTTCCCGGCCGGGCTCACAGGAAGACGAACCCATGACGACGGACCTTTCACCGACCGGCGCGCGCATCCTCGACGCCAACGAGAACGGCATGGTCGGCGGACACGCGGCGGCACTCGCCAGGCTCGAAGCCGACGGGCTGGTCATCCCGCAGCGCGACGAAGGCGGCACCCACTGGATGACCGAGGAAGGGTGGGCGGCGCTGGACGCTTGGCGCGAGGCGCACCCCGAGCGCTCGTCGGCGCCGGACCTGCCGGTGATCCCGCCGAAGCTCCCGGGCAAGCAGCACGACGCGATCGTGACCGCCGCCGGCCGTCCGGACCAGCGCGTGCCGGGCCGCGACGACAACGACGTCTACGCGGCCGGTGAGGCGTGGTTCCGCGGCCCCACGCTGCGCGCCGTCCAGGCGGCCGGGTACGCCACCACGTTCGGCCGGTACAGCTCCCTCTACCTCACCCCGGAAGGACGGGCGTACGCCCGGCAGCGCGGCGGCATGGACGTGCGCCGCCGACGGCTCGTCATCTGCGCGTGCGGGAACGAGAAGAAGCCGCACCCGGGCTTCAACGAGTACGGCAACGTGAACGCCGGCTACCCGGCCGGGGAGTTGTACACCGGCCAGTACCACCGGTCCCTGCGGCTCGCGGCCGACGCCCTGACCGACGCCTCCCTGACCCGCATCATGTCCGCGCGGCACGGCCTGGTGGACCTCAAGCGCCCGCTGCTCCCGTACGACGTCACGATCGGCGACGAGAGGGCCGTCACGCCCGCGCGGCTCGCCGAGCACGCCGTGAGCCTCGGCGTCCACGACGCTGACGTGATCTTCCTCGGCGGCCGGGAGTACGCCGAGCTGCTGCGCCCGGCCATCCCCCACCTGTACGCCCCGCTCGCCGGCGGGATGGGGGAGCACCGCGGCCTGTGCAAGCAGGCCCGCGAGGACTCCGCGCTGCGCGAGGCGTGGTGGAAGACGGCCGCCGAGCTGCACGAGACGCAACCCGCGAAGTGACGGTTGCCTGTCCCCGCCCGCGCCACCTCGGCCGGGCGGGGGCGGGGAGCCGATCAGTTCCCGGCCCCACCCCCTACGACATCGTGGAGACGATGATGACCACACCCGAGTTCGCCCACTCCACCCCGACGGCCGCGGGGCCGGACGTGGATCTCGACTGCGAGTTCCTGCCCGGCGACCTGACTCCCGCCGGGCTGGTGTCCATCGGGCTCACCGCCGGCCCCGGGCGCAGCCTGTACGCGGTCAACGCCGACATGGACGTCGCCGAGGTGCTGCGCCACCCGTTCCTGCGCGAGCACGTGTGGCCGCACCTGCCGCTCACCCCCGACGGGTTCCTCATCCGCAGCCACCCCGACGTCCTCAGCTACGAGGAGATCCGGCAGCGGGTCGAAGCGTTCTTCGCCGAGCTCGGCGACGACGTCACCCTGTGGGTGTACTGCGGCGCCCAGGACGTGATCCGGCTGCACACGCTCTGGGGCAACGACTGGTCGGTGATGCCGGACACCGTCCCGCAGTGGGCGGACGACTTGGCCCGCCTGCGCCGGAAGGCCGGCGGCGCGAAGCTGCCGCAGCACCCCGGCCGTCAACACCACGCCCTGGAGGACGCCGAGCACCAGCGCCGGGCCCGCGCCTACCTGCGGTCGCTGGCCAGGCAGGCGGCCGACATTCAGCGCTCCGCCGGGGCGGCCCCGGCGTGGGACGACGAGTGCACGTGCGTCATCAACTGCGCAGAGGACCCGAAGACGGCGTGCTCCCTGTCCGGGCGGCGCCACGTACACCCGGAGATCCCCGGCATGCCCGGGGTGTACGGGCCGTGCCCGGAGCACCCGGACGCCCCCGGCGACCACTGAGAGCAGTGTCCGGCGCCATGCGGCGCTCGGGCATGCTGGTCACAACCGACCGAAGGGACACCCGCGGTGAAGGCCGAGGACATCCGCCTGAGCTACACCGACCCCATCACCGGGGTGAGGGCGCCGCGTGACGCGGGCCGGCAGTACGTCGAAGTCGACGGTGTGCTCCTCGTCGTGACGCACGTCTACCGCAGCCGCGGGTTCCCGGACTGGTCCGCCGAGGCATACACCGATCACCTGGAGAGCAGGGCCCACCTGGAGTGGGCGAAGGGCGGCAACGCCTTCGGCTTCGCCCACATCCGCCGCCGGGATCTGCTGGCACAGATCGCCGCGTACACCGAGATCAAGGACTGGGCGGAGAAGCGGGCCGCGTGGCTGGCCGTTCCGCGCAACCGGTGGAAGCCCACACGCCGGTACACCATCGAGCGGCGGGGCGTGGGGGACTGGTGGGCGGCCCCCAGGTTCCCGGAGCGAGACCGGGAGCGCGGCCCGTACTTGAGCGAGGAGACGGCGCGCGCCGACCTGGGCGACTCGGCCAACTAGCAGTCGCCGAACCGGCTGCGGCCCGAGTAGCCGGTTCGGTAAGGTGGCGCCATTGCTCCCCGCCAACGCGGGGGTGGCCCAGTTGCTGAACCTCTTCGGCTGCCCAGTCGAGAGTTGTCCCCGCCGACGCGGGGGTGCCCGCCCCGAGCCTGTCACGGCCGTGGTGCGGCTTCCTGCTCCCCGCAGCGCGGGGATGGCCCCAGCGCCTCCTACGAGGGCTGTTCGGGCGTGCTCCCCGCGCATGCGGGGACAAGTCGAAAGGGATGGAAGGTGCCCCGTACCCCTGTTCAGCCTCACCCGCTGGCCCAGTACGCAGACCGGATCGACCCGGGGAAGGTCTACACGCTCCGGCAGCTCGCCGAGCTGCTGGAGCTTGCCCCCTCCAGCGTGTCAGGGATGGCCCGCTACGGCTGGCTGCCCGGCAGCCGTATGAAGCCCCACCGCCGCGGCGGTCGCACCTACACCTGGACCGGGAAGCAGTTGCGGCGCCTGGCCGGGCGCCCGATCAAGGTCCAGTTCGACCACGAGCGGTACGCACCGACGACGCTGTACCGCGTCGGTTGCCGATGTCCGGCCTGCGTGCAGGCGCACAGCGAAGACAGCCGGGCCCGGAAGCGTTCCCTCGCCGAGGACGCGTTCCCGGAGGAGAAGCGGGCGCGGCTCGTCGCCCTGGTCGAAGACGCCACGCCCGTCGCCGAGGCGGCGGCCGAGGTCGGCGTAACCGTGGGGGAGGTCTACGGCCGGGCAACCTGGGACGCTCTCTTCGCCGAGGAACTGGACGAGGCGGCATGGTCCCTGTGTGTGCTGGGCCAGGCAGACCCTGGGTGCAGTACGGCCAGCGGGTACCGCGGGAAGCCGGGCGGGACGTCTCCGCGGCCGGCATGCCGAGGCACCGGCTGCCGGGAGTGGCGGCGGGCTGCCTCGCAACTGGAGCGCGCCGAAGCCGCTGCGGCGTAGTCGTCCCGGCTCTGGGATGTTGGGCTCCGCCCGGCCCCACCCCCGTGGGGGCGAGGCGGAGCCTGTCAGGGGGCGTCACGCGGTCAGGGCGGGTGCCTTCGGCGCGGCGGGCAGGACGGGCGCGAGGAGCTTCGCCACGGAGATCAGCTTCCGGTCCGACAGGTACGGGCCGATGATCTGGACCGAGAGCGGCAGGCCCTCGGCGGTCTGGCCCGCGGGCAGGACGATGGACGGCAGGCCGGCCGGGACGGCGAGGTTGATCCATGCCGTCTGGTCGTAGTAGGAGCGCTTCTCGCCGTCCACGGTGATGTACCGCTGGTTGGTCGGCACCGAGGTCTGGTCGAGGACCGCCGCGGTGGGCGCGGCCGGGGTGACCAGGATGTCGTGGGTGGTGAAGTACTCGGCCCACTTCGCCCGGAGCTTCTGCCGGTCCTCGTCGGCGCGCGACCAGTCCCGGTGCCGCATGGTGCGGGACTTCAGGTAGAGGGCGCTGGGGTCGTCGTCGGCGACGGCTTCGGCGGCCGTGACTTCGCCGGCGAACGCCTCGTCGGTGGAGGACGCCGCGCTGGTGGCGTACATGAGGCGGGTGAACAGCTTGTCGCTGGTCGCGAAGTCGACGGGCCGGGCGGAGTCATCGACGGCCGCGCCGGCCTTGCGGAAGGCGGCGGCGACCTGGGCGACGAGCTGGCGGGTGGCGGTGTCGACGCGGCAGTAGGCGTCATCGGCCCACAGGCCCACGCGGTACTGGCCGAGGCGGGTCTTGGTGGGGGCGGGCAGGCAGATGCTCCATGCCGGGTCGTCGGCCGGGGACGGTGCGGCGATCACGTCCAGGAGGAGGTCGAGGTCGGCGGCGTTCCGTGCGATCGGGCCGAGGGTGATCATGTCGGAGCTGGTGAGCCAGCCGGGCGGGCGGGGGATGTGGCCGCGGGT
>NZ_PVLV01000211.1 GCF_002982015.1 Streptomyces solincola
CGGTGCGCCCCAGCCGGGGTTCAGCGGGTGATGCGGGCCCGGACGGTGCGGCGGAAGCGGGTGGCCCGGTAGGTAATGCGCTGGAGCCGGGCGCGCCATCCGAAGGTGCGGACGTAGACGCGGGCGCGGTCGCGCAGTCGCATGTCCGTCCAGGGGAGGTAACCGAGGCAGGCGAGGTTGAGGATGATGGCGTTGGCGACGCGCTGGGGGGACGCGTCGGCGGGGGCGAGCACTCCGGGCTGCAAGCACCAGCCGTCCATGTCGGTGGAGTCGAGCGCGGCCCACTTCCAGCCCTCGGCCCACTTCATGACCACGTCGTCGTCACCGACGCGCAGTCCGTACCCCCGGCAGTGCACGAGGCCGGCGTGCGCATCGAGGTAGCCCGCGCGGATGAGCAGCGCTTCGACGGTGCGGAGGAACGCCCGCTCGTCGGTGTGGTCGCCGTGGAAGGCGCGCGCCGTGCGCTCCCCCTCGGACCAGCCGGACCCGTCGGTGTCGCGGTAGTCGCTGGTGAGCGCCAGGTCGAGAACCTTGGCGGCGGCGGAGCCGTACACGTCGTCCGCGTCGGGGACGGCCACGGTCCACACGGTGGCGGGAAGGACTTCGTCGGCGGCGGGGGCGTTGGCGTAGAGGTCCACGCCGCTCACGCGGCCGTCGGGGAGCTGGGCGACCGCGATGAACACGCGGGCCGGGGCGATGTAGTCGACCTCTTCGCTCTCGGTCGCTTCGTCGCTGGGCTTGGCCAGGGTGACGGACATGGGTGTCCCCTTCGGGTTGGGTTCGGAGCGTTGGTGTCGGTGCGGCTCGCTCGTGCCGACCAACAAGAAGAACTGTACACCACGTCCGGCGATGCGCAACCCCCCACTTCGCAACCCCTCTATAGGGAGTGAGCTGGAACGGGCCCGCTCAACTCATGGCGGACAGGGTGTACACACATGGTGTGTGGTCGTGTAGAGTGGTGCTTGCACCGAACGGCAGTGACGGACGAGCGACCGTCACGCCGAACGCTCCGGATCAAAGGGGACCTCTGTGTCTGCTACCGCCCGCCGCACCCGCCGCCGCGCACTGGCCACCGAACTGCGCACCCGCCGCCGGGAGAACCGCGCCCACCGCGACGCCACCACCCGCGTGAAGGTGAGCGACTTCCTGATCAGCGTCGGGATGCCGGAAGACGACGTTGACCGGTACGGCTCGTGGGCGGGACGGAAGATCGTCAGCGAGTACCGGGCCGCGCACTTCGGCCACGAGCCGCGCAAGACCCGCAAGCGCACCAAGCCGTGCAAGGGCTACCCCAACGGCCGCTGGATCAAGGTGAACGTCTACCGGGCCGACGACCCCGCGCTCATCGCCGGGGCGCGCAAGTACAACCGCACCGCCCCGTACGTCACCGAGTACGCCCCCGCCGCGTAGCTCACCGCTCCGCCCCTCAGCCGGCCGGGCGCCCGGCACTCCCCCCTCACCGGCCGCCCGGCCCCCTCACCGCTCACCCCGCTACGCCCCGACTGGAGATCAGCCATGCCCGCGATCGACCGCGCCCCCGAACTGTCCGAACTCGTGACCGTCATCGTCTGTGCCGAGTGCTGCACGAACCACTTCGCCGTGGGGGCGGACGGGCGCTTTCACTGCCCGTGCGGCAGCGTCATCACCCCGCGCGACCTGGTGTTGGACCCGGATGAGCGCTGGTGTATCACCCCCGCCGGTCTGCTGGCCTACGTCACGGCGCCCGTGGTGGCGCTGAACCGGTACCGCGAGGCACGGGCCGTGATGGAGGACCCGACCTTGTGGGGGTGGGAGAAGGCGGCGCACGCCGAGTACCGCCGGGCGCTCGCCGAGCTGGACGCCGCGCGCGCTATGGGCCTGCCGCTCCCGGAGAACGCCCCCGTGGAGATCGGGCGCGTCTACATCGCTGCCGTGATCAACCCGGACGGCACGTACGGCGGGGGCAACGCTCACTCGCTGGGCTGGCCCTGCACGGTGTGCGCGCCCCGGGCCACCGACCCGAGTCGGCAGGAGTCGCACCCCTGCCGGAACCCGCGCGGCCACGCGTGGAGCACGGTCAACGGCTGGACGCGGCACGGCGACCGCCGCCGCACCCACACGTACGAGGTGCTGTCCCCCGCCGCGCCGGACCTGCCCACGGCGCGCGAGCGGGCCGCCGAGATCCTGACCCGCCGCACGGCCGCCGCCGTCCCTGCGTAGTCCCTGCTGCTCCCCGGGGCGCGGCACCCCCGCCGCGCCCCGCCCTTCCCCTGATCGGAGAACCCGTCATGACCCGCGCCCGCCGCACCGTTGAGCAGATCAGCGCCGCCGCCATCCTCGCCGGGCTGCTCGCCCTGGTGCTGCTCGCCGCCGCCGCCGTTGTCGGGGCCGCGCGCTCCGCCCCGTCCGGCCCGACCCGTCAGCCGGCCACGGTCACGGTCGTCGCCGACGACGACCAGGAGGACACCGTGGCCGCGTACAACGCCGGTTGGGAGGCAGGCGTGGCCGCGCTGGGCGACAGGCGTACGCCGACGTACCCGGACGCCGTGGGCGACGGGAGCGACCCGGGCACCGTGGCGTGGGCCGACGGGTGGGTGGACGGGCAGGCTGACGCGCTCGGCGACGACAACCGCGACGGCACCGTGGACGAGGACGAGTCGGGGTGGGACTGCCGCACGATGGGCAACCGTGTCTGCGGGCCGGCTGCGGGACACCCGGGCGACGTGGGCGCCGTACGGTCCCGCTCCTGACGCTGCGCCCCGGTAGGGACTCGCCCGGGGTCCCTACCGAACACAGGCGGACATGGTGTACAGTTTTCCTTGTTGGACGGCACGAGCGAGCCGCACCAACAAACGCTCCGAACCAACCCGAAGGGGACACCCATGTGCGTCACCGACGTCACGTTCTACCCGCTGATCGTTGCCGACCGGCCCGACAACGGCGTCTACGAGATGCCGCCCGCCGGTACCGACATGAGCCAACTGCGCATCATCCCCAACCTGGAGGTGCGCCCCGGTGACCTGGTGCTCGGCGCGTACGACGGCGCGCCCGACCCCGCGCGGCTGCGCTGGGCCATGCAGAGCTGCGCCGCCTTCCCCGCGCTCCCGGTGAGCACCGGCGGGTACACCGCCCTGGAAGGCGAATCCCTCGTGTGGCCCTCGAACGGCGTCGCGCTGGTCATCCCCCGCGAGCACGTTCCCGCCGGGGTGTACGGGCGCCACACGGCCGAGTACCGCCCCGGGGACCGGGTGGTGCGCAGCTTCATCCACATGCCCGAGGACTCCGACCACCGGCACGGCACCGAACCCCGCGCCGTGATCCAGCGCGGCACCGTCACCGCCGTGGAAGACGACGCCCTGACGATCGCGTGGGCCGGACGCTGGCCGGTCGTCACCGACCCCGTGATGCGGCTGGCCGCGCCGGACGAGATCGAGCGCGAGCGCGGCGTGTACGGCTTTGCCGTCGGCGACACCGTCCAGTCCCACTACGGCGCCGCGGGCGTGGTGCTGGAGCTGTGGCTCCACTGGTACAGCGGCGCGCCGATGGCGTTCGTCCACTGGGACGGCGATCGGCGCACGGCGCAGATGACGTTCGGTCTCTCGCACGACGTGCCCGCCGCCGCCTGACGGCCCCACAGCCGGCCCGGGGCGCGCCCTCCCGCGCCCCGGGCCCCAACCCCGCTTCCCTCTCGCCAGAAAGGCGCCCACCGCCGTGACCGGATACGCCCCCGCCACCGTCGAAACCGTCTCCGTCCCCCTGCCGGGCGTCACCGTGCGCCGTCCGCTCAAGCGCGGCGACGGCTACCGCCTGGAGCTGGGCCGGTTCGTCGCCCGGGGCTCCACCCTGGCCGCCGCCCGCGCCGACCTGGCCCGTCAGCTCGGCATCACCGCCGAGTCCGTGAACTCCGAGCCCGGGTTCGCGCGGGCCGACGACAACGGTGACCTCCTGGTCGTGCTCGACCGCCCTTGGGGACTCGACTCGCACCTGATCACCGACGCGGGCCACCGGCTCATCGGCACCAGCAACCGCGACCGCACGACCGCCGAGGAAGCCGCCGCCAACCGGGGCTTCACCGCCATCCCGCCCCGCCGCTAACCCTCAGCCGGCCCGGGGCACGACCGCCCCGGGCCGCCGACCCCAGAACGGAACGCCCGTGCGCATCCCCCGCTTTCACCCCCTGTCCGACATGCCGATGTTCGAGTCGCAGCGCAAGCTGCGACTCGAACATCGGCATGTCGGACAGGGGGTGAAAGCGG
>NZ_PVLV01000212.1 GCF_002982015.1 Streptomyces solincola
CGGCCGGCGCGTCCTGTGGACGGGCGCGGCCGGCGGGGTGGCGGAGCTGCGGCGGCTGGCCGAGCGGACGGAGGCGGCGGCCCGGCGCGCCGGCGTGCCCAGGGACGAGCACCGCGCCTACCACCCCCACCTCACCGTCGCCCGCAGCCGCACCGACGCCGACCTGCGGCCGTACGCCGAGGAGCTGCGCCCCTTCGCCTCCACCCCCTGGCAGGTCACCGAGCTGAGTCTGGTCCGCAGCAACCTGCCGGCGAGCGGCGTCCCCGGCGAGCAGCCCCGTTACCAGACGGTCGGTTCCTGGCCGCTGGGCCGGGCCGGTTAACCTCGAAGCGTGGACCCGAAAACCCGAAACCGGATCATGGCCGGCGCGCTGGTGCTGATGTTCGCGATCATCGCCGTGGCGGCCGCACTGGGCTGAGACGTACGCGCGCCGCGGTGCCGGCGATCGCCGCTCACCAGGCGAACGCCTCCGGCGACGGTCCCGGGCCGGGGAAGATCTCGTCCAGCCCGGTCAGCACCTCCTCGCTCAGCTCCAGCTCGACGGCGCGCAGCGCGGAGTCGAGCTGCTCGGCGGTGCGCGGCCCGACGATGGGCCCGGTGACCCCCGGCCGGGTCAGCAGCCAGGCCAGGGCCGCCTCGCCGGGCTCCAGCCCGTGCTTGTCGAGGAGGTCCTCGTACGCCTGGACCTTCTCCCGCATCGAGGTGTTGGCCAGCGCGTCCGCCGACCGCCCGGAGGCCCGCCGCCCTCCCTCGTTCTCCTTGCGGAGTACGCCGCCCAGCAGCCCGCCGTGCAGCGGCGACCACGGGATCACGCCGAGGCCGTAGTCCCGCGCGGCCGGGACGACCTCCATCTCGGCGCGCCGCTCGGCGAGGTTGTAGAGGCACTGCTCGCTGACCAGGCCCAGGCTGCCGCGCCGGGCGGCCGCCTCGTTGGCCTGGGCGATCTTGTAACCGGGGAAGTTGGAGGACCCGGCGTAGAGGATCTTGCCCTGCTGCACCAGGACGTCGATCGCCTGCCAGATCTCCTCGAACGGCGTGTCGCGGTCGATGTGGTGGAACTGGTACAGGTCGATGTAGTCGGTGTTCAGCCGCCGCAGGCTGGCCTCGACCGCGCGGCGGATGTTCACCGCGGAGAGCTTGTCGTGGTTGGGCCACGGGTCGCCGTCCGCGGCCATGTTCGCGTACACCTTGGTGGCGAGCACGACCTTGTCCCGGTCGCCGCCCCGGGCGAACCAGGACCCGATGATCTCCTCGGTCCGGCCCTTGTTCTCACCCCAGCCGTAGACGTTGGCGGTGTCCCAGAAGTTGACGCCCGCGTCCAGCGCGGCGTCCATGATCGCGTGGCTGCCCGCCTCGTCGGTCTGCGGGCCGAAGTTCATCGTGCCGAGGACGAGTCGGCTGACCTTGAGTCCGGTGCGTCCGAGCTGTGTGTACTTCATGGTTCCTCAGCCAACGCCTTCGAGCGCGCTCGAAGCAAGGGTGTCTGCCGCGGGGGGCTCGACGTGTCGAGGCGTCGGACGTGGTCTGCCCGATTCCGGGCAACCGGACTCCATGGGTGAATCCAGGGGCGGGAAGAGGACGGACGCGGATCGGCAGCGGCGGATACGGCGGGCGGCGATCGTCGGGGGCGTCTTCGGGGCGCTGGCGGCGGTCCCGGTCGGCCTGGAGAGCTTCCGGTTGGGGATGGTGTGGTGGGCCGCCGTGCCGCTCGCCGTGCTGGCCGGCGCGTTCCTGGGCTGGCGCGGGGCGCGGGTGGGCCGGGTGGAGGGGGTGCGCGACACGTCCCTGAAGTCGGGTGAGAGCCTGTTCGGTGCGTACCGGGTGCAGCCCGCGCCGGAGGGCTCGCGCTCCACCCTGTGGCGCAGGAGCACCCCGTACGAACTCCGCAGCACCAACCAGGGCTTGCAGCTCTGGAAGGACGACGAGCAGCAGTGGGACCACCCGTGGCGCTCGGTGCGGCTCACCGCCGACGGGAAGCTGCTGCTGGTCCACAGCGGGGACCGGCTCGTGGAACGGCTCTGGGTGGAGCGGCGGTCGCTGGGCGGGATCGGCGAACTGATGATGGCCGCCGAGCGGTTGGGCGCGAGGGCACGGGCGGCCTGAGGCGGCTCAGCGGGCCCCGGCCCCCGGGAACGCCCCGGTGTCGAGGGTGACGCCGAAGGGGGCGGGGAGGGCGAGCGGCGTCCCGAACGGGACCGGCTGCGAGTGCTTGAACACTCCGTCCTGCGGCGCGCTGAACAGCGTCACGGTCGGCCCGCGCCGGTCGTAGCGGTCGATCAGCAGGTAGAGCGGGACGAGGCTGAGGGCGTAGGCGCGGTACTTGCGCGTACGGTCGTCCGCGGCGTTGTGCGGGGAGGTGACCTCCACGATCAGCTCGGCCAGGGCGGCGTCAACCGGCTCGGACCGGTCGGGGTCACCGGCGAGGACCGTCTCCCTCGGCACGATGACCAGGTCGGGAACGTACAGCTTGTCCAGCGGGGCGATGTGCAGGCCCAGCGTCTGGTAGATGCCGAGCTCCTCCGGCAGCCCGCGGTAGAGACGGTGCTGCACGAGTTCCGCGATGGCGTTGTGGTGTCGGTGCGGCGGCGGTACCAAGACGATCTGCCCCTCGTCGATCTCGGCGCGCCAGCCCTCGGGCACGTCCAGTTCGTGCCATGCGTTGAGCATGTACGCCCATGTCTGGGGAGGCTCGGGAGCAGGGTCGTGACCGACCGGCACGGCTGTCATCGCGGGTCCCTTCTCCGTGGCCTCAGCCAGGTGAACGTACAGCGGCATATGCGGTGCGGGAGCACTTCACCGCAAGCGTCCCACGAAGGGTGAGCGATGTCCGCCCCTCCCGTCGTTCCCGTGCGCGCGATCCGGCACGTCCGCGGCGGGCGGCGGGCGGCTCAGTGCTTTGCGGGCAGGAGGTCCAGGCCGTCCGGGGCGGTGATGCCGAAGCGGTCGTCCAGGACGCGGCGGATCTCGGCGGCGTCGGCGAGGTCCCGTTCGGTGACGGTGCCGTCGGCGTGGGTCTCGACGAGGCGGCGGGCGTCCAGGGCGAGGTGGCCGTCGGGGGTGGTCCGCTGGGCGTAGGGGCGGTGGGTGAAGGGCGAGCGGGGGTGGGTCGCCACGTACCAGTTGGACACCTCCGCGTCGGCGTGCTCGAACGGGTCGAGGGTGAAGGCGTACTGCGTCGCCCAGCCGCTCTCCGTCCCGGCCTGGAGGCCCCACAGCTCCAGCGGGCCGGCGTGCGGCAGGTGCACCAGGCGGTGGCGGCGGCCGGCGTCCTCGAACTCGGGGCCGGCGAGGAGCGGGACGGGTCCGGCGAGGCCGGTGACCGAGCCGAAGCCGACGTCGGCGATGTACGGCCGGGGGTCGCCGGGGACCAGGACGTGCAGCAGCATGTGGGTGCGCGGACGGCTCTCGACGATGTCCGTCCCCACGGTGACCCGCGCCCCCAGGGTCGCCACCTCGAAGCCCAGGGAGCGCAGGGCCCGGGCGAAGAGGAGGTTCTGCTCGAAGCAGTAGCCGCCGCGCCGGCCGTGGACGAGCTTGGCCGTCAGGTCGGCCGGGTCCAGGGACGGGGCGATCCGCTGGAAGGCGTCCAGGTTCTCGAAGGGGATGGCTCGCTGGTGGGCCAGGTGCACGCCCCGCAGGGTCTCCAGGTCGGGCCGCCGGGGGCCGTCCCAGCCGATCCGGGCCAGGTAGGCGTCGAGGTCGGAATCGGCCGTGTCGTGCTGGTCGGTCATGCCCTCCAACGTAGGCGGTCGGAGCGTGGCGCGCCTGGGCCTTGCGGCCGGGTTCGGCTCGGGCTGAGGTCCTGGTCCCGGGGCGGGGGCCGAGTCGGCGCCCGGTCCTGGTCCGCGGGGCCCGTGCCCCGGCCCTGGCAGGATGGCGGTGACCATGGCGAACCAGGTGGGGAAGGGGAACGGAGATGGGCGTCGGAGGACTGGTCCTGATCGGGCTGCTGGTGCTCGTCGTCGGGGGGTGCGCCTGTGTGGTGTGGGCGGCGCGGGGCGGGCCGCGCTGGGCGCGGGGCGTGGCCGCGGTGACGCTCACCGCCGGTGAGCTGCTCCGGTCGGCCCCCCGCCCGCGTCCGGGCAGCCGCGGCGGTGGCGGC
>NZ_PVLV01000213.1 GCF_002982015.1 Streptomyces solincola
GGGGGAGGCCGCGGTGCGGGACGGGGGCGTGGAGCCACTGGGTCCGGTCCGGCGGCGGGGGAGCCGGACTCCGGCGCGCTGCCGGGTGTGCGGGGCGACGCTGACCGCGGCCGGTGAGATGAAGCTGATGCGCTGCGAGGACTGCCCGTCCGACATGGACGAGGCGCTGTACGGGAGGCTGTGGGATTGGCGCCTGGAGCAGGCCCGGTCGCTGGGTCAGCCGGCGTACTGCGTGTTCACCGACAAGACGCTGATGGCGATCGCGGAGGCGGTGCCGGCGACGGACGGGGAGCTGGCCCGGATCGCCGGTGTGGGGGCCCGGAAACTGGGCCGTTTCGGCACCGATGTGCTGGCCATCTGCGCTGGTGAGGACCGGCTCGGGGCGGGGACGCAGGAGTGACGGAAAGTCGTCGGAAAAATAGTTTGCGCCCGCCCCGTCAAGCCCCATAGGTTCTTAACCACGGCGACGGCGGCTTCTCCGAAGCCCGCCCTTCGTGCTGTACTGGCTCGACGCAGTACGCGAAGTAGTAGCAGTAGTAGTACCAGAAGCAGCACCCATCCGAATACGTGTGAGACCGGCCCCGGCCGGGATCCCCCGAGACGCCGAGAGGAGGCGATTGAAGTGATCAGCATCAACACCGGCACCGCCCGCAGCACCGTCAAAATGACCGATCGCTCGGCCGTCTCCACCTGCTCGCTCGGCTTCTTCGGCTCCGCCTTCTCGGGCAGTGGTCTGTCCGGTCACGGCGCCGTGCGTCCCGCCGCCCTTGCGATGCTCCCCGTCCGGGAGCGCAATGAGCGACCGACCAAGGCACTGGCAGCAGGCGTACTGGCCCAGGCGACGGCCTATGCCCTGACGGCGGCTACCGGTGCCGAAACCAAGCAGCAGACCCAGCACCACCTGATGTGGGCCTTCCGTGGGCTCGAACCCTGGAGCGATCCAGCCTGACGCCAAGTCAGGCCGGCGCCTTCAGGGCCGCGGAACCCCACCCGGGATCCGCGGCCCTTCTGTTTTGCCTGCACAGGCGGAGCAGTGCGAAGGGGCCTCGGGACCAGCACGACCCGGTACCCACCCACCGGCCGACCGGCCGGACCGACCAGACGAGGAAGACACCACCGTGCAACTCGAAGCGCACGCCCCGTCCGTACCGCCTTCCGAAGCTCTCGCTCCGCACGTTCCCGAGAAGGACCCCGCCTTGACTCCGCTCACCGCGCTCACCGCGCTCGACGACGCCATCGAGAACCTCGGCGTGCCCGTGCCGTGCCGCTCCTACGACCCGGAGGTCTTCTTCGCCGAGTCGCCGGCGGACGTCGAGTACGCCAAGTCCCTGTGCCGCACCTGCCCGCTCATGGAGGCCTGCCTGGCCGGCGCCAAGGAGCGGCGTGAGCCGTGGGGCGTCTGGGGCGGCGAGCTGTTCGTCCAGGGCGTGGTCGTCGCCCGCAAGCGGCCCCGTGGCCGTCCGCGCAAGAACCCGGTCGTGGCATGAACGTCACGCTCGGAACCATCGACCACCCCCACACGCACGACCCCCAGAAGCAGGCCCCGATGACCTCTTCCGCCAGCGAGCCGTCCGGCTTCGCGACCCAGACTTTCGTCACCACCGTCGGCGCGGACTGCCCGCGTCAGAACAGGAACCGTGAGATGCAACTCATGCAAGAAGCCCTGGCGCGTGCTCAAATGCACGACGACCGCCTGAGGGAGGCCCGGGAGGAGCGCCAGGCCGTACACCTGATCACCGCCCGGCGCCTCCAGCGCAGGGCGGAGCGCGCCTCGCTGCGTGCCCGCCGGGCGCTGGCCATGGCGGTCATGAACTGACGCCGTGACGCCGTGACGCCGTGACGCGGTGACGCCGTGGCGCGGTAATGCCGTGATGCTGTGACGGCGGTCGGTGGCGGCCCGGCGGGCCGGCGATCCGGCCGCCGAGCCCGGCCGCCGCCCACGGGCGGTCTTCCCAGACGACCTTCCGAACGCGGGGGCCCGGTCCTGACACCAAGGACCGGGCCCCCGCGGCGCGTTGCCCCCGCCGGGGCCGTGCGGTGGGGTTATCGTCTCGTAGTGAACGACCGTGACCGGATGACTCCTGCGCCCGCGCCCCGGGAAGGCGGCGACCCGCCGGCCGGCGAGGTGGTCTGCCACCGCTGCGGCGCCACCGCCGACGGCCCCGCGACCGCCTGGACCTGTTCGGTGGAGAACGGCAGACGCCACTACTTCTGCGACCGCTGCGCCCGCGACAACCTCAGGTCCATCGAGAGCCGGCTGGACTCCGCCTGGTGGTGACGCCGGGCCGCCGGGCGGCGGCGGCAGCCGACGCGGCCGGGCGCTCAGGCGTCCGCGTCGGAGGCGGGTTGGTCGGGCAGGAAGCCGGGCAGCCAGTCGTCGAGTTCGTCGCGCAGCCGGACCGTGGCGTTGAGCTGGCACAGCACCCCGATGGTGCTCAGCGTGACCCGGTGGATCAGCAGATAGGCCGGCGGCAGGTTGAGCTGCTTGCCCAACTGGTAGGCGGGGGAGCGGACGTCGGCGACCCGGGCCGCCTGGCCCCGCAGCCACTCGCGGGTGAAGGTGAACTCCTCCGCCTGCGCCGGTTCGATGATCGGCAGCAGGTAGTCCAGCACCGCGTCCGGGTCCAGGTCGATGCTCTCCCGCACGAAGCCCTCCTCCCGCAGCGCCTCGTACACCTGCTCCGCCTCGCCCTCCAGGGTCATGCGCAGACAGACGCCGATCATCTCGGGCAGACCGCCGGGCAGCCGGTCCACGGTGCCGAAGTCCAGCACCCCCAGCCGCCAGTCCGCCGCGCCCTCCTCGCCGTCCGGGCCCGGCATGAGCCGGAAGTTCCCCGGGTGGGGGTCGGCGTGCAGCAGCCCGGTGCGGGCCGGGCCGGAGAACAGGAAGCGGGCCAGGAGCTGGCCCGCCCGGTCGCGCTGCTCCGGGGAGCCGCCGGAGATCACCTCGGAGAGCGGGATGCCGTCGATCCACTCCGTCACCAGCACCTGGTCGCACTGGTGCACCACACCGGGCACCACCACGTCCTCGTCGTCGGCGAACTCCTCGGCGTGCGCCTGCTGCGCCGCCGCCTCCAGGCCGTAGTCCAGCTCCTCCGCCACCCGGTCCCGCAGCTCGGCGATCAGCGGCTTGAGGTCCATGCCCGGAATCAGCGGCCCCAGCAGCCGGACGAACCGGCTGAGCTGCCCCAGGTCGGACAGCAGCGCCTCGCCGGCGCCTGGATACTGCACCTTGACCGCGACCTCGCGCCCGTCCCGCCACACCGCCCGGTGCACCTGGCCGATGGACGCCGCGGCCGCGGGCTTGTCGTCGAACTCCAGGAACAGCTCACGCCAGTCCTCGCCGAGCCGTTCCGCCAGCACCTTGTGGACCGTGCGCACCGGCATCGGCGGGGCGGCCTCCTGGAGCTTGGTGAGCGCCGCCCGGTAGGGGCCGGCGATCTCCTCGGGCAGCGCCGACTCGAAGACGGACAGCGCCTGCCCGAACTTCATCGCACCGCCCTTCAGCTCGCCCAGCACCCGGAAGAGCTGTTCGGCCGTGCGCTGCTGCACCTCGCGCGCCACGATCTCGGCGGACCTGCCCCCGATCCGCTTGCCCAGGCCCCAGGTGGCCCGGCCCGCGAAGCCGATCGGCAACGCGGCCAGTTTGGCGGTCCGGGTGACCGCCTTCCGGGGAAGATCAGACATGCGCCCCTCCACTCCTGACTGCCGTGCCGCGGCGCCTCGAACGCGCTGCCGCCACCCGTATGCGGCCCCGCGTCGGCGGCGCCTACCCCGCCATTGTGTCCTGAGCCCGCCCGGTCGCCGAGGCCCGGTGGACCGCTGCCCGGCCCGCCGCCCCGCACGGGCAGTCCTCGTGCGGGGCCAGCCGCACCTCCCGCCACTCCGTGTGCGGCAGTGACGCCTCCCACCGGGCGCCCGTGCTCGCCGGCAGGTCGCCGTCCAGGAACGCGAGCGCGTGGGCGGCCGCCAGCCCCGACACCGCCGCCGCCAGGGCCACGTCGCACGGCGGGGCCGCGCCGGCCCGGCCGGAACGCCACTGGGCCAGCATCCGCGGCCACACCGGGTCGCGGTCGGTGCGCGCCAGGTCGACGCAGCGGGCGCACGCCGTGCCGCCGGGCAGCACCAGCGGCCCCACCACACCCGTCGCCTCGACCACGCCCGCGTACAGGTGGGGGACGGCCGCCGCCACCCAGGCGTCCGCCGGCAGCGGGTCCGGGGCGTAGGCCGCGAGCCCGTCCCGCGGGGCGACCACCACCAGCGCCACGGGCGGCTCCGAGCCCGCCACCGCGCCGGCCACCGCGCCGCCCCGCGCCGGGCGGGGAGGCCGCAGGGACGCCGAGCGCCGCACCAGCCGCCGGGCGGCGGTGTCGCGCCGCTCGCCCACCGCCTCCGCGGGCAGCCCGCCGGGCGCCACGTCCCACGGCTCGGCCCGCTGCCCGTCCAGCACCTCCACCCGGCCCACCCCGGCCGCCGACAGCAGCGCCGCGACCGCGGCCCCCACCCTGCCCGCTCCCCGGACCTGCACCCGGGTCGTCCGCCGTGCCTCCAGGCAGCGGGCCGCGCCGCCCGGCTCCCGGTGCACCACCGACAGCGAGGCCCGGTCCGGGGCCAGCCGGTCGGAGGAGAGCGCGACCGCCGGCCCGCCAGGGTGGGCGGAGTCCCCGGAGCCGCCGAGGCCTCCGGAGTCGGCGGAGCCGGCCGGCGGAGGCCAGGCGCGGGGGCCGCCGGCCTCTGCGTCGTCCAGCAGGCCCACCGACGCCAGGCGGTCCAGCAGCGCCTCCAGCCTGCCGTCCGGCAGCCCCAGCGCACGGGCCTCCGCCCGCAGCAGCTCCAGCCCCCGGGTCCCGTCCAGCAGACCGATCAGGGTGCCGGTCACGGTGTCCACCGGACCGACCACCATCGCGTGCGCGGGCGCCGCGCCGAACTGCACATGCCCCAGGTCGCGCCAGGCCCGCCGCAGCGCGGGCTTCACCATCGGATGCACAGCGTCCCCCTGTCGTCGTACTCGATCGCCGGTCACGCACCCGCGCACCGGTCACTGCCCGCAGCATGCCGTGCGGCCCGCGACGACGCCGCGAGTCGTCCACAGGGACGGTCGGATGATCGGACCAGCGGGATGGGGCTGTGGACAGCGGCGACGCCCGGGGCGCTCGTGCGGGACTTCGCCCCGGACCACCGGGTAACGTCGAGTCGTGCCCGCCGATCCCCAGCCCAGCCCGACCGCCGACCCGCCCCGCCCGTCCGGCGGCGCCCGTCCGGTCACGGAATCCGGTCCGGCCGGCGCCGCGTCCGGCCGGGCCGCGGGCCGCGCGGTCGAGGTGCGCAGGAGCTCGCGCCGCCGGCGTACCGTCTCCGCCTACCGCGAGGGCGACCGCACCGTGGTCCTCATCCCGGCCCGGATGTCCGAGGCCGAGGAACGCCGCTGGGTCACGGTCATGCTCGACAAGCTCGCCGCCCAGGAGGGCAGGCGCGCCCTGGGCGACGCGGAGCTGACGGAGCGGGCCGAGCGGCTGTCCGAGCAGGTCTTCGGCGGCCGGGTGCGGCCCACCTCGGTGCGCTGGGTGACCAACCAGAACTCCCGCTGGGGCTCCTGCACCCCGGCCGAGGGCAGCATCCGGCTGTCCCACCGGCTCCAGGGCATGCCCGAGTACGTCGTCGACTACGTCCTCGCCCACGAGCTGGCCCATCTGCTCGTCCCCGGCCACGGACCGCGATTCTGGCGGCTGCTGGAGGCCTACCCCCGTACCGAACGGGCCCGCGGCTATCTGGAGGGTGTGGCGGCGGCTGCCCGGCTGCCCCGTCCGCCCGGCGGCGGCGTCGACGAGTGACCGGCGCCCGCGGCGAGGACCGTCACCTGCCGTGACGCGCTCGGTGCGGACTGCGTCCGGCACGGCCGGCAGCGCGGGCCGGCCGGGAGTGTCACCGTTCGACGATCGTGTGCCGAAACCGTCCCTCCCCGGTCCACTGTCGGCGGCAGCCGTTAGCCTGGCGCGACGCAAACACCATCGGATGGGGGACGGTCCTACGCATGGCCAGGGAATTCCAACGCGGCCACAAGGCCAGGATCAGCGATCTGACATCCGGCACCGACCTGTACGTGGGCGTGCAGATCGCGGCGCCCGGACTCGCCTTCGACATCAGCGTCTTCGGCCTGGACGCCGACGAGCGGCTCTCCGACGACCGCTACTTCGTCTTCTTCAACCAGCCGAAGTCACCCGAGGAGTCCATCCAGCTCCTCGGCGCGCAGGCCGGTGACACCGAGTCCTTCCGCGTGACGCTGGACCGCATCCCGGCCGGCATCCACAAGCTGTCGTTCACCGCGACGATCGACGGCGCCGGGCAGATGTCCCAGATCGGCCCCGGCTGCCTGCGGATCGTCGCCGGCGGGCACGAGGTCGCCCGGTACGCGTTCGACGGCTCGGAGTTCAGCACCGAGCGGGCGCTGATGCTGGGCGACTTCTACCTCAAGGACGTGTGGCGGTTCGCCGCCGTCGGCCAGGGCTTCGACGGCGGCCTGGACGCGCTGCTGCGGAACTTCGGCGGCGAGGTCGCCGAGGAGGAGCCCGCCGCGCCCCCGTCTGCCGCGCCGCCCGCCTTCGCCCCGCCGGCCCAGACCTCCCAGCCGGGACAGCCGGCCGCGCCGCCCGCCTTCGGGGC
>NZ_PVLV01000214.1 GCF_002982015.1 Streptomyces solincola
CGCCCCCGCCGCCCGCACCGCGTACGACCGCCGCACCGCCCGGACGCACGCCACCGGGCCCCGCCCGCACCCGGACGCCACGCACCACCCGCACCCGGTACCCCGTACCGCACCCACGTCTTCGAACAGGAGCCCGCCATGGCCATCGAGGTCCGCATCCCGACCATCCTCCGCACCTACACCGACGGCGCGAAGGCCGTCGAGGGCAGCGGGGACACCCTCGCCGACCTCTTCGCCGACCTCGACACCCGGTACGCGGGCATCCGGGAGCGGATCGTCGACGGCGAGCAGCTCCGCCGGTTCGTGAACGTCTACCTCAACGACGAGGACGTCCGCTTCCTGGACGGCATCTCCACCAAGGTGTCCGACGGCGACAACGTCACCATCCTCCCGGCGGTCGCCGGCGGAATGCGCTGACCGCTATGCGCTACGACAGCCCCCTCGCCGCCGTCGGGAACACCCCGCTGGTCCGGCTTCCCCGACTGTCGCCCTCGGCGGACGTGCGGATCTGGGCCAAGCTGGAGGACCGCAACCCGACCGGCTCGGTCAAGGACCGGCCCGCCCTGCACATGATCGAGCAGGCGGAGAAGGACGGCCGGCTCACCCCCGGCTGCACCATCCTGGAGCCCACCAGCGGCAACACCGGCATCTCGCTGGCGATGGCGGCCAAGCTCAAGGGCTACCGCATCGTCTGCGTCATGCCGGAGAACACCTCGCAGGAGCGGCGCGACCTGCTCGCCATGTGGGGCGCGGAGATCATCTCCTCGCCGGCGGCCGGCGGCTCCAACACGGCGGTGCGGGTGGCGAAGGAGCTGTCCGGGCAGCACCCCGACTGGGTGATGCTCTACCAGTACGGCAACCCCGACAACGCCGGCGCGCACTACGCCGGCACCGGCCCGGAGATCCTCGCCGACCTGCCCTCCGTCACCCACTTCGTGGCCGGACTCGGCACCACCGGCACCCTGATGGGCGTCGGGCGCTACCTGCGCGAGCACAAGCCGGACGTGAGGATCGTCGCCGCCGAGCCGCGCTACGACGACCTGGTCTACGGGCTGCGCAACCTCGACGAGGGCTTCGTGCCCGAGCTGTACGACGCCTCCGTGCTGACCACCCGCTTCTCGGTGGGCTCCGCGGACGCGGTGACCCGCACCCGGGAACTGCTCCAGCAGGAGGGAATCTTCGCCGGCGTGTCCACCGGCGCGGCCCTGCACGCCGCGATCGGCGTCGGGAACAAGGCCGTGAGGGCCCAGGAGAGTGCCGACATCGTCTTCGTGGTCGCCGACGGCGGCTGGAAGTACCTGTCCACCGGCGTCTACACCGCGGCCACCACCGAGGAGGCCATCGAGACGCTCCAGGGCCAGCTCTGGGCGTAGCCGGCTCCCGCGGTCTCCTTCCGGCCGCCGGCTACGAGGCCAGGCCCCGCACCCGGTCCCAGACCAGCGGGTCCACCGGGCCGACCCGGCGGCGGAAGTCCGCCGGCGCCACCTCGCGCAGCTCGTCGGTCTCCAGGAAGCTCGGCCGCCCCCGGGTGTCGCCCACCGTGCCCGGGGGCAGCGCGACGACTCCCGGCGAACCGTCCCGGTAGCGGGTGGTGATCTTGGCGACGAGCACCCCGCCGTCGCGAACCGCGAGGACCAGGCACGGCCGGTCCTTCGCCCCGGGCCCGTCCTCGTAGGGCACCAGCGCCCACCAGATCTCGCCCGCCGCCGGGCCCCGGCCGGCCTCCTCCGGCCGCCCCCGCTTCGGCCGCCCCCGCTTCGGCCGCGCCTGCGGCCGCCCGGGCGGACGACCCCGCCCGTCCGGACGCCGGGCCGGCGGCTTGCGCCCCCGCTTCACCCCGTCCGCCACCGCCGCCACGAGCGCCAGCACCACCACGGCGCCGAGCGCCGGCCACCACGACGTGTCCATGGACGTCACGCTACAAGGGGGCGCCGCCCCCCGAACCGGTGACAGCGCAGGTGAGTTCCCCCACAACGGGGCTTTGCGGAGGAGCGGCGGCCCGGGGCGCGCCTTACGCTCGGTAAACCGCACGACCTCCCCTGTCAGCGCCTGCCCGGCTTACGTCCACGGAGGTTCACGCTCCATGAAGCTCACCGTCGTCGGCTGCTCGGGGTCCTTTCCGTCCGCGGAATCGGCCTGCTCGAGCTACCTCGTAGAGGCCGACGGCTTCCGGCTGCTGCTCGACATGGGCAACGGCGCCCTGGGCGAGTTGCAGCGCCACATCGGTCTGTACGACCTCGACGCGATCTTCCTCAGCCATCTGCACGCCGACCACTGCATCGACATGTGCGGCTACTTCGTGGCGCGCTACTACCGGCACGAGGGCGGCCGCTGCCCGGCCATCCCGGTGTACGCGCCGGACGGCGCCGAGGAGCGGCTGACCACGGCGTACGCGGACACGCCGTCGGAGAAGTCGATGAGCGAGGTGTTCGACTTCCGCACGCTGGGCTCCGGCTCGTTCGACGTCGGCCCGTTCCGGGTGCGTACGGAGAAGGTGTGCCATCCGGTCGAGGCGTACGGCATCCGGGTCGAGCACGGCGGCCGCTCGCTGACGTACTCCGGGGACACCGGGGTCTGCCCGGAGCTGGACGCGCTGGCGGCCGGCACCGACCTCTTCCTGTGCGAGGCGTCCTTCACGCACGGCAAGGAGGACATCCCCGACCTGCACCTCAACGGCCGGGAGGCCGGGACGCACGCGGCGCGGGCGGGGGCGGGGAGGCTGGTGCTGACCCACATCCCGCCGTGGACCGACGCCGAACGCAACCTGGCCGACGCCCGCGCGGTCTACGACGGCCCCTCCGAACTGGCCCGGCCCGGCGCGGTGTACGACGTCTGACCCGGGCGCGCGAAGGCCCCGCACCCGGCACGCAGGCCCCGCGCGCGAAGGCCCCCGGTACCGCTGTCGCGGTACCGGGGGCCTTGCGGTGTGCGGGTTACGCCTTGGCGTCGGCGGTGTCGCCGGTCCCGGCCTTCTTCTTGGCGGGCTTGTCGGCCTGAGTGGCGTCGACGACCAGGCCGCCCTCCTCCTCGGGCTCGCGGCCCGGGGTGGGGATGTCGAACTTGACGATCGCGAAGCGGAAGACCGCGTAGTAGACGGCGGCGAAGACCAGGCCGACCAGGGCGAGCATCCACGGCTTGGAGGCGATGCCCAGGTTGAGCAGGAAGTCCACCGCGCCGGCCGAGAAGCCGAAGCCGTCCTTCATGCCGAGCGCCCAGGTCAGGGCCATGGAGACACCGGTGAGCACCGCGTGGACGGCGTACAGCACCGGGGCGATGAACATGAAGGTGAACTCGATCGGCTCGGTCACGCCGGTGACGAAGGAGGTCAGCGCGAGCGAGAACATCATGCCGCCGACGGCCTTGCGGCGCTCCGGGCGGGCGCAGTGCACGATGGCGAGGCAGGCGGCCGGCAGGGCGAACATCATGATCGGGAAGAAGCCGGTCATGAACTGCCCGGCGCTCGGGTCGCCGGCCAGGAAGCGGGCGATGTCGCCGCTCTTGCCCTCGTAGGTGCCGGCCTGGAACCACGGGAAGCTGTTCAGCAGGTGGTGCATGCCGATCGGGATCAGCGCGCGGTTGGCGACGCCGAAGATGCCGGCGCCGACGGCGCCCGAGCCGACCAGCCACTCGCCGAAGCCGTGCAGACCGGCGCCCAGCCACGGCCAGATCAGGCCGAAGAGGATGCCGATGACCAGGCCGGCGAACGCGGAGAGGATCGGGACCAGGCGGCGGCCGCCGAAGAAGCCGGCCCAGTCGGGCAGCTTGGTGCGGTAGAACCGCTGGTAGAGCAGGGCGACCACGATGCCCATGACCACGCCGCCGAGGACCTTGGCGTCGACCGGCGCCTCGGTCATGACGATCTTGCCGTCCACGACCTTGGCGATCTTGTCAAGGTTCGGGTCGGTGAAGGTGGCCAGCACGTTCTTGAAGACCAGGTAGCCGACGACGGCCGCCAGCGCGGTCGAGCCGTCCGACTTCTTGGCGAAGCCGATGGCGATGCCGACCGCGAACAGCAGGGCCATGTTGTCCAGCAGCGCCCCGCCACCGGCCGCCATGTAACCGGCGATCTTGGTGATGAAGGTGGGGAACGACTCCCTGCCGAGCATGTCGGGCTGGCCGAACCGCACCAGGAGCGCGGCGGCGGGCAGCACGGCGACCGGCAGCATCAGGCTGCGGCCGATGCGCTGCAAGACAGCCATCGCGCCGGCGCCCTTCTTCTTCTGCTCCGCCGCGGGGGCGGTGGCCGTGGACATCAACTTCCTCCAGTGGGCAAGGCGCCGCCCGGCATCGGGAAGAAGGGGGGAGGCGGCGTCTCAGGAACGGCTGAGAAAAGGGGGTACGCGGGCGTAACCGGCCGCGTGGTCTACACCTTTGGGTGGTGTAGACCAGTTGTAGCACGGTGGGGGATAGATAAGGAACCTGCGAAATCGTGACCGGGCGCGCACCCTTCGTGCGCACTCCCGGAAGCCTCGCCGGGAACGCCGAAAGGCCCCCGAACCCGCAGGTCCAGGGGCCGTCGGCGGCGTGCGCCGGGGCTAGGGCTTCGTCGCGTCCCGGTCGAGGCGCTCGCCCTGCTCCGGCGGCTCCCGGCCCGGCACCGGGATGTCGAACCTCGCGATGAGGAACCGGAAGAGCGCGTAGTAGACGACCGCGAAGCCCAGCCCGATGGGGATGATCAGCCACGGCTTGGTATCCAGGTGCCAGTTGACCACGTAGTCGATCAGCCCCGCCGAGAAGCTGAAGCCCGCGTGCACCCCCAGCGCCCAGGTGATCGCCATGGACGCCCCGGTCAGCAGCGCGTGCAGCCCGTACAGCAGCGGCGCGGCGAACATGAACGAGAACTCCAGCGGCTCCGTCACCCCGGTGACGAACGACGTCAGCGCCACCGACAGCATCAGCCCCGTCACCTCCTTGCGCCGCTCCGGGCGGGCCGAGTGCGCGATGGCCAGGGCGGCGGCCGGCAGGCCGAACATCATGATCGGGAAGAACCCCGACATGAACTGCCCCGCCGACGGGTCCTCCGCGAAGAACCGGGTCAGGTCGCCCTGCACCACCGAACCGTCCGGCGCCGTGTACTCACCGGCCTGGAACCAGAAGAAGGTGTTCAGGAACTGGTGCATCCCGATCGGGATCAGCAACCGGTTCGCCACCCCGAAGATGCCCGCGCCCCACGCCCCGAGCCCGATCAACTGCCGGGCGAACCAGTTCAGCGCGTCCCCGACCGGATCCCACAGCAGCCCGAACAGCACCCCGAGCACCACGCACAGGAACGCCATGATGATCGGCACCAGCCGGCGGCCGTTGAAGAAGCCCAGCCAGTCCACCAGCTTGGTGCGGTGGAAGCGCTGCCACACCACCGCCGTCAGCAGACCGATCAGGATGCCGCCCAGCACCCCCGGATTCTGCGGGATGCCGTCCGGGGTCTCCTGCGTCACCGAGCCCGCCTGCGGAAACGCCGCCAGCACGTTGTGGTAGACGAGGAAGCCCACCACCGCCGCCAGCGCCGTCGAACCGTCCGCCTTCTTCGCGAAGCCGATCGCCACCCCGATGCAGAACAGCAGCGGCAGCCCCATGTCGCCGTTCAGGATCGCGTTGCCGCCGTTGGACAGCACCAGCGCTGTCTTGTCCCAGAACGCCCCGTGCAAGGTCGAACCGAACAGGTTGCCCAGACTCACCAGCAACCCCGCCGCCGGCAGTACCGCCACCGGGAGCTGAAGGCTCCGCCCCACCTTCTGCAACCCCTGGAACAGCCCGTTGCGCCAGGTGCGCCTCGGTGCGGCGGCGCTCTCGGTGCTCATCGGCGACCTCGACCTCCCATGACCCCGTACGGGTCCTGCTGGCCCTACTGGTGTAGACCAGTTGCGATAGGCTGGCTCCCGGGACGCCGGCCACCACCATCCTTCGCCGCAAGGCTCCACCTCGCGCGCGTAGATGGGCCAACCGTGAGTTACCGTGACAACCCGGACGACCCAGAGGGAGAAACCATGGCCACCAAGGCTGAGAAGATCGTCGCCGGGCTCGGCGGCATCGAGAACATCGAAGAGGTCGAAGGCTGCATCACCCGCCTGCGCACCGAGGTCCTGGACCCCTCCAAGGTCGACGAAGCCGCCCTCAAGGCCGCCGGCGCCCACGGCGTCGTCAAGATGGGCACCGCCATCCAGGTCGTCATCGGCACCGACGCCGACCCCATCGCCGCCGACATCGAAGACATGATGTGACCCGCTGAGCCCAGCGCGAACGCACCCCCCAGGGCCTGTTCCGGCCGACCCCCGACCACCGGAACAGGCCCTTCGGCGTCACGGGCTAGGCTCGGGCCCATGTCTCGCATCGACGGCCGCACCCCCGAACAGCTCCGCCCCGTCACCATCGAACGCGCCTGGAGCAAGCACGCCGAAGGCTCCGTCCTCGTCTCCTTCGGCGACACCAAGGTCCTCTGCACCGCCTCCGTCGCCGAGGGCGTCCCCCGCTGGCGCAAGGGCAGCGGCGAAGGCTGGGTCACCGCCGAGTACGCCATGCTCCCCCGCGCCACCAACACCCGCGGCGACCGCGAATCCGTCCGCGGCAAGATCGGCGGCCGCACCCACGAGATCAGCCGCCTCATCGGACGCTCGCTGCGCGCCGTCATCGACTACAAAGCCCTCGGCGAGACCACCATCGTCCTCGACTGCGACGTCCTCCAGGCCGACGGCGGCACCCGCACCGCCGCCATCACCGGCGCCTACGTCGCCCTCGCCGACGCCATCACCTGGGCCCAGGCCAAGAAGATCGTCAAGGCCGGCCGCAAGCCGCTGACCGACACCGTCGCCGCCGTCTCCGTCGGCATCGTCGACGGCACCCCGCTGCTCGACCTCCGCTACGAGGAGGACGTCCGCGCCCAGACCGACATGAACGTCGTCTGCACCGGCGACGGCCGCTTCGTCGAAGTCCAGGGCACCGCCGAGGCCGAACCCTTCGACCGCAAGGAACTGAACGCCCTCCTCGACCTCGCCACCGGCGGCTGCGCCGACCTCGCCGCCCTCCAGCGCGAAGCCCTCGACACCACCCTCTGAACCCCGGCGGGCAACCGGCCAGCACCCCCACGGCGTCCTCGTGGACACGGGCGTACGGCTCGACACCGTACGCCCGTCCACACCATCCGAACGGGGAACCCTGACCCATGCGACGCCACACCGCCGCCGCCCTCCTGGCCGGCGCCCTCGCCCTCACCGCCACCGCCACCGCCGGCTGCACCGCCGTCGACACCGCCCTCGGCTGCGCCCGCACCGCCGACGCCCTGGCCACCAGCGTCGCCGACCTCAGCCAGGCCGTCGCCGACACCGAGGACCCCACCCGGCTCACCGAATCCCTCGACACCATCGACCGCGAACTGGCCACCCTGAAGGACACCACCAGCGACGCCGACCTCACCAAGGCCGCCGGCGACCTCGGCCTCGCCGTCGGCAACATCCGCACCGCCGTCGACGCCGGCGACACCACCCCCGACCTCACCCCCCTCACCGACGCCGCCGGCGAGCTGACGAAGGTCTGCACCCCCTGACGCCACCCGGCGACCACCGGCCCTCCCACGTGGGGATACTGGCCCCATGACCCGCCTGATCCTCGCCACCCGCAACGCCGGGAAGATCACCGAACTCCGCGCCATCCTCGCCGACGCCGGCCTCACCCACGAACTCGTCGGCGCCGACGCCTACCCCGAGATCCCCGACGTCAAGGAGACCGGAACCACCTTCGCGGAGAACGCCCTGCTCAAGGCGCACGCCCTGGCCCAGGCCACCGGACTGCCCGCCGTCGCCGACGACTCCGGCCTCTGCGTCGACGTCCTCGGCGGCGCCCCCGGCATCTTCTCCGCCCGCTGGTCCGGCGCCCACGGCGACGACCGGGCCAACCTCGACCTGCTGCTCGCCCAGCTCGGCGACATCGCGCCGCCCCACCGCGGCGCCCACTTCGCCTGCGCCGCCGCGCTCGCCCTCCCGGACGGCACCGAGCGCGTCGTCGAGGGCCGCCTCACCGGCACCCTGCGCACCGCCCCCGCCGGCGCCGGCGGCTTCGGCTACGACCCGATCCTCCAGCCCGACGGCTCCACCCGCACCTGCGCCGAACTGACCCCCGCCGAGAAGAACGCCATCAGCCACCGCGGCAAGGCCTTCCGCGAACTGGTCCCGGTGGTACGGGAGCTGCTGGGCGGCTGAGACCGTGAAGGCCCTGCCCCTGAGCAGGGGCAGGGCCTTACTTCTGCTGGTGCGGCCGATGGGACTCGAACCCACATGGGCTTACGCCCAGAGGCACCTAAAACCTCCGCTTATACCTATTCAGCAACGGCCGCAGGCAGCGCTCAGTCTACGGTGTGGCGTCTGGGCGGACGAGGGTGTCGGCCCGTTTCGCCTGACCGCTCCGGCCACTCCGGCACCAGGTGTCCGTGGTGGCATGGCAGTTCGGACAGAGGAAGCGCAGGTTGGCGGCGCGGTTGTCGAGTCGGTCGCCGTTGACGTGGTCGATCTCGAGAACCATGCGCCGTCCGTGCCAGGACGGTGATGCGCCGCACAGCGCGCAGCTTTCCGGGACGCCGCTCTCGTGCAGCGCCTGGCGGAGCACCGACGTGCGGGTCCGCTGCCCGCCCACGCGCAGTACCAGCACTTCCGCGGGCGGCCTGCCGGGCCTCGCCCCCTTCTTGCCTCTCTGGTGCGCCTGGCCGAGGAAGTGGGAGATGTCGGTTCCGTCGGCCGCCAGCCACTCCCGCAGCCGGCGGCGCCGGGTCCCGTTGTCCGGGAGACCGAGCCGCCGGAGGGTCTCCGCCACCGAGGTCGACTGGACAACTGCCTCCGAGAGCGCCGCAGGGGTCGGCCGGGGTGTGTGGCCGCGCGGCGCGAAGTGCGAGATGTCCACGCCGTGGTGGATGAATCGGCTGATCAGATATCGCGACAGCCGCTCATAGGGAGGCGTCCCCAGGAACGAGATCACTTCGTCAATGCTTCGGCATGAGCGCGCGGCCTCGGCGAGTACCTCCTCGGTGTAGCGCCTTCCGCCGCTCATCGCCGCCTCTTCCGGCCACGGTAGGTGTCCGTCGCGGAATGGCAGTTCGGACAGAGGATGCGCAGGTTGCCGATCCGGTTGTCGCGCCAGTTGCCGCTGATGTGATCGACCTCCAGGGGGAGAGGCCGACCGCGCCAGAGCGGCCCCTGCCCCCCGCACAGGGCACAGCAGTCCGGGACGCCCGAGGCGGTCATCGCCCGCCGCAGCCGGACGCCGGATGTGCGCTTGGGGTGGCGCTCGGTCTCCAGTACGAGGATCTCGGCGGGCAGGCGGCGATTCGTCCGCCTCATCGTCTTGGCTCGGGGCACTTGACGGGTGAAGTGCGATGTGTCGATGCCCAGGGTGCGAACACGCCGGCTTATGTGCGTGTGGTTGCCGCCCACCGCGTCTATGCCGAGCCGACGGAGGACCTCCGTCATGTTGGTGGACGCCGCCACCGCCGGTTCGAGCACGCTCCTGGTCCAGCGGAGCCCTTCGCGCTCGAAGTGGGAGGTGTCCACCTCGAACCGCCGCATCCGTTCCCGGATGTAGGCGCGTCCTGCGCCTCGCGGGTCGACGCCCAGCGCGCCCAGTGCTTCGGACAGGGTGCGTGATGCGGCGGCGACCTCCGCCAGGCGTTCGCGCGTATACGGACTGACCGGCATGTACGGCCCCCTTGTTCATTCCCCGGCCGCGTGTTCGCGGTCTCGTACACGGAAACGAATCCGCCCGCCGGAGGTCACTCGGCGGGCGGATTCGTCGTATGCGTGGGGCGCGCGGGGAGGCGGCTCAGAACTTGGGCTCGGGGGCCTGGGCCTGGACGAGTTCGGCGGCCTCTTCCTTGGTGCAGACCGAGGGCGGGGAGCCGTCCAGGGGCTTCTGGGCCGTCTCCTTCATGCAGGCGACGGCGATCACGCCGACGAGCGCGGCGGCCATGGAGTAGTAGGCCGGCATCAGGTTGCTGCCGGTCCAGCCGATCAGGGCGGTGATCACCAGCGGAGTGGTGCCGCCGAAGAGGGAGGCCGAGAGGTTGTAGCCGACCGAGAGGGAGCCGTAGCGGACCCGGGTCGGGAACAGCGCGGGGAGTGCGGCGGACATGGTGCCCAGCAGGCAGACCAGGGAGAGCCCGAGCATCAGCATGCCGGCGGTGATGGCGAGGATGCTGCCGTCGCCGATCAGCAGGAAGGCCGGGGCGGAGAGGACGAGGAAGCCCAGCATGCCCGCCATCAGCAGCGGCTTGCGGCCGAAGCGGTCGCTCAGCTTGCCGACCTGGTTGATGATCAGCATCAGGAAGACCATCACGCCCAGCAGGATGAGCAGTCCGTGGGTGGCGCTGTAGCCCAGCTCGTCGGAGAGGTACGTCGGCATGTAGGACAGCAGCATGTAGTCGGTGACGTTGTACGCCCCGACCAGCGCGATGCACAGGATCAGCGTCGGCCAGTAGTCGCGGAAGATCCGGCCGAGGTCGCCCTTGGCGGTGGTCTCCACGGTGTCCGCGGCCTCGGAGGAGGCGTGCGGGGAGGCGTCCTCCAGCTTCTGGAAGGCGGGCGTCTCGTCGAGCTTCAGCCGCAGGTAGAGGCCGACCAGGCCGAGCGGTCCGGCGACCAGGAACGGCACGCGCCAGCCCCAGTCCTCCATGGCCGCGTCGCCGAGGACCGCGGTGAGCGCGGTGACCAGGCCGGCGGCGCCGACGTAGCCGGCGAGGGTGCCGAACTCCAGGAAGCTGCCGAAGAACCCGCGCCGCTTGTCCGGCGCGTACTCGGCGATGAAGGTGGACGCCCCGCCGTACTCGCCGCCGGTGGAGAAGCCCTGCACCAGGCGGAAGAGGATCAGCAGCGCGGGGGCGAACCAGCCGATGGAGGCGTAGGAGGGGATCAGGCCGATGGCGAAGGTGCCGATCGCCATCATGATCATGGTCAGGGCGAGGACCTTCTTGCGGCCGATCCGGTCGCCCATCGGGCCGAACACCATGCCGCCGAGTGGCCGCACCAGAAACGCGACCGCGAACGTGGCGAACGAGGACAGCAACTGCGCGGTGTCGTTCCCGGACGGGAAGAACACCTTGCCGATGATCACGGCCAGGTAGCTGTAGATCCCGAAGTCGAACCACTCCATGGCGTTGCCGAGGGAGGCCGCCTTCACGGCCCGCTTGACCGCCGACTGGTCGGTGATGGTGATGTCCGACCGCCGCAGCTTGGGGTTCCTCCGCTGGTCGATGGTGCGGAAGAGGATGCGATGCCGTCGGATCGCCGCGGGGTCGGCCGCATGGTTCTGCTCCGGGCCGGTGGCCGCCATGGACCGGTTCCTTTCCCTGGACGTGCTCGGACTGAGAAGGGTCAGTCCGTGGCGGACTGGGGATCAGTCCAAGGGGAACATCTGCTCGGCCGTGACGTTCGCAAACCGAAGTCCCCCGGGAGTGGGACCTCGGTCACAGGGGGGAGGGGTGCAGGGCGGGGTACGAGGGCCCGATGCCCTCGTCCCCGGGACGGCGGCCGGCTCAGGCGCTGACGCCGAGGTCCTTGATGATCTTGGCGACGTGGCCGGTGGCCTTGACGTTGTACAGGGCCCGCTCGACCTTGCCCTCCTCGTCCACCACGACCGTGGAGCGGATGACGCCGGTCACCGTCTTCCCGTACAGCTTCTTCTCGCCGAAGGCGCCGTACGCCTCCAGCGTCTCCTTGCCCGGGTCGCCGAGCAGGGTGACCCCGAGGTCCTCCTGCTCGCGGAACTTCGCCAGCTTCTCCGGCTTGTCCGGCGAGATGCCGATGACGTCGTAGCCGGCGCCCGCCAGCAGCTCCAGGTTGTCGGTGAAGTCGCAGGCCTGCTTGGTGCAGCCGGGGGTGAGCGCGGCCGGGTAGAAGTAGACGATGACCTTGCGGCCCCGGTGGTCCGCGAGCGAGACCTCCTTGCCGTCGGCGTCCGGCAGGGAGAAGGCGGGTGCGGTGTCGCCGGGCTGAAGTCGCTCGCTCATCAGGGCTCTCCTTGTTTCTCGGGGTACGCGCTGGAGAGCCTAACGGGGGTCGCCGCCGGTCACCGGCGGGCCGAGCTGCCAGACTGTGCAGCACTTCACCAGACCCACGACCACCACGACCACACGGAGGCAGCGCGGTGTCGGACGCCAGGACCCCTGCGCAGATCGAGGCGGACATCGTCCGCCGGCGCGACCAGCTCGCCGTCACGCTCGACGAGATCGGGGTGCGGCTGCACCCCAGCACCATCATGGGCGACGCGAAGGCGAAGGTGGCCTCGACGGTGGACGAGACCGCCGGCCGCGCCTTCGTCGCGGTGAACCGGGTGGTGACCGACGTGAAGGCGAAGTTCACCACCGAGGACGGCGCGCCGCGCCTGGAGCGGGTGGTCCCGGTGGCGCTGCTGGCCGTCGGCGTGGTGGGCCTGCTCGCGCTGTCCACCCGCCGCCGCAGGGACTGACCCGGGCCGGACGGCAGGTAGGTTTCACAGGGTGAGCGAGAACACCCACGACAAGCTGCCCATCCGGATGCTGCACGACCGCGTGCTGGTCCGGAACGACACCCCCGAGGGCGAGAGGCGTTCGGGCGGCGGCATCCTGATCCCGGCGAC
Source organism: Streptomyces solincola (assembly GCF_002982015.1). GTDB lineage: Bacteria > Actinomycetota > Actinomycetes > Streptomycetales > Streptomycetaceae > Streptomyces > Streptomyces solincola. The sequence continues at coordinate 12,589 of NZ_PVLV01000214.1, forward strand.
CGCCGCCGTCGGCCGCCGGCTGGCCTGGGCCGAGGTGGTCGCGGTCGGGCAGAACGTCCGCACCGTGGAGCCCGGCGACCGGGTGCTGTACGACCCGGAGGACCGCGCCGAGGTCGAGGTGCGCGGCGTCGGCTACGTGCTGATGCGCGAGCGGGACCTGCACGCGGTGGCGGCGGACCGCTTCGAGGGCGCGGACGACTCGACCGGTCTGTATCTGTAGGAGTCGTGGCGGTGCGGCGGG
>NZ_PVLV01000215.1 GCF_002982015.1 Streptomyces solincola
TGGGGAGATCGGGGAGCGCGGAGGGGGCGGCGGCCTTGGACGCCTGGTAGATGTCGGGCTCGAGGTAGATGACACGGGCGATGGGCACCGCGTCACGGATGCGGGACTCGGCGGCGTCGATGGCCGCGGCGACCTCGGAGGCGCTGTCGTCGTGCTGGACGGCGATCTTGGCCGCGACCAGCAGCTCCTCGGGACCGAGGTGCATGGTGCGCATGTGGATCACGCCGGTCACCGTGTCGCCGTCGACCAGCGCGGTCTCGATCTTCCGGACGTCCTCCAGGCCGGCGGACTCGCCGAGCAGCAGGGACTTGGTCTCGGCGGCCAGCACCAGGGCGATGAGGACCAGCAGGATGCCGATGCAGAGGGTGCCGATGCCGTCCCAGACGCCGTTGCCGGTGAGGATCGCGAGGCCGACGCCGAACAGGGCCAGGATCAGGCCGATCAGCGCGCCGAGGTCCTCCAGGAGGACGACCGGCAGCTCGGGGGCCTTGGCCCGGCGGACGAACTCCTTCCAGGAGAGCTTGCCGCGGAGCTGGTTGGACTCCTTGATGGCGGTGCGGAAGGAGAAGCTCTCGGCGATGATCGCGAAGACCAGCACGCCGACGGGCCACCACCAGTCGGTGATCTCGTGCGGGTGCTTGATCTTCTCGTAGCCCTCGTACAGGGCGAACATGCCGCCGAGCGAGAACAGCACGATGGAGACGAGGAAGGCGTAGATGTAGCGCTCGCGGCCGTAGCCGAAGGGGTGCTCGGGCGTGGCCTGGCGCTTGGCCTTCTTGCCGCCGAGGAGCAGCAGGCCCTGGTTGCCGGAGTCGGCGAGCGAGTGGACGCTCTCGGCGAGCATCGAGGACGAGCCGCTGAACAGGAACGCCACGAATTTCGCCACCGCGATGGCGAGGTTCGCGGCGAGGGCCGCCACGATTGCTTTGGTTCCGCCTGACGCGCTCATGCGTGCCGTCGTCCCTTCGTTGTTGCGGTGCGGGTCGGTTCTCGGATGCCCCGAGGACCGGCCGGGCACCAGGGTGGCCCGCCGGGCGGACCGTACGGCCGCACATTGTGGCAGCAGTGGCGGCCGGGGAGGTGGTCAGGCCACCACCGTCGCCCGGAACACCGTGCCCGTTCCGCGCAGTTCGACCGGTTCACCCGCCGGGACGAAGACCGACTGGCCGGGGGTGAGCAGCACCTCGCCGGCCTGCGGGGCGCCGGCGGTGGCGAGCAGGATCTGCGGTGTCGCGGCGGTGAGGTCGGCGGGGGCCGCGCCCTCGGCCCGTACGAAGCGGGAGAGGCGGAACTCCTCGGCGGGGGTGCGGTAGACCTCCTCGCCCGAAGGCGAGGCCTCCGGGCGGAGCACGACCGGGTCGTCGGCCTGGAACCGCACGACGCGCAGGAGTTCGGGCATGTCGATGTGCTTGGGGGTCAGCCCGCACCGCAGCACGTTGTCGGAGTTGGCCATGATCTCCACGCCGAGGCCGGAGATGTAGGCGTGCGGGACGCCGGCCCCGAGGTAGAGGGCCGCACCGGGCGTGAGCACCACGTGGTTGAGCAGCATCGCGGCGAGCATGCCCGGGTCGCCGGGGTAGTGGTGGGCGAGGGCGGCGTAGGGGGCGTGGGCGCCGCCGAGCCGTTCGCAGGCGGCGGTGGTCTCGTGCACGGTGGCGGCGAGTTCGTCGCGGTCGGCGGTCAGCAGTGCGGTCAGCACCTCCCGCAGGGCCGCCTCTTCGGGGTGGGCGTGCAGCAGGTCGACGTACGGCTTGAGCGAGTCGACGTCGAGCGCGGCGAGCAGTTCGGCGCTGCGGGCCGGCTCGCGGAAGCCGCAGAGGCCCTCGAACGGGGTGAGCGCGCAGATCAGCTCGGGCTTGTGGTTCGCGTCGCGGTAGTTGCGGTGCGGGGCGTCGACGGGGATGCCCGCGCGTTCCTCGGCCGCGAAGCCGGCCCGCGCCTGGTCGAGGTCGGGGTGGACCTGGAGGGAGAGCGGGGCGTCGGCGGCGAGCAGCTTGAGGAGGAACGGCAGCCGGGGGCCGAACTTGTCCGCGGACGCGGCGCCCAGTTCCCGTACCGGATCGGCGTCGATGACCGCGTCGAGAGGCAACTCGACACCGCCGCGGACGATCCGGGAAGGCGCGCCGGGGTGGGCGCCCATCCACATCTCGGCCTGGGGCTCACCGGTGGGTTCGGCGCCGAGCAGGTGCGGGATGGCCGTCGGGGAGCCCCAGGCGTAGGGGCGGACGGTGTTGGAGAGGCGGTCCATGGAGCGAGCCTTCCTTCGGGGTCTTGCGGGGCGTTCTGCGCTGCGCGGCCGCGTCGTGCAGGGGGGCGCGGCCCGGTGGGGGGTGCCGCCGGGACCTTGTGGGTCGGGGCATGGTCGCGAGCGGATGTGTGGCGGGGATGGCCCTGGGTGGTACCGCGGGTGATCACGGAAGGTCCCGCGGACGGCGGACGGCGGACGGCGGACGGCGACGGGCCGGGGCAGTCGAGGACGGAAGAGAGGAGGGGAGGCAGGAGGGGAGGCGGACAGGAGGGGGGTGATGCTGCGCGCACCGGCCTGGCCGGAACCTCTGGTGATCGGAAGCGCGGGCGGCCGGGTCGGACGTCTGAGGACGGGGCTCGTACGGAGCCGGGACGGACACCTGACGACGGGACTTGTACGGAGCCGGGTCGGACGCCTGGCGACGGGTCTTGTACGGAGCCGGGACGGACGCCTGAGGACGGGGCTCGTACGGAGCCGGGACGGACGCCTGACGACGGGACTTGTACGGAGTCGGGACGCCCGGCCGCCGGGCGCGGGCGGCATCCGGTCGGCCGGCGGCGGGCGAGGGCGCAAGGTACGGGGGGGTCGGGCGGTCAGGAGGTCTGGCGGCCGGAGGCGAGGGCGAGGTAGCAGGCGGCGAAGTCGGTGACCGCGAGCAGTTCGGCGAACGCCTCCAGCTCGGTCGCCCCCTCCTCGGGCTCGAGTTCGCTGATCGTGGTGTCGTGGCCCAGCGCGAGCTCGCGGGCGGCCGGGGCGGCGCTCAGCCCACCGGTGGAGCGGTCCCGGAGGAGGACGACCCGGGCGCGCAGGGCCTGCGCCTCCTCGACACGGTCCCGGAAGAAGTCGTCGGGGTCGGCGGCGGCCGCCAGGTCTCCGGCGAGCAGGGCGCCGTGGGCGGGCAGCGCCTCCGGCAGGTCCGCGGCCAGCGCCGGGCGTCCGGCCAGTTCGGCCAGTACGGCGGCGAAGCGGCGGCCGACGGGCCCGGCCGCCGTCCCCTCGGTCCAGATGATCGGCAGGCTGTCGGCCAGCTCGGCGGCGAGGGTCTTGGCCGGGTTCTCGTACGTGGCGATCGCGGGGCCGCAGCGCTCGGCGGTGCGGTCGAGCCGGTCGGCCACCTGTTGCAGCGCCTCCGCGGGCGCCTCGACCAGGCCGACCCGGTCGAGCAGCGCGAGGAGGGGGGTCAGCAGGGCCCACAGGGCGCCGGGGCTGGCGGCGGGGGTCTCCTCGGACAGCTCGTGCGGGGCGGTCGCCATCGGTACGAGCAGTCCGTGCGCGCCTTCGACCGCCTCGGTGAGCGGCGAGTGGCTCGGGGCGACGGCGACGACGGTGACGCCGCGGCGGTACGCCTGGTCGGCGAGGACGCCCAGGCCCGGTTCGGCCCCGTCGATGGTGGCGATGAGCAGCAGGTCGACCGAGCCTGCCCAGCCCGGCAGCGTCCAGCGCAGGGCGCCGCCGGCCGGGGCGACGCCGGTGGGGTGGAGGCGGGTGACCGGCGCGGACGCTCCGGCGAGGGCGCCCACCAGGTCGGCGACCCCGCTGGCGGCCGTCCCCGGGCCGGCGACCAGGACCGCGCGGGGGCGGCCTTCGGGGCTGAGCGCGGAGACGCCCGCCTCGTTGGCGTGCCGGGCCGCGGTGCGGACCCGCGCTCCGGCCTCGGCCGCCCCGCGGAGCAGCCCGCGGCGGTCGGCCCCGGCGAGGGCGTCCGGGTCGTCGAGCAGGGACTCGTCGAACATGGGGTGGGCCTCCGATCGCCGTGCGGGCGGTCGCGGTACGGGGCGTGGGTCGGTCGTCGGCCGTCAGCCGTCAGCCGTCGGCGACAAGGGGCCGGTGCCAGCGCGGGGGCCGGTGGCGGTGGCGGTGGTTGGGGCCGGTGGCGGCCATGAGGACTGGCGTCGGTCGCGGGAGGCCCGGCGTCGGTCGCGGATGGCTGGTCGTATGGGCTGGTGCCCCGGGTTCCGGGGTTTCACCGGACCGGGGGGCGTGTCGTTCCGCGGGCCGGCGCCGTCCTGTGCGGAGGTGGTCAGGCGGGGCGGCGGGCCTCGTCGACGAGGAGTACCGGGATGCCGTCGCGGACCGGGTAGGCCAGGCCGCAGGCGTCGCCCGTGCAGACCAGCTCGGGATCCTCGTCCGCTGTGCGGTCGTCGAGCGGGGCGTGGCAGGCGGGGCAGGCGAGGATCTCCAGGAGGCCGGCGTCGAGCGGCATGGGAGGGTCCTTTCACACGGGGTGCTGGGCACGGCGCCGCGGATGCGGGGCGCCGGGTGCCGGTCGACGCGGGATGCGTCGGGCCACGTCAGCCTACCTCCGGGGCCGGTCCGCGCCGTGGCTCGGCGCAGACCGGCGGGCCTGACGGACCGCCACGGCGGCGACCGGGGGGACCGCCCGCCCGGCCGGCCCCCGGGCCGTCCGTCAGGCGCCGGCGCGGATCAGGTCGAGGACCTCGTCGCGGAGCTTGGCCATGGTGGGCTCGTCGCGGGCTTCGACGTTGAGGCGGAGCAGGGGCTCGGTGTTGGAGGGGCGGAGGTTGAACCACCAGTCGGCGGCCGAGACGGTGAGGCCGTCGAGCTCGTCGAAGGTGACACCGGGGCGGGCGGCGAAGGTCTCGCGGACCGCGGCGGTGCGGGCGGCCTGGTCGGCGACGGTGGAGTTGATCTCGCCGGACTCGGTGTAGCGGGCGTAGGAGGAGACCAGGGCGGACAGCGGCTGGTCCTGACCGCCGAGGGCGGCGAGGACGTGCAGCGCGGCCAGCATGCCGGTGTCGGCGTTCCAGAAGTCGCGGAAGTAGTAGTGCGCCGAGTGCTCGCCACCGAAGATCGCGCCGGTACGGGCCATCTCCTGCTTGATGAAGGAGTGGCCGACCCGGGTGCGCACCGGGGCGCCGCCGTGCTCGCGGACCACCTCGGGCACCGACCAGGAGGTGATCAGGTTGTGGATGACCGTGCCGCCGGGGTGCTTGGCCAGTTCACGGGCGGCCACCAGGGCGGTGATCGCGGACGGGGAGACCGGGTCGCCGTTCTCGTCCACCACGAAGCAGCGGTCGGCGTCGCCGTCGAAGGCGAGGCCGAGGTCGGCTCCCTCCTCGCGGACCTTGCGCTGGAGGTCGACCAGGTTGGCCGGGTCGAGCGGGTTGGCCTCGTGGTTGGGGAAGGTGCCGTCCAGCTCGAAGTAGAGCGGTACGAGGGTGAGCGGCAGGCCGTCGAAGACGGTGGGCACGGTGTGGCCGCCCATGCCGTTGCCGGCGTCGACCACGACCTTCAGGGGGCGGATGGCGGTGAGGTCGACCAGCGACGTGAGGTGGCCGGCGTAGTCGGCGAGGGTGTCGCGGGTGGTGAGCGCCCCGGGGGCGCCCGCGTCGGCGGGGGCGCCGTCCTGCTGCCAGGTCTCGACCAGCGCGCGGATCTCGGCCAGTCCGGTGTCCTGGCCGACCGGGGCCGCGCCGGCCCGGCAGAGCTTGATGCCGTTGTAGCGGGCCGGGTTGTGCGAGGCGGTGAACATCGCCCCGGGCAGTCCGAGCGCGCCGGAGGCGTAGTAGAGCTGGTCGGTGGAGCAGAGTCCGATCAGGGTGACGTCCGCGCCTCGGGCGGCCGCGCCGCGCGCGAAGGCGTCGACCAGACCGGGCGAGGAGGGGCGCATGTCGTGGCCGACGACGAGCGCGCTCGCGCCGGTCACTTCGGCGAACGCCGCGCCGAACAGCCGCGCCAGCGGTTCGTCCCACTCGTCCGGCACGACTCCGCGTACGTCGTACGCCTTCACGATCCGGGACAGATCAGCCGTCATGTCCTCGACCCACTCTCCTGCACGCCCTGCACGCCCTGTACTGGGGGAACAACGTACCCGGAAGGCGTAAGGCCGGTGGGAGACGGGCTAGGACTCGGGGGAGCGCAGGACGCGGAGGTGGCCGCGGCGGCCGACCTCGACCGGGTCGCCGTTGCGGCCGCCGTTCTTGCCGCCGGACTGGGCGGCGCGCTCCTGGGGGCGGGCGGCCTCGCGTACGGCGTTGGCGAGCGCTTCCAGGTCGTCACCGCTGGGGCGGGCGGGGCCGGAGGCGTCGGAGAGCCGGACGACCTCCCAGCCGCGCGGCGCGGTGAGACGCTCGCTGTGCTCGGCGCACAGGTCGTAGCAGTGGGGTTCGGCGTAGGTGGCGAGCGGGCCGAGGACCGCGGTCGAGTCGGCATAGACGTACGTCAGTGTCGCGACGGCAGGGCGGCCGCACGCGGTGCGCGAACAGCGACGTACAGGGCTCACGATGTTGGACGGTACCGCACTCTTGAGCGGGCCGCGACGACTCCCCACCGCGTCACCCGCCCGTGTCGCGGCGTGATCCGCACCACAGGGCGGCTCCGGCGCGCCCGGCCGACCAGCGGAAAGAACGACGGGGGACGGGATGGACGGAAGAGAACCGGACGCCAGATCGATTGTTTTCGGTCAATCGTGGCGAGTCGGCTGGTCAGATGAGGCCGGGGCGAGGCGCCCAACCGTGACCGGAACGTTCACTCCGCGACAGGGAGGAAGGGGCGGGGCACGGCGGTCCGGTACCCGGCGGGGCGCGGGCGGCGCACCGGGCCGGGTGGGCGGCGGACGGCTACCCTGCCGTAGTGATGGACAGTCCCGTACCGCCCCCTCCGGCCGAGCCGCGGCCGCGCCGCCGAGACCGCCACGGTCGCGGGATGCGCGGGCCCGTCGCACCGCCGCAGGTGCCGCTCTCGGTGACCCGTTCCGACACCTTCCGCGACCTGGTCCAGGACTCGGTGGAGCGGCTGGAGCGGCACTGGCCGCAGCTCGCCGAGGTGGACTTCCATGTGCTGGAGGTCCCGCCGGCGGCCGACGAGTCGGTGCCGCTGGGCAGCTCGACGCCGGCCGAGCGCGACCGGCCCGCCCGGATCGTGGTGTACCGCCGCCCGGTGGAGCTGCGGGCCAAGTCCCGGGACGAGCGGGCGCTGCTGGTGCACGAGGTGGTGGTCGAGCAGGTCGCCGAGCTGCTGGGACTGGCGCCCGAGTCGGTCGACCCCCGGTACGGGCAGGACTGACCCCGCGAGGCGCTCAGTCCCCCGGTACGGGCAGGGCCGGCCGGCCGCGGGCCGGGCCGCCTTTCGGAGGCGCTGGGCTCAGTCGGTCAGGACGGTGAGGTCCTGGCGGGCGGTGGGGATCTCGACCGTGCCGCGGTCGTCGGTGAGCGGCTGCACCGTGAACATCGGGATCCCGTCCTCCGGGGCGGCCAGCATCCGGGCGGCGTGCACCGGGCCGCCGGAGACGGTCTGCACGGTCAGCGCGTAGGAGCCCTTCAGACCGGCCGGGACGGGCGGGGTGAGCGCCATCGTGGTGCCGCGCTTGACGGTGTACGTCTTGGTGGCCGGCTGGCCGCCCGCCGTCCCCGCCGACGCGGTGACCTCGACCTCGGCGTCCGCCGTGGGCGCGGTCAGCATCAGCGTGCCGCCATCGGCGCGGTTGTCGGCGACGGTGGCCCGCTCCCCCACCGGCCCGCTCGCCGGGATGAACGCCGTCTCCTGCTTGTCCCCCGAGCCGCGCACCACCTTCAGGGCGGCGACGACCGGCGTCTTGCGACCGGGCTGGGACGGGGTGAGGACCAGCGAGCCGGCCTCGCCTCGGGTGAGGTTCTTGAGGTCGATCGCCGCGGTCATCCCGGACTTGACCCGCAGGGACTGGGCGGCGGCCGGGGTGAACGTGCCGGTCTTGCCGGCGAGCTGGATCTTCAGGTCGGCGTCGTCCTCGCCGGGCGCGTAGGCCACCAGGCGTACGGAGGTGGCGTCGGCCGGGATGCCGGGCAGCACCTGGCCGGCGGCCGGGTCGGCCGACGCGGTCAGCCAGTCGCCGCCCTGCTCGTCGTGGGCCGCCCGGACGGCGGCGCCGACCCGGCCGCTGCGGGTGGTGACGTGGACGGTGACGTCCTCGGTCTCCGCGCCGCCGGTCAGGGTGGACAGCAGCACCGGGACGCTGGACCGGGCGGGGACGGTGACGCCCTCGGTCAGCTGGGACTTCAGCTCGCCCTCCGGCCCGTACAGGTCCACGTCGGCGACGACGGCGGCGTCGTCCGGGTTGGTGAGGTGGACGTAGTCCTGGCGGTCGGCGGACGCGGAGGCGCCCGGGAACCACAGGTCGGTGTCCGGCGCGGGGCAGGTGAGCCCGAGCAGACCTCGGCCGTCGCCCGCGGCGAGCGCGGTGGTCTGCTGGGTGGTCCAGCCGGGGGCGGCGGCGCCGGACGCGCTGCCGATCAGGGCCGTGGCGTCGCCGCCCTTGGTCTCCTTGATCACCGGCTTGCCGAGCTGGGTGAGTCCGAGCAGCGGTTCGGCGACGGGCTTCTTGCCGCCCTTCGCGGACTTGGCGGCGTCGGGGCTGACGGCCGTGACGAGGTCGGCGCGCGGGGCGCCCGGCTTGTCCGGGGAGCCGGCCGCCGGGGCGCCCTGGGGCGTGAAGGAGGTGTACGTGGTGTCGGCGACGTCGGAGTCGCTGGGCGCCGGGCACAGCGCGCTGGACCGCTCGACCGGCAGCCGGGCGGCCGGGCCGGCGGCCGCGGCCGGGGTGGCGCCGGCGTCCGCGCCGGGGGCGGTGAGCGCGGCGAAGCCGGTGACGGCGGCGAGGGCCGTGGCGACGGCGGCCAGGGAGAGGGTGGTCCGGTTCACTGGTCGCTGCTCCCGTCGTACCGCTGGTCGTCGCGGCGCTGCTGCTGTTCCTCGTCGTAGGCGTGGCCGTGGCCGTGGCCGTGGCCGTGGCCGTGGCCGTAGCCGGAGGCCTGGGGGTCGTAGCCGTCGTACGGCTGCTCGTACGGCTGGGCCTGCGGCTGCTCGTACGGCTGGGCCTGCCCGTAGGGCTGCGACGGGTCGTACTGCTGGGGCTGGGACTGGTCGTACTGCTGCCACTGCTCGTACGGCTGCCCCTGCTGCGGGTACTGCGCCTGGGGGTACGGCTGCTGGTAGGGGTCGGCCTGCGGGTAGCCGGGGTAGGTCTCGTAGCCGGACTGGGCGGCGTACGGGTCCTGGTGCTGCGGGGCGTGCTCCGGGGCGTCGTCCCACTGGGCGTGCGCGGGCTGCTGCGGGACCTGGCCGTACCCGGCGTCGGGGACCGGCTGGTGCGGGTCGGCGGCGGCCGCGGCGCGCAGGCGGCGAGCGCGGCGGCCGTCGCCGGCCAGGTCCTCGGCGGTGACGGCGGGCTGCTCCTCGTCGGGGAGGTCGTCGTCCACGGTGCGGCGGCGGCCCGGCAGGGCGAGCACGAACAGCACCAGGACGAGGAAGCACTGCGCCCAGACCCAGGCGGTGTGGGTGAACGGCGCCTGGTAGGTGAGGTCCAGGCGGCCGCCGCCGGCGGGGAGCTCGAAGCCCTGAGCCCAGCCGTCGGCCACCGTCTTCTTCAGCGGGCGGCCGTCCAGGGTGGCTTCCCAGCCGTCGTCGGCGCGGTCGGCGATGCGCAGGGTGCGGCCGGCCGGGCCGGCGGGCAGGTCGGTGTGCGCCTCGACGGGGCCGGAGGGCACGGGGACGAGGTCGGTGGCGGCTTCCCGGCCTTCGGCGGCCGGCGGAACGATGACCGCACGGGCGACCTGGCGGTCCAGCCGCCACAGCGCGCTGCCGTCCTCCTGGCTGAGCCGGCTGAGGCCGGGGGTGGTGTCCAGGACCCGGCTGACCTGGCGGGGCGCGCCGTCGCGGACCAGGACATAGCGGATGCCGAAGCCGCTGAGCTGGGCGGTCTGGTCGGCTCCGGAGCCGCCGACCAGGTGGGCGACGACCTTGTCCAGGCGCGGGTCGCCGTCGCCGGCGGCGGTCAGTTCGGCGTCGCCGAGCCGGGCGCCGGAGCCGCGCAGCAGGGTGTAGGAGACCTCGGCGGGCGAGGTGGCGGCCAGCACGAGGGTGCGGGGCTGGTCGCTGCTGGTGGCGCTCTCCTCGGCGACGAAGGCGGGCACCTGGACCGGGTCCCGGCGCTCCAGCGGGCCGTCCGCGCCGGCCACCGCCCAGGTGGCGGCGGAGACGAGCGGGCCGGCCGCGGCGGCGAGCGCGATGAGCACGGCGACGGGCTGCCGCCAGCCGAAGCTCTGCGCGCCGACCCGGGTGCGGCCGCCCTCCGCGCCGAGCATGCCGGCGGCGATCAGGGCCAGGCCGTAGACGAGGGTGGCGGGGCCGGCCCAGCTCTCGGCGGAGGCGTTGACCAGGGCGGCGAGGAGCAGGGCGGCCAGCGCGGCGGTCCAGGCGGCGAGGACGGCGAAGCGGCGGTCGGCGCGGAGCAGGGCGGCGAGCGCGGCGAGCACCAGGCCGATGAGCAGCAGTCCGCCGACGGCGCCGGGGCCGCCGGCGCCCCCGCCGAGCAGGGCGGCGCCCTGGCGGCCCCGGCGCCGTCGGCGGACTGCTGCTC
>NZ_PVLV01000216.1 GCF_002982015.1 Streptomyces solincola
AAAAGAGACAGCCCCCGCCCCCTGCCCGTCTCGTCCCCTTCCTGGTTGCGCCCGGTCCCGCTCGAACCCTCTGAAGGAGGTGCGGGCCGCTCACGCCCCGGCGGAGCGCCCGAACGCCATGACCGAACCCCTGAACCCGTCCGGCGCGGACGCCGGCCCCCCGCCGGCGGCGCGGGCGCACTGCCAAGCGCTCGCGGACGCACTCGTCCTCTTCCAGGAGCAGCACCTCGGACAGGTCGCCCGCTGGGGCCGGCACCTGGCGTCGGTGCTGCCGGTCGGCGGCAGGCTGCTGGCCGCCGGCAACGGCGGCAGCGCCGCGCAGGCGCAGCATCTGACGGCCGAGCTGGTGGGCCGCTACCAGCGGGAGCGGCCGGCGTTCTCGGCGATCTCGCTGCACGCGGAGACCTCCAGCGTGACCGCGATCGGCAACGACTACGGCTTCGACCAGGTGTACGCGCGGCAGGTCGCCGCGCACGGCCGGCCGGGCGACGTGCTGGTGCTGCTGTCCACCTCGGGCGCGAGCGCCAACCTGGTGCTCGCCGCGGCCACCGCCCGGCAGGCCGGACTGCTGGTGTGGGCGATGACCGGCCCGGGGCCCAACCCGCTGGCGGAGGCGGCCGACGAGGCGCTGTGCGTGGAGGCGGCGACGACGGCCACCGTGCAGGAGGCCCATCTGCTCGCCGTGCACCTGCTGTGCGAGAGCTTCGACGCCGAGGTGGCCGCCGGTCCGCCCGTACGCGCGGCGGGCGCCGCCGCGCCCGCCCTGGCCCACAGGAGAATGGCATGAGCACACGCAAACCGCTGGTGGTCGTCGGCGACGTGCTGCTGGACGAGGACATCGAGGGCGTATCCACCCGGCTGGCGCCGGACGCGCCCGCCCCGGTGGTGGACGTCACCGGGGACCAGCGGCGGCCGGGCGGCGCGGGTCTCGCGGCCGCCCTCGCCTCCCGGGGCGGGCGGGACGTGGTGCTGGTGACGGCGATGGGCGACGACCCGGCCAGTGACGCGGTGCGCCGCTCGCTGCGCGGCAAGGTGCGGGTGGTGGAGCTGCCGCTGCACGGCACCCTGCCGGTGAAGACCCGGGTGCTGGCCGGCGGGCGTCCGCTGGTGCGCATCGACCGGGGCGGCGGCGACCCGGGCGAGCCGGACCAGGCGGTGCGCGACACCCTCGCCGACGCACGGGCGATCCTGGTCGCCGACTACGGGCGGCACACCGCGAGCGCGGTCCGCGCGCACCTGGCGGAGGTCGCGCCGAAGGTGCCGGTGGTGTGGGACCCGCACCTCAAGGGCGACGCCCCGGTGCCGGGGACCCGCCTCGTGACGCCGAACGCGGCCGAGACGCGGGCGCTGTGCCGGGGCGGCGGCGAGTCGCTGCGGGACTACGCCGAGCGGGGCGCGCAGCTGGCCGAGCGATGGAAGGCGGCGGCGGTGGCGGTGACGCTCGGCGAGCGCGGGGTGCTGCTGACCCGGCCGGGCGCGGCGACGCCGATGCTGGTGCCGGCGCCCTACCGGGCCGACGGCGATCCGTGCGGCGCTGGCGACGCGTTCGCGGCCGCCACGGCGGCGGCGCTGGCGGACGGGGCGCTGCCGGAGGAGGCGTTGCAGCGGGCGGTGGAGGAGGCCGCGGCGTTCGTGGCGGCGGGAGGCGCGGGCAACCCGTCGCTGTGGCGGGCGCAGGCCGCGGGCCGCGCCGAGCGGGAGCCGGTGTCCGACCCGTTCACGCTGGCCGAGCGGGTGCGCTCGCGCGGCGGGACGGTGGTGGCCACCGGCGGCTGCTTCGACCTGCTGCACGCCGGGCACGTGGGACTGCTGGAGAGCGCCCGGCGGATCGGCGACTGCCTGATCGTGTGCGTCAACTCCGACGAGTCGGTGGAGCGGCTGAAGGGTCCGGGCCGCCCGCTGAACCCGCTGGCCGACCGGGTGCGGGTGCTGGCCGGGATGGGCAGCGTGGACGCGGTCGCCGTGTTCGACGGGGACACCCCGGCGGAGCTGCTGGCCCGGCTGCGCCCGGACGTGTGGGTGAAGGGCGGCGACTACTCGGCGGAGGACCTGCCCGAGGCGGAGGTGCTGGCGGGCTGGGGCGGGCAGGCCGTGGTGCTGCCCTATCTGGACGGCCGCTCCACCACCATGCTGGCCCGACGCGCCGCCGAGGCCGCCGCGCCGGTCCGCCCGCCGGGGCGCTGAGCCGGGGCGCGCGCCCGCGCCGGGACCAGGCCCTCGGGTCCGGTCCCGGCGAGGGCGCGCGGTCGTGCGCGCCACGCGCGCCGTTCTCAGGCGGGCGCGCCGACCGGCACGGGACGCTCGGCGGCGGGGACCTGCGCGGGCGCGGGGATGAGCACCGGTTCCCGTAGCGCCACGGACACGGGTGCGGGCGCCGGGGCAGCGGGCCGGCGGCGGTGCAGCAGGTGGCCGGCGAGGACGGCGGCGGCGATGAGCAGGCCGCCGGCGACCAGGGCGCCCCGGGCGCCGGCCTGCTCCATCAGCAGGCCGAGCGCGGGCGGGCCGGTCAGGCCCCACCCGGTGCGCACGCTGCCCCACACGCCGAGGACCCGGCCGCGCAGACGCGGCGGCGGGGTGGTTTGCAGCACGGTGGTGCCGGCGGTGTCGGAGACCGACTCGACCACCGCCATGGGCGCCACCACCACCAGCAGCAGGGCGAGCGAGGGGGACAGTCCGGCGACCGCCTGGAGCAGGCCGCCGGCGGCGGCGAGCGCGCCGACCAGGCGGACCGAGGGGCGGCGCAGCCGCGCGCCGAGGACCGCGCCGAGGATGCCACCCACCGCCAGGACCGTGGAGACGGTGCCGAACGCGCCCGCGCCGCCGGCCAGCGGGCCGGTGACCAGCACGGCGAGGGTGAGCCCGTAGTTGCGGCCGAGGACGGCGCTGATGCCGGTGACGCCGGCCAGCGCGAGCAGCCGGGGGTTGCGGGCGAAGTAGGCGAGCCCCTCGCGCATGGTCAGCCCGTCGCCGGCGGTGTCCTGGTCCTTCTCCGCCGCGGGTGGCGCTGTCCCGCCCGCCGGGCGTGCCGGGCGCAGGAAGGGGATGACGGCGGCGACGCAGAGGAAGGACAGGCCGTTGGCGGCGTACGCGGCGGCGGTGCCGAGGACGCCGACGGTGAGCCCGGCGAGTCCGGCGCCCGCGAGCCGGCCGGCGCTGGAGACCAGGGAGCCGACGCCGATCGCGGAGGGCACGTCCTCGGCGGGCACCAGGTCGTTGCCGAGCAGGGAGCAGGCGGGGCCGTCGACGGTGGCGATCAGTCCGGTGACCGCGGCCAGCGCCATCAGCACGCCGACGCCGAGCGGGTCGCAGGCGACCAGCACGGCGGTGGTGAAGGCGACCGCGCCCAGCAGCGCCTGGCTGACGGCGGCGGTGGCCTTGCGCGGCCAGCGGTCCACCGCGGCCCCGCCGACCAGGCTCATCAGCAGGCCGGGCGCGGCCTGCACGGACAGCGACAGGCCGGTGGCGGCGGCGGAGCCGGTGATCTCCAGCACCAGCAGGTTCTGCACGGTGAGCTGCATCCAGGTGCCGGCGTTGGAGACCAGGTTGGCGGCGGACCACCAGCGCATGCTCCGGTGGCGCAGCGCGCGCCAGGGGGCGTGCGCGCCGCGGCCGGCGGCGGGGGTGCGGGTTCGGCGCCGGCGACGGGCCGGGG
>NZ_PVLV01000217.1 GCF_002982015.1 Streptomyces solincola
CGTACGGGGCGGGGCGGCTCCTCCGCTCCCGCGCCCGAGCGCGGCACCGCCGCCCCGCCCCGTACGCCGTCGCCTTCGGGTCCCCCGACCACCGGCGGACGGGCCGTCGAGGGCTCCTGGGTGGGCACGACCGACGGCCGGCCGGTGAGCCTGACCGTCAAGGGCGGCCGGGCCGTGGTGCTGGCCGAGGCGCACGTCTGCCAGGGCGTCGCGACCGGTCCGGCGACGGCGCTCGACCTCACCCTGGCCTGCGACGGCGGCTACACCGCCCGCACCTCGGGCGCCGCCCGGATCACGGGCACGTCCCTCACTGTCGACTGGGCGGGTGGGGCGAAGGACAAGCTCACCGCCGCGGCGCCGCCGAAGGACTGAGCGGCGGCGCGGGGTCCTCCGCGGGCGGCCGGTCGCCGTCCGCCAGCGCCTCGGACAGCTCCTCCAGCGCCGCCACCAGGAGCCTCGCGCCGTTGCGCACCACCGGGTCGGGCACGCTCTCGCGGTCCCAGCCGGCGACGGAGGCGCGCAGGGCGTCCCACCGCGGGGTGCGGCGCTCGCGGACCGCCTTCGCGCCCTGCTCGGTGGCCCGGCGCAACTCCTCGGCGAGGTCGGCGGCGACCGGCAGCGGGGTGGTGTGCCGGTCCGGCAGATGGGCCTCCATCAGCATGGCGACCCGGCCGAACTGCCCCAGCGCGTGCTCGGCGTCGGTGGCCGCGGCCCGGGAGAGACCCCGGTGGCGCACCGGCTCGTGGGCGGCCCGCTCCAGGGTGTCCTGCCAGGCCACCCGGGCGTCCCGGGTGCCGAGCAGCGCCTCGCGGACCTCCGCCGGCGGCCGGTCCCGGGGGTGCGCGTAGTGCGCGGCGACACAGGCCGCGTACCGCCCGTCGGCCGCCAGCCAGTCGGCCAGCCGGGTGCGCAGCCGGGGCGTCTCCCAGGCCGGGTATACGGCGTACGACACCATCGCCAGCACTCCGCCGAGCAGGGTGAGCACCACCCGTTCCGGCACGGTCTGGGTCCACTCCTGGCCGCCGGTGCCGAGCAGGAAGACGACGTACGCGGCGACGCACGCCTGCGCGGCGACATAGCCGGTCCGCATCAGCAGGTACATCCCGAACGCGCAGACCACGGCCAGCGCGGCCGACCCCCAGGGCCCCGGATGCGCGCCCTGGACGACGCCGGTGGCCACGGCGACGCCGACCAGGGTGCCGCAGAAGCGCGCCACGCTGCGGCCGTAGGTCTGGGTGAAGTCCGGCCGCATCGCCATCACCGCCGCCATCGGAGCCCAGTAGCCGTGGCCCAGCGGCAGCAGCACGCCGATCGCGTAGCCGACGGCGGTCACCGCCGAGACCCGCACCGCGTGCCGGAACACCGGTGAGGCGGGGCGCAGTTCGCCCCGGGCCCGGCGCAGCGCGCCCGGCGCCAGTTGCAGCAGCGTGGGCCGCTGCCGTACGTCGTCGGTGACGCCGGCGTCACCGACCTCGCCGCGGTCGGTGGGGGTCGCGGCCTCCACCACGTCGTCCAGCAGCGCGGCCAACCGGACCGCGGCCCGGCGGGCGGGGCCGGTGAGCACGGCGCCGGTGTCCGGGGTGCGCAGCGCGGCGAGCGCGCCGGCCGGGACGGGGGCGGGGCGGCCGTGCCGGACCGCGCGGGCGGCGGTGTCCAGCACGGTCGCGGCGGCGGCGAGCAGTTCGTCGACCCGGGCGCGCTGCGGCCCGTCCGGCGGGACGCCGACGGCCGGGTCGGCGAGCGAGGCGAGCACCGGGCGGATGCGCTCGGCCAGGCCGCGGGCCCCGTGCAGTTCGGCCGGTCGGCGGCGGGCCTGGCGGCGGCTGACGGCGGCCGCGCTGCGGGCGGTCATCAGGGGCGCCGGGTCGAAGAGGGCCAGCGGGTCGTGGCGCAGCCGCCGGGCGTAGTCGGCCACCGCCGCCAGCGCGTCGGCGAGCGCGTCGCGCTGCGCGCCCCAGCGGCGGATCGGCACCAGCACCACCAGCGCGGCCTGCACCACCCCGCCGGCCAGGATCACCGCCGCGTGCCCGGCGGCCTGGGCCACCGAGGTCGGCAGGGTGACGGTGACCAGCATGATCGCCACGTTGGAGGAGGCGATGATCCCGGTGGTCGGCCCGGCGGACCAGGCCATTCCGGCGGCGAAGGTCCACACCACCAGCAACGCCAGGAAGAGCAGGATGTGCGCGCCGGTGAGGTAGCCGAGAAAGGTGGAGACCGCGAGGGTGGCCCCGGAGGCGAGCGCCAGCGTGGGCCGCGGCCGCCAGCTGCGCTGGAAGGTGGCGATCGCCGCCTGGAACGCGCCGAACGCGGAACTGACCGCGACCAGGGGCCCGAACAGCGCGAGGCTCACGCCCACGACCAGCGCCAGCCCGGCCGCGCCGCGCAGCGCGACGAACGGTTCCAGCTTCGGCCGTTCCACCGCCAGCCCCGCACGAGCGGTCGCCTTCAGCGCGCGGAACCAGCTCATGCGTCCGAGGGTAACCGCCGGAACCGGAACGTAACGGACACCACCGGCACGGCCGGCGACCGCCAGCACCCCCGTCCGGTGAGCCGGTGCGTCGGTACGCCTCCACGGGACGGACCGTCACACCGGTGACCCGGCGGAACCGCGCGGGGACCCGCGCGGACGGCGGCCCGCCGTGCCGTTCCGCCACCGGGGCCGGTCACGGGGCCGGTCACGCCGGGCCGGTCACCCCCCGCCCAGTCTCCGTCGCGCCTCGGTCCGCGCCTGGTCGGCGGCGGCGCGGCCGGAGTCCCAGCCGGCCGCGTCGACGGCTCCCCGCACCCGGGTGGTGGCCGTCTCGGGGAACATCCGGTCCGTGCGCGCGCTGACCGCGGCCTCCCGGGAGGAGAGCACGGGCAGCAGCGCGGACGCCTCCCGCCCCTCGGCCGCGTCCGCGGCGACCCGCTCGGCCGCCGCCGTCAGCCGGTCGCCGAGCCGGTGCGCGTAGGACAGCAGGAACGACTGCCGGAAGGTCTTCGTCCGCTTGCGCCCGCCGGCCCGCTGCTCGCCCTCCGCCCGGGTCATCGCGGCCATGCCCTGCACCAGCAGCGAGGTGTACAGCAGCTCCGCCACCTCCAGGTCGGGACCGAAGCCGACCACCGTGGAGAAGCCGAACGCCTCGTTCCACACCGTCCGGCAGCGGTTGGCCCGGGCGACCGCGTCCAGCAGGATCGCCTTGCTCGTCTCGTACGGCGGCTCCACCCCGATCCGTACCGCCTCCGGCCCCTCCTCCGCGTGCGTGCGCGCGGCCAGCGCGGCCTCGTCGAGGCTGTGCCGGGCCATCAGCTCCTGGGCCTTGGCGGTGAGCGCCTCCGCCTCCTCCGGGTAGCCGGTCGCCTCGGCCTTGGCCAGCAGCGCCCGAATGCGGACGAGCATCCGCGGCTCGCCGGGCGCGGCCGGGGCGGTCAGCGGGGCCCCCGGGACCGGCCCGGCCGGCTCCAGCGCGGGCAGTCGCACCAGCAGCCCGTACAGCTCCAGCACCGCAGTGGCGTACGAGAAGCGGTCCGCCCGCCACTCCCCTTCCCCCGGCAGCTCGGCCACCTGGGCCGCCCAGCGCGGCGGCAGCGCCGGGTACCCCCGCACCTCGGCGGCGATCAACCCGGCCGCCAGCCGCGCGTGCCGCTCCGCCAGCTCCCGCCGGACCAGCCGCAGCAGGTCGGCCGGCTGCCAGCCGCGCTGCCACGCCCGGCCCACCAGCTCCTCGCCCCGGCGCGCCAGCTCGCCGTCCGCGCCCGGGTCGGCGGCGAGCAGCGAGGCGGCCGTGTCGAGGGCGGCGTCCCGCTCCCGCTCCGTGGAGCCGGCGGCGTACAGCGCGCCGGCCAGCGCCCGCTCGACCGTCCCGCCGCCGCTCACCCCGCGCTCCCGAGATCCGTCGTCATCGGTCTGTCTCCTCGCCCGCCGCCCGCTCCCGCCGCCACCATGTTCCCAGGCCGCCGGAGCGGCCCGGCGTCCACAGCCTGTGGACACCGCGAGCGGCCCCGCTGTCAGTGCCGGGTGCCAGACTCGGACGCATGGACGAGCGGCGGGTGGAAGGGTGAGCGAGCGCTGGCTGGTGGAGGCCACCGAGGACGGCGGGGCGAGGCTGGCGCCGCTGGGCGAGGACGGCCGCCCCGCGGGCCCGGTCCGCGCCGAGCCCGACCTCGCCGCCGCGGTGGGCGCCCGCCCGGACGCCGCCCGCTGGGTGTGGCGCTCCACCGCCGAGGTGTACCCGAGGCTGCTGGCCGCCGGGGTGCGGGTGGAGCGGTGCTACGACATCGAGGACGCCGAGCAGTTGCTGCTGGGCCACGAGGGACGCTCGGGCGAGCCGCGCTCGGCGGCCGCCGCCTTCGCTCGGCTGCGCCGCCGCCCGGTGCCCGCGGACCCGCCGCAGCGCGCCGCCGTGCCCGGGGCGCAGTCCTCCCTGTTCGAGCCGGGCCCGGCTGCGCTGCCCTTCGACGCCCTGCTGGAGGTCTACGCCGAGCAGGTGCGGCGGCACGACGCCGCCGGGCATCCGGGCCGGATGAGACTGCTGACGGCGGCCGAGTCCGCCGGGATGCTCGTCGCCGCCGAGATGAACCGCGCCGGACTGCCCTGGCGGGCCGACGTCCACCGGCGGCTGCTGGACGACATGCTCGGCGAGCGGTACGGCGGGGGGGGCGAGCCGCGCAGACTGGCCGAGCTGGCCGAGGAGGTGTCCGCGGCGTTCGGCCGCCGGGTGCGGCCCGACCTGCCGGCCGACGTGCTGCGGGCCTTCGCGCAGGCCGGGATCACCGTGAAGTCCACCCGCCGATGGGAGCTGGAGCGCGTCGACCACCCGGCGGTCGCCCCCCTCGTCGCCTACAAGAAGCTGTACCGGATCTGGACCGCGCACGGCTGGGGCTGGCTCCAGGACTGGGTGCGCGAAGGCCGGTTCCGTCCCGGGTACCTCCCCGGCGGGACGGTCTCCGGCCGCTGGACCACCAACGGCGGCGGGGCGTTGCAGATCCCCCGGATCATCCGCCGGGCCGTGGTCGCCGACCCGGGCTGGCGGCTGGTGGTCGCCGACGCCGACCAGATGGAGCCCCGGGTGCTGGCCGCGATCTCCCGGGACCAGGGGCTGATGGAGGTCGCCGGCGACCCGGGCGACCTCTACGCCCGGCTGTCCGACCGGGCCTTCTCCGGCGACCGCGACCAGGCCAAGATCGCCCTGCTCGGCGCGGTCTACGGGCAGACCAGCGGCGACGGCCTGAAGAACCTGGCCGCGCTGCGCCGCCGCTTCCCGCTCGCGGTCGCCTACGTCGACGACGCCGCCCGGGCGGGCGAGGAGGGACGGCTGGTGCGCACCTGGCTGGGCCGCACCAGCCCGCGCGCCGTCGGCGCCGAGGAGGCGGAGGAGGCCGGGCTGCCGCAGGAACCGGCCGCGGCCGCCCGCGAGGGGGGCGGCGTCCCGGGCTACGCCTCCTCCGACGCCCGGGCGCGCGGCCGCTTCACCCGGAACTTCGTCGTCCAGGGCAGCGCGGCCGACTGGGCGCTGCTGATGCTGGCGGCGCTGCGCCGGTCGCTGGCCGGAATGGCGGCGGAGCTGGTCTTCTTCCAGCACGACGAGGTGATCGTGCACTGCCCGGCGGACGAGGCCCCCGAGGTCGCCGCGGCCATCGGCGCGGCCGGCGACACCGCCGGGCGGATCGCCTTCGGCGAGACCCCGGTGCGCTTCCCGTTCACCACGGCCACCGTGGAGTGCTACGCCGACGCCAAGTGACCCGCCCCCGGCGTCCGGCGGGCCCCGCCGCCCGGCCGCCGGCCCGCGTCCGGGAAACGGCGACGGCCGCCCGCCCCGGCCGTGTGCCGGGACGGACAGCCGTCTCATCCGCCGTGGCGACCCGTGCCGTCGCCCCGGGCCGCTCAGTCCTCGATGGAGGCGGCGGCGTTCTCGGAGATGACGTTGTCCAGAAGGTGCGACAGGGCGCTGTCGCCCTTGACCGCGGTGGAGCCCTCCGCGCACTGCTGGTCCTGCTGGTCGTTCAGGATGTCCTGCACGCCGACGTTGATCAGCAGGATGTTCTGCACGTCGCCGTAGACCGGCAGTCCGACGCACGGCTTGTTCAGGGTGCCCTGGACGAGACCGAGCTGCGGGCTGAGCGCGCCCCCGGTGACCGTGTTGCCGTAGGACTGGGTGGCGAAGTTGTTGTTCTGGGTGTCGACCTCGCCGTCGCCCACGGCCAGCGCCATCGGGGCGGCGGCGCCCAGCACGGCAGCGGCGATGCCCGCGGTGGCCAGAACCTTCTTGATCATGATCGTCCCAATCGTGGAGAGCGGTGCGTCGTGGAGAGCGGTGCGGGAAGACGGGCCGGTGCGGGCCGGGAGCCTGCCGTCAGTCCTCGACGGCGGCGGAGACGTTCTCCGAGAGGACGTTCTCCAGGATGTGCGACAGGGCGCTGTCGCCCTTGACCGCGGTGGAGTTCTCGGCGCACTGCTGGTTCTGGGTGTCGTTGAGGATGTCCTGGACGCCCACGTTGACCAGCGCGACGAGGTTCTGCACGTCGGCCTGGACCGGCAGACCGACACAGGGCTTGTTCAGCGAGCCCTGGATGAGCCCGATCTGCGGGCTCATGTAGCCGCCGGTGACGGTGTTGCCGTAGGACTGGGTGGCGAAGTTGCCGTT
>NZ_PVLV01000218.1 GCF_002982015.1 Streptomyces solincola
AGCGCTCGGCGGGCGCGGGCGGGCCGCCGCGCCGCCGGGACGGGTCGCCGCCCGGGGACTGGCCGGGCGCGCGCGCCGGGGTGACGTTGTTCCCGCTGCCCTCGCCGCGGGTGTCGACGGGGGCGGCGGCCGGGAAGGCGCCGCCGAGGGCGATGGCCGCGAAGGACACCGCGCTGGCGGCGGCGAACGCGAACCGGCGGCCGCGCCAGTGCGAGCGCTCCGCCTCGCGGCGCGCCACCTCGTGGATGGGGAAGCCCTCGCCGCGGCCGCCGGGGAGGGTGGTGGCCGCGTAGTCCAGCGGGCGCGGTCTCGTGCCGTATCCGCGGCTCCGGGGCCGGTCGGTGGCGAAGGGACCGGGCGCGGAGCCGAACGGGCCGGGGGGCTGGTCGTCGTCGCCGGGGGCGCCGCCGGGCAGCCCCTGGAGGCGGGCCAGCAGCCCTTCGGACGGCGGCGGGGGCGCGGCCTGGGCGAAGACGCTCTTCAGCTTGCGCTGGGCGTCGGCCTCGGCCTTGCAGCGGGGGCAGGTCGCCAGGTGGGCGAGGACCCGCTCGCGGGCGTCGTGGCCCAGCTCGCCGTCGACGAGGGCGGCCAGCCGGTCTCCGAGGTGCGCTTCGGCAGGGGTCGGTCCTGTGCCGCTCACGCCGTACCGCCCTCCCCCCCGACGGCGGCGAAGGCCCGCTGCTCCGCCCGTGCCTCGGGCGAGCGGTGCTGGAGCGCCTTGCGCAGGTGGGAGCGGCCGCGGTGGATGCGGCTGCGGACGGTGCCGAGCTTCACGCCCAGGGTCGCGGCGATCTCCTCGTAGGACAGGCCCTCGATGTCGCAGAGCACCACGGCGGCGCGGAACTCCGGCGCCAGGGTGTCCAGCGCCTGCTGGACGTCGGCGTCGAAGTGGGTGTCGTGGAAGATCTGCTGGGCGTCGGGCTCCCTGCTGGGCAGCCGCTCGGCCGCGTCGTCGCCGAGCGCGTCGAAGCGGATGCGCTGCTTGCGGCGGACCATGTCCAGGAAGAGGTTCGTGGTGATGCGGTGCAGCCAGCCCTCGAAGGTGCCCGGCGTGTAGGTGGACAGCGAGCGGAAGACGCGGACGAAGACCTCCTGGGTGAGGTCTTCGGCGTCGTGCTGGTTGCCCGTCAGCCGGTAGGCGAGGCGGTAGACGCGGCCGCTGTGGGTGCTGACGATCTCCTCCCACGTCGGAGGAGTCCACGCCTGCGATTCCGCGTCCGGTGCGAAGGTCGCGGTGGTGGGCGCGGAGTCGGCGGGCTTGGGACGGTCAGCGGTCTCGGTCACGGATTTCGGCTCACCCGCCGACCCGAGGAGGCGTCGCAGCCGCGACACACCCCGGTGGCCCGCAGGCGTCGCCGCACCTCCCCTGTCGGCTCTGGTGGTGTCCAGTGGAGCCCCTACCATAGCCACCCCGTCCGTTAGCTCCGGATAAGAATCTTTACGCGCATTTGGGACGGGCTCCGGGGTGTGGGCTCGAGCGCCCTCGTGCCCCGCAGCCGGGGGCCGTACACCGCCCGCTGTCCTCACCTCTGTTGAACGCCTACTCCCATCTGCGGGTTCCCGACGCCGAACGGATACAGTCACCGTTGCCGAACCACGGGGACGGGAGAGGGTCATTACCGCCAACCGGCAGACGAGCTGGGCGTTCGCCGACGCCTTTGTCGCCGAGGACGAAGCACTGCGCTGGGCCCGGGACCGGGCCCGCGAGGCAGGGCTGCCCTCGGTGTCCCCGGGCACCGGCGCCGCGCTGCGGCTGCTGGCGGCGGCGGCGGACGCGAAGGCGGTGGCCGAGATCGGCACCGGTACCGGGGTGTCCGGGATCTACCTGCTGGAGGGGATGCGCGCGGACGGCGTGCTCACCACGGTGGACCCCGAGCCGGAGCGGCAGCAGTTCGCCCGGCAGGCGTTCCGGGCGGCCGGGTTCGCCGGCAACCGGGCGCGGTTCATCCCCGGGCGGGCGCTGGACGTGCTGCCGCGGCTGGCCGACGGCGGTTACGACCTGGTGTTCTGCGACGGTGACCGCACGGAGAGCCTGGACTATCTCGCTGAATCGTTGCGCCTGCTGCGGCCGGGGGGCCTGGTGTGCTTCGAGGGCGTCTTCGCGGACGGCCGCACGGTCGACTCGGCGGCCCAGCCGGCCGAGGTGCTGCGGCTGCGGGAGCTGCTGCGGGCGGTGCGCGAGAGCCGGGAGCTGCTGCCCGCCCTGCTCCCGGTCGGCGACGGCCTCCTGTGCGCCGTCCGCCGCGGAAGCTGACCGCCACCCGTCAGCACGGCCCACCCCCGGGTGGCGAGTGAGCCGAAGGGCGCGCCGACGTCGGGAAGGAGTCGCGCGCGCAGGGAGTGGTGAGCGGGCGACTGAGCACGGCGACTGCCGACATCGGCTTCCGGCGCCCGGTGGGGGTCCCCCGGACGGAGTCTGGGGGGAGCGAACCGAGCCCGGAGAAGAACGACAAACCGCCCCGGCTCGGTGTGTCACCGTGCCGGGGCGGTCCCACAGGAGTGGGCGCTGTCCGGGGTTCCGCGGAGGCGTCGAGGCTCAGACGACGACGTTGTTGAGCGCGTCGCCGAGGGCGCGAGCCTCGTCCGGGGTCAGCTCGACGACAAGCCGACCGCCGCCTTCGAGCGGAACGCGCATGACGATGCCCCGCCCCTCCTTGGTCACCTCGAGCGGGCCGTCGCCCGTCCGCGGCTTCATGGCCGCCATGCTCGTTCCCCTTCCTGAAACCAGCTCATCGTCAGCCGACGGCCCTCTGGCATGGGCACACGTCACCGGCATCGAACACCTTGCTACTCGCTCATTATCCCGCATGGCCACACCCGATGACCAACATCGGTCGGCATCGCTTGGGCAACGCGCTCTCGCAAAACCGTCCATTTCGGCGATCCGGCTGCGATACTGCGCCCCCGCCGGGCTCCCGCCGGGCCCGTCGCCTTTGACGCAGGTCACACCGAGGCCGCCGGGGCGGCGTACCGCCGGGAGTTGATCTCCGCCATGCTGGGCGGTGTCCTGGCGGCGACACACCGCCGTCACCGAGCGAGGGGACCGACGATCCATGGCCGACACCGTGCTGTACGACGTGACCGACGGACTGGCGACGATCACGCTGAACCGTCCGGAGGCGATGAACGCGCTCAGCATCGAGGCCAAGGAGGCGCTGCGGGACACCCTGCGGCAGGCGGCCGAGGACACCGGCGTACGGGCGGTGCTGCTGACGGCCACCGGGCGGGCGTTCTGCGTGGGGCAGGACCTCAAGGAGCACATGGGGCTGCTCGCGGAGAACGCCGACTCGGTGATGACCACGGTGGCCGAGCACTACAACCCGATCGTGCGGGCCATCGCCGGCATGCCCAAGCCGGTGGTGGCCGGGGTGAACGGGGTGGCCGCGGGCGCCGGCTTCGGCTTCGCGCTGGCCGCCGACTACCGGCTGGTCGCCGACACGGCGTCCTTCACCACCGCGTTCGCCGGGGTGGCGCTGACCGCGGACTCCGGCGTCTCCTGGTCGCTGCCCCGGGTGGTGGGCCCCGGCCGCGCCGCCGACCTGCTGTTCTTCCCTCGCTCGATCCCGGCGCAGGAGGCGTACGAGCTGGGCATCGCCAACCAGGTGGTGCCGGCCGGGCAGCTGGCCGAGCGGGCGGTGGCGGTGGCCCGCACCCTGGCCGCCGGGCCGACCCTGGCCTACGCGGCGCTCAAGGAGTCCCTCGCCTACGGGGCCGGGCGCTCGCTGGACGAGGCGCTGGACAAGGAGGGCGAGCTTCAGATGCGGGCGGGCGCCTCCGCGGACCACGCCATCGCAGTGCGGGCCTTCGTCGCCAAGGAGAAGCCGGTCTACCTGGGCCGGTGAGCCACCAGGACCGGGCCGGCGGTCCGGGCCGGTCCGGTCCGGTCAGGCGGGCGGACCGCCGCGGGCGGCGCAGTCCGCGAGGTGGTCGTCGACCAGCCCGCAGGCCTGCATCAGGGCGTAGGCGGTGGTGGGGCCGACGAACCGCACGCCGCGGCGCTTCAGCTCCTTGGACAGCGCGGTGGACTCCGACGTCACCGCGGGCACGTCGGCGAGCGTGCGCGGGGCCGGGCGGGCGGCCGGGTCGGGGGCGTACGACCAGATCAGCGCGTCCAGTTCGCCGGGCTCCCAGTCGGCGAGCCGCCGGGCGTTGTCCAGGCAGGCGTCGATCTTGGCGCGGTTGCGGATGATGCCGGTGTCGGCGAGCAGGCGCTCCCGGTCGGTGTCGGTGAAGGCGGCGACCTCGGGAATGCGGAAGCCGGCGAAGGCGCTGCGGAAGCCCTCCCGGCGGCGCAGGATGGTGATCCAGGACAGCCCGGACTGGAACGCCTCCAGCGACAGCCGCTCGTACAGGGCGTCGTCGCCGCGCACCGGGCGGCCCCACTCCTCGTCGTGGTAGCGGGTGTAGTCCTCGCTGCTGATCCCCCAGGGGCAGCGCGGGCGGCCGTCCGGGCCGGGCACGGCCCCGCCGGTCACCGGTCCTCCCCGCGCTCGCCGGACCCGTCCGGCAGGTCGCCCGGCCGGTCGGCGGGCGGCTCGTCGAACATGCCGGGGGCGCCGGGGCGGTCGGCGGCGGTGGCCTGGGCGCCGGCGAGGGCGGCTTCGAGGTGCGCGATCCGGGCGTCCCGCTCGGCCAGTTCCGCGCCGAGGCGGCCCAGCACGTCGTCCACGTCGCCCATCCGGTAGCCCCGGGCGGCCACCGGCAGCCGCAGCTCCTCGATGTCGGCGCGGGCCACCGGCCGGGTCAGCGGCAGCGGGTCGGTCAGGTGCTGGGGCGCGGCCTCGGGCAGCACGTCGCTCTCCCCGCCGCCGACGACCGCGAGGGTGACCGCGGCGATGACCACGACCATCGCGATCAGCAAGAACCAGAACACAGGCGTGCCTTCCCGGGGAGCGGAACCGTCTCGGCCCTGATCGTGCCATGCGCCGCCGACAACGCGGGCGGTGAGACCGGCGCACCGGCGGTTAGGGGTCCAGGCGACGGCGGCGCGAGCCGTGACGGGCGAGGGACGGGATCGGGATGCTGCGGTTGGGACGGCGGGAGTTCGCCCCGCACGAGCCGGTGGTGATGGCCATCGTGAACCGGACCCCGGACTCCTTCTACGACCAGGGCGCGACCTTCGACGACGAGCCGGCGCTCGCCCGGGTGGCCCAGGCGGTCGCCGAGGGCGCGGACATCGTGGACATCGGCGGGGTGAAGGCCGGTCCGGGCGAGGAGGTGTCCGCCGAGGAGGAGGCGCGCCGCACGGTCGGCTTCGTCTCGGAGGTGCGCCGCCGCCATCCGGACCTGGTGATCAGCGTGGACACCTGGCGGCACGAGGTCGGCGAGGCGGTCTGCGAGGCCGGCGCGGACGTGCTGAACGACGCCTGGGGCGGGGTGGACCCGAAGCTGGCGGAGGTGGCGGCCGCGTACGGGGCGGGGCTGGTGTGCACCCACGCGGGCGGCGCGGACCCGCGGACCCGGCCGCACCGGGTGGCGTACGAGGACGTGATGGCCGACGTGCTGCGGGTGACCCTGGGGCTGGCCGAGCGGGCGGTGGAGCTGGGCGTGCGGCGGGACGCCGTCATGATCGACCCGGGGCACGACTTCGGGAAGAACACCCGGCACAGCCTGGAGGCGACCCGGCGCCTGGAGGAGATGACGGCGACCGGCTGGCCGGTGCTGGTCTCGCTGTCCAACAAGGACTTCGTCGGGGAGACGCTGGACCGGCCGGTGAAGGAGCGGGTGATCGGCACCCTGGCGACCACCGCCGTCTCGGCGTGGCTGGGCGCGCAGGTGTACCGGGTGCACGAGGTGGCGGAGACCCGGCAGGTGCTGGACATGGTGGCGTCCATCGCCGGCCACCGTCCCCCGGCGGTCGCCCGCCGGGGGCTGGCCTGACGGCCGGAGACGACCGCTAGGGGGTGTTGGGGCCGGTCTCCTTGGTGACCAGGGCGACCGCCTCGTCCACGTCGTCGGTGACGTGGAACAGCAGCAGGTCCCGCTCGGACGCCTTGCCCTGGGCGACCACGGTGTTCTTCAGCCAGTCGACCAGGCCCGCCCAGTAGGCGGTGCCGAAGAGCACGATCGGGAAGCGGGTGACCTTCCGGGTCTGCACCAGGGTCAGCGCCTCGAACAGCTCGTCCAGGGTGCCCAGCCCGCCGGGCAGGACCACGAACCCCTGCGCGTACTTCACGAACATCGTCTTGCGGACGAAGAAGTACCGGAAGTTCACCCCGATGTCGACGTGCGGGTTGAGCCCCTGCTCGAAGGGCAGCTCGATGCCCAGTCCGACCGAGACGCCCCGGCCCTCCCGCGCGCCCCGGTTGGCGGCCTCCATGGCGCCCGGCCCGCCGCCGGTGATCACCGCGAATCCGGCGTCCACCAGGGCCCGGCCGATGCGGATGCCCGCGTCGTACTCCGGGCTGTCCTGCGGGGTGCGGGCGGAGCCGAAGACGCTGATGGCGCTCGGCAGTTCGGCGAGCGCGCCGAAGCCCTCGACGAACTCCGACTGGATGCGCATCACCCGCCAGGGGTCGGTGTGCACCCACTGGCTGTCGCCGCCGTCGGTGTCCAGCAGCCGCTGGTCGGTGGTGCCGGGCTGCACCTGCTCCCGGCGACGCACCACCGGACCCAGCCGCTGTTCGGCGAGCGCCCGCAGTCCTTCGGCTTCGGCCTCGGGGTATCCCATGACCTGACTCCCTCCGCTGACCTTCGTTCTCCGCCACAGGGTAGGCCGCCGAAGGTGGAGATTCGGGAAATTGCGAAGGTCAGGGAGTCGGCGGAAGCGGTGGGGTCAGGCGGTGAGCCAGTCGCGCAGCCGCCGTTCGCAGTGGGTGATCCGCTCCACGGCCACCCGCTCGTCCCGCTTGTGCGCCAGCAGCGGGTCGCCGGGGCCGTAGTTGACCGCGGGCACGCCCAGGGCGCTGAAGCGGGAGACGTCGGTCCAGCCGAACTTGGGCTTGGCGACCCCGCCGACCGCGGCCATGAAGGCGGCCGCCGCCGGGTGGGAGAGGCCGGGCAGGGCGCCGCCGGTGTGGTCGTCCACGACGATCTCCGGGACCCCGCAGTCCGCGAACACCTCGCGCACGTGGGCCTCCGCCTCGGCCATGGAACGGTCCGGCGCGTAGCGGTAGTTGACGGTGACGACGCAGGCGTCGGGGATGACGTTGGTGGCCACGGCGCCCTCGATGCCGACCGCGTTCAGGCCCTCGTGGTACTCCAGGCCGTCGATCACCGGCCGGCGCGGCTCGTACGCGGCGAGCACGGCCAGCACCGGGGCGGCGGCGTGCACCGCGTTGGACCCCATCCAGCTCCGGGCCGAGTGGGCGCGCTCGCCGGTCAGCTTCAGCTTGACCCGCAGGGTGCCCTGGCAGCCGCCCTCCACCTCGCCGTCGGAGGGCTCCAGCAGGATGGCGAAGTCGCCGGTCAGCCAGTCCGGGTGCGCCTCGGCGACGTGCCCCAGGCCGTTGAGGTGGGCGGCGACCTCCTCGTTGTCGTAGAACACGAAGGTGAGGTCGCGGTTGGGCTCGGGCACGGTGGCGGCGATCCGGAGCTGCACGGCGACCCCGGACTTCATGTCGGAGGTGCCGCAGCCCCACAGCACGCCGTCCTCGTCCAGCCTGGAGGGCACGTTGTCGGCGATGGGCACGGTGTCGATGTGCCCGGCGAGCACCACGCGCTCGGCCCGGCCCAGGTGCGTGCGGGCGACGATGTTGTTGCCGTGCCGGTCCACGGTCAGGTGCGGCAGGGCGCGCAGGGCCTCCTCGACCGCGTCGGCGAGCGGCTTCTCGGTGCCGCTGACCGACGGGAAGTCGACCAGGGCGGCGGTGAGCGCGGGGCCGTCCAGGGAGAGGTCGAGGGCCGCGGAAGCGTGGTCAGGCTGGGTGTCGGACATGGGTCCGAGCCTATCGGGGGCCTCCAGTACGGTGGCCTGGTGCCAGAGCCCAGCCTCCCCCGCCGCTCCCGCAGCCGCCGCCCGTTCCGCATCGCCGCCGCGCTGGCGGTGCTGCTGGCGCTGGCCGGATACGTCCTGGTGCAGTACCTCACCGGCGGCAAGGGCAGCCCCTCGTGCCTGGTGCGCGACGGCGGCGAGAGTTACCGGCTCAGCCCGGAGCAGGCGTCCAACGCGGCGGTGGTCTCCGCGGTGGGCACGACCCGGGGGATGCCGGAGCGGGCGGTCACCATCGCGCTGGCCACGGCGTTGCAGGAGTCGGGGCTGCGCAACATCGACTTCGGCGACCGGGACTCGCTCGGTCTGTTCCAGCAGCGGCCCTCGCAGGGCTGGGGCAGCGAGCGGCAGATCATGGACCCGGTGTACGCGTCGGGGAAGTTCTACGAGCACCTGGCCGAGGTCCCCGGCTACTCCCGGCTGCCGCTGACGGTGGCCGCGCAGCGGGTGCAGCGCAGCGGTTTCCCGCAGGCGTACGCCAAGCACGAGCCGGACGCGGCGCTGCTGGCCGCGGCGCTGACCGGGCGCACCCCGGCCGCGCTGACCTGCTCGCCGGGCGCGGAGGCGGTGCCGGCCGGCGACCCGGCCGAGGTGCGGGCCGAGCTGCGGCGGGCGTTCGGGCCGAAGGTGCTGCCGGAGCGGGGCGCCGGCTCCTCAGACGACCGGGTGGTGGCGGTGCCGGTGGGGGCGTCGGCGACCGGATCGGCCGGCCCGGGGCGGGCGGCCGGCGAGCCGGGGCCCGAGGGCTACCGGCGCGGCTGGGAGCTGGCCCACTGGGCGGTGGCCCGGGCGCACAGCCTGGGCATCTCCGAGGTGGCCTACGCGGGCCGGGTCTGGTCCGCGGACCGGGCGGCCGACGGCTGGCGCGCCCCGGACGGCGGCGCCGCGACGGAGTCGCTGCGCATCCGGGTGGCCGCGCCGGCGACGTGAGCGCGCCGGCGCGGCCACCCGGGCCGGCGTACGCGCATCGAAACGGGCCTCGGGCGTACGTGCCGGGGGTCACCCGTCCGGGGCGGACGCGGCGCGTCGGGGGGTTGCCCCGGCGGTGCGCCGGGCCGGACACCGGCCGGCGTGCTGAGCAGGGGAAGTGACGGTTCTCCGGGCGAGGCGGGGCGCGTTCCTTTGCCCGGTTTCGGACGATCCGATCATGCGACGGATTACCGACTCTTTACCTTCGCGATCCGCAACCTCCCCCCGGCATCCGGCGGTTGTCACAGCGTCCGATCGTCGGACAGGCACCAGCCGCCAACGACCAAGGAGCATCATGTCCCTCCCCCTGACCCGCCGGATCGCCCGTGCCGCGCTGCTGCTCGCCGCCGGAGCGGCCCCCGTGGTCGGTGCGGCCGGCTCCGCCGGCGCCGTGGAGCTGCCCCAGGCCACCGACCTCGGCGGGGTGTCCAGCCTGGACGCCGCCTCCGTCACCGACACGGTCGGCGGCGCCGCGCAGAACGGCACCGGCATGGCCGGCCAGGCGGGCGGCCAGGCCGTGGAGCAGGCCGTGCCGGCCGCCGGCCAGACCGTCGCCAAGGGCGCGCAGACCACCACCCCGGCCGCCCAGCAGGCCGCCGGCGACGCGGCCGGCAGCGCGGGCGAGATCGTCGGCGGCGCGGCCGGCGCCGCCCCCGTGGACGCGCTCGGCGGCGGGCTGCCCACCGCGCAGACCCTGCCCGCCACCGACGCCCTGCCGGTGCACACCCTGCCCGCGCTGGGCTGACGCCTGGCCGGAGCCACCCGAAGGGGGCCGGGGAGTGTCGCACTCCCCGGCCCCCTCGGCGTATCGCGGAGGCGCGCTCAGCCCAGGCGCTTGACCGCGGCCTCGACCCGCTCGTCGGTGGCGGTGAAGGCCACCCGCACGAAGCGGGCGCCGGCCTCGCCGTAGAAGTCGCCGGGGGCCACCAGGATGCCGCGGCCCGCCAGCTCGGCGACCGTGTCCCAGCACGGCTCGTCGCGGGTGGCCCACAGGTAGAGGCTGGCCTCGCTGTGCTCGACGCGGAAGCCGCCGCCCTCCAGCGCGGCGCGCAGGGCGGCGCGGCGGGCGGCGTAGCGGGCACGCTGCTCGGCCACATGCGCCTCGTCGCCGAGCGCGGCGACGGTGGCGGCCTGCACCGGAGCGGGCGTGATCATGCCGCCGTGCTTCCGGATCTGGAGCAGCTCGCCCAGCACGGCCGGGTCGCCGAGCAGGAACGCGGCCCGGTAGCCGGCCAGGTTGGAGCGCTTGGACAGCGAGTGGACGGCGACGATCCCCTCGTGCGAGCCGCCGCAGACGTCCGGGTGGAGCACGGAGACCGGCTCGGTCTCCCAGCCCAGCTCCAGATAGCACTCGTCGCTCAGCAGCAGCACCCCGTGCTCGCGGGCCCAGGCCACCGCCCGGGCCAGCTCGTCCTTGCCGAGCACCCGGCCGGTGGGGTTGGACGGGGAGTTGAGCCAGAGCAGCCTCAGCCCGGCCGGGTCCAGCTCGGTCGGGTCGTCGTAGGCCACCGGCTCCGCGCCGGCCAGCTTGGCGCCCACCTCGTACGTCGGGTAGGCCAGGCGCGGGTAGGCGACCTTGTCGCCCGGGCCCAGGCCCAACTGGGTGGGCAGCCAGGCGACCAGCTCCTTGGAGCCGACCACCGGCAGCACATGGCGGTGGGTGAGGCCGCGGGCGCCGAGCCGGCGCTCGCCCCAGGCGGTCAGCGCGTCCCGCAGCTCGACCGTGCCCCAGACCGTCGGATAGCCCGGCGAGTCGGCGGCCGCGGCCAGCGCCCGGCGCACCAGCTCGGGGACCGGGTCCACCGGGGTGCCGACGGACAGGTCCACGATGCCGTCCGGGTGCGCCACGGCGGTCCGCTTGTACGGCTCCAGCCGGTCCCAGGGGAAGACGGGCAGGCGGGCGGAGACGGGGGAGGACACGGTGCTCACTCTTTCGGAAGTACGGGGCCTCGGATAGGGCGTGCGCACGCGGGCAGGCGTGCGCGGGCGGTGCGGGGCGGATGCGCGCCGGTCCCGTACGGCGGGCGCCGTACGGGACCGGGGACGCGGACCGCGGTCAGCCGTTCTGCGGCGGCAGCGCGGCGACGAAGGGGTGGTCGCGCTCGATCAGGCCGAGCTTGGAGGCGCCACCGGGCGAACCGAGCTCGTCGAAGAACTCGACGTTCGCCTTGTAGTAGTCCTTCCACTCGTCGGGCGTGTCGTCCTCGTAGAAGATGGCCTCGACCGGGCACACCGGCTCGCAGGCGCCGCAGTCGACACACTCGTCGGGGTGGATGTACAGGGAGCGGGAGCCCTCGTAGATGCAGTCGACGGGGCACTCCTCGATGCACGCCTTGTCCTTGACGTCGACACAAGGCTGCGCGATGACGTAGGTCACGCTGGTCGTTCCTCCTCGGTAGGGCTGTTTGCGCGGGAGCGCGGCGTCGTCGATGCCCGCACCTAGTATCTCCGTTCTCGGCAACGAACCGAACACGAGGGGCTCGCAGACCAGTGGAATTCACCGCCAGCGGACGGCTTGAGATCCGGATAAGCGGCTCTGACCTGGGCAAAAGAGTCTCGGTCCGTCGGCTGGACGACCCGGGTGACGGCACCGGCGGGTTCACCGACACGGTCGGCGTTCTCACATCCTGGGACGAAGGCGTGCTGACCATCACCCGGCGCACCGGGGAGAGCGTCCGGATCGCGGAATCCTCGCTGGTCGCGGGCAAGGTGGTGCCGCCGGCGCCGGCCAGGCGGCGCGGCCCGGCGGCGGGCTGGGAGGAGCTGACCCGGGTGGCCGCGGGGGCCTGGCCGCCGGTGGAGTCGGCCGCGCTCGGCGCGTGGACGCTGCGGGCCGCCGGCGGCTTCACCCGGCGGGCGAACTCGGCGCTGGCGCTGGGCGACCCGGGACTGCCGCTGGACGGTGCGCTGGACGCGGTCCGCTCCTGGTACGCCGCGCGCGGGCTGCCGGCGTACGTGCAGCTCGCCACCGGCGCCGAGGACAGCCAGGAGGCGCGCTGCCTGGCGCTGGAGCGGCGCGGCTGGACCCGCGAGGTGACCGCAGGGGTGTGGACCGGAGCGCTGGCGCGGGTCGCCGACGCGGACGCGCCGGACGCGGACCTGGTGCACCTGGGCCGGGTGGTCGACGACGGGTGGCTGGCCCGCTACCAGCGTTCGCGCGAACCGGGCCCCGAGGTGCGGCGGGTGCTGGCCGGCGGGCCCTCGGTGTGGTTCGCCGCCGTGCCGGGTGACGGGGCGTCCGGCGGGGCGCCGGCGGCGATCGGGCGGTGCGTGGTGGACGGGCGGTGGGCCGGCTTCATGGCCGTGGAGGTCGCCCCGGAGCAGCGCCGACGGGGCCTGGCCACGGCCGTCATGGCCGCGCTGGCGCGGCGGGCGCTGGACGAGGGGGCGTCGGCGGCCTGGCTCCAGGTGGAGGCGGACAACCAGGCCGCGCAGGCGCTGTACGGGCGGCTGGGCTTCGCGGTCCATCACCACTACCACCACTTCTCCGACCGGTCTTTTCGGCCATCCGAAGCGGGTAGATGAGGGCCATGCACACCAGCGAGTGGCGGGAGAGGTTCGCCGAGGAGGCCCGCGCGGAGCGGCCTGACCTGGCGACGCTGTGCCTGCTGATCGGGGCGGAGGCCGATCCGGCGCTCGGGCAGTCCGGTCTGGACGAGGCCGAGATCGAGCTGGACAGGCTGGCCGGGCTGCTGCCCTTCGGGCTGGGCTCGCCGCACGCCTGGGCCGGGGCGCTGGCCGAACTGCTGGGCGGCCGGCTCGGCTTCCACGGCTCGGCCGCCGACTACCGGAAGCTGGAGTCCTCGCTGCTGCCGGCGGTGCTGCGGACCCGGCGGGGGCTGCCGATCCTGCTGTCGGTGGTCTGGATGGAGGTGGCCCGGCGGGCCGGCGCCCAGGTGTACGGGGTGGGGCTGCCGGGGCACTTCACGGTCGGCTTCGGGCCGCCGGAGGACCGGGTGCTGGCCGACCCGTTCGCCGCGGGCAGGCTGCTGACCGAGGCGGACGCGGAGCTGCTGGTGACCGGGGCGACCGGGGAGAAGCTGGAGCCGTCGATGCTGGCGCCGGCGGACCCGCTGCAGATCGTGCTGCGGGTGCTGAACAACGTCCGCACCTGGGCGGCGGCCCGTCCGGAGCGGACGGACGTGGCGCTGTGGGCGGTGGAGCTGTCGCTGCTGCTGCCGGCCCATCCGGCGCGGCTGCGCTTCGAGCGGGCGCAGTTGCTGGTGCAGCGCGGGGACTTCCTGACCGGGGCGGCGGAGATGGACGCGTACGCGGAGATCGTGGCCGCGGTCGAGCCGGGCGCCGCCGAGTCGGTCCGCCGCACCGCACGGGCGGCGCGGGCGCGGTTGAACTGACCCGGCCCCGGCCCCGGGCCCGGCCGGGGCCCGGGGCCGGGACGCGGGGTCAGTCGCGGTCGACGTCCTCGCTGACGACCTTGTTGTCGGTGGCGGAGACGCCGACGGTGGTCTTGTCCCAGTTGCCGGTGTCGACGATGTCGACCTTCCACGTCTCGTCGTCCAGCTCGGCGGCGGTGACGGTGCCCTTGGCGCGGCCCTGGGCGGTCTTCACGGCCTGCTGCGGGGTGACGGTGGCCGCCTTGAGGCGGGCCGCCAGCTCGCTCTTGTCCTCGGCGTCCTGGTCGGGCTCCGGCTCGGAGCGGATCACCTGGCCGCTGACGGCGTCCACCCACACCCGGGTGACGGTGCCGTCGGCGGCGGCGACGGTGTTGTCCCAGACCGGGGTCTGCGCGCCGGCGCTGCCGCTCGGCGAGGGGCTCGCCGGGCTGGGGCTGGCGGAGGCGTCGGGGCTGGCGGAGGCGCCGGGCGGGGCCCAGGTCAGCTCCATCTCGACCAGCTTGCTCTGCGGCACCTCGCCCAGGGCGGTGGTGGCGGCCTTGTCCCAGGTGACCTTGGCGGCCGGGACGAGCTGCTGGCGCTGGGCCTGGTCGTCGGTCAGCCGCGGCGAGGCGGAGCCGGACGGGGAGGCGCTGACGGTGCCGGTGGGCTGCGCGGGCGCGGCGGCGGTGACCCGCTCCTGCTCGGCGCCGCAGGAGGTGACCAGCAGGGCGGACGATACGGCGAGGCCGGCGGCGACGAGGCCGCGGCGGCGGAAGGGTGCGCTCATGCCCCCACCCGTAACCCGGACGCCACCGCGGCATGACCGGGCGGCCCGACAACCACCCGGAGGGCCGTACCCGGCCCCCGGATCACAGGAAGCGGCGGATGGGGACCACGCCCAGCTCGCGGACGCGCTGGCCGAGCCGGCGGCGCTTCCAGCGGCCCTCCTCCATCAGGGTGCTGTGCGCCACGTCCTCGTCGTAGTCCCGGTCCAGGCTCTGGGTGAAGCCGGCGTCCAGCACGGCGAGCATGACCTCCTCGTCGTGGTCGAGCGAGCGCCGGTTGAGGTTGGTGGAGCCGATCAGCGCGGCCACCCCGTCCACGGTGACGATCTTGGCGTGCATCATGGTCCGCTGGTACTGGTGGATGCGGACCCCGCAGGCCAGCAGGCGTTCGTAGTAGCGCTGGCCGGCGAGCTGGCAGACCCGCTTGTCGGTGTAGCGGCCGGGTAGCAGGATCTCCACCTCCACCCCCCGGGCGGCGGTGGCGCAGATCAGGTCCACGAAGAAGTCGTCGGGGGCGAAGTACGCGGTGGCCAGGCGCACCCGCTTCTCGGCGGACTCCAGGGCGACCCGCAGCAGGGTCTGCATGTCCTGCCAGCCGAAGCTGGCCGAGCCGCGCACCACCTGGACGACCGCGTCGCCCTGCGGCCGGTGCTCCACGAAGCGGTCCCGGTCGTCGAACAGCTCGTCGTGGCACTCGGCCCAGTTCTGCGCGAACGCCGCGGCGATGCCGTCCACCGCCGGGCCGCGCACCTTCACATGGGTGTCGCGCCACTCGTGCTCGTCGCGGGCGTCGCCGCACCACTCCTCCGCGATGCCGACCCCGCCGGTGAACGCCTCGCGCTCGTCGACCACCAGGACCTTGCGGTGGCAGCGGTGGTTCTGCTTGAGCGGGGAGAGGTAGAGGGGTCTGCGGAACCAGGCGACGGTGACGCCGGCCCGGTCCATCTCCCGCAGCAGGTCCTTCTCGATGAGCCGGCTGCCGAAGCCGTCCAGCAGCAGCCGCACGCGCACCCCGGAGCGGGCCCGGTCGGCGAGCGCCCGGGCGAAGTCGCGGGCGATGTCGCCCTTCCAGTAGACGAAGGTCATCATGTCGATGGTGTGCTCGGCGGAGCGGATGCTCTCCAGCATCGCGCCGAAGATCCGGTCGCCGTTGACCAGCGGGGTGACCGCGTTGCCCTCGGTGGCCGCGATGCCGATCAGCCGCTCCAGGCGCCGGCGTATCCGCTGGCTGGGGCCCGCCACGGCCTCGCCCGGCGTGTTCCCCGTGCCGTCCTCCGGGGCGCGGGACGGCGCCCCGGAGGCCTGGGTGGGGAGCGAGACGCTGGGGCTCTCGTGCTGCACGGTCATCGTCGCCTTCTCCTGTCACACGGTCGTGGGTCCGGGGCGAGACCCGCATACCCGGGGCGGCAGCGGGCAACCGCACGGCGAACCCGAGGTGACGGACCCGACTGTGAGGAGAGCGCCGTGGTCATCGCAGGCGTGGTAGCGATATGTGTCGTCCTGGCCGTTCTGGCCTTCCTGCTGCCCAGGCTGTCCCACCACCCGCAGCGCGGCACCCAGCGCACCCTGGGGCTGGGCGCGCGCGGCGCGAACAAGGCCCCGGGCCGGCTGGGCCGGTGGTTCGCCAAGCCGTTCCACAGCAGCTCCCGGGCGGTGGGCAAGAGCGGCTCGGCGGGCCGCCGGGCCCGCGGCTGGATGCCG
Source organism: Streptomyces solincola (assembly GCF_002982015.1). Classification (GTDB taxonomy): domain Bacteria; phylum Actinomycetota; class Actinomycetes; order Streptomycetales; family Streptomycetaceae; genus Streptomyces; species Streptomyces solincola. The sequence goes on from NZ_PVLV01000218.1 coordinate 15,723, forward strand.
TTCTGAGCTGACACCGCCCGCACCGCCTCGCCGCCCGCCGCGGCGCGCCGGAACCGTGGCGTCCCGACAGATCCCGGGCGCCCTGCCCGCACGAGCGGGCAGGGCGCCCGTCCGCGTGCCCCGACCGCACCGCCCCGGCCGCGCGGCGGGGCGGCGCGGCGCCGCTCAGCCCTGGCCGGAGCGCCGGTCGTCGCTGTCCCGGCGCAGCCGGTCGGTGTGCGTGGTGATGCCGTCGATGCGGGCGGCCAGCTCCGGATGGTCCGCGTCCAGGTGCGGGCGGGCGTCGGCGAGCGGGGTGACGAGACCCGCGGCGTCGTCGGCCGCCAGGGCCCGGGACAGGTCGCCCAGCGAGGCGTCCGCGGAGCCGGGCAGATCGGTCAGGGCGGTGATCTGACCGGCCAGTCGGCGCAGGTCCCCGGCGTTGTCCCGGGCCCAGGCCGAGACCGAGCGGTCGGCGGCCCGGTGGTCCCGGGTCGCCTTGACCCGCTCCTCCCCGGTGCTGCCGTCCGGGCCCGGCCGCAGGCGCAGGTAGCGCCGCTCGGCGGCCTGCCGGCTGGCGACGCCGAGCGGGCCGGCCAGCTCCGCCCAGCTCGCGCCCTCCTCCCGGGCGGCCTCGATCAGTCCGCACTCCCAGCCGGCGAGCCGCTCGCGCACCTCGCGCAGCAGGAGCAGGGCGGCCAGCGCCTGCTCCGCCGGGCTGCGGCCGTCCGGCCCGGCGGAGGGCCCGGCCGGCTCCGGTCCGGGCGGTCCGGGTGCGCCGCGCAGGGTCTGGTCCACGGCGTCGAGCGCCGCCGACGCGGCCGCCAGTGAGCCGGGGACCGGCTCACCTGACCGACGGATGCGGGACATCCACCCACCTCCTCCATGTCGTCGTTCGGATGACGTTTCCGGTTGTCGTCGTTCGGATGACATGGTACAACTGGATCCAGGTGAAGCGCATTGGCGACCCGGCCACGACCCCTGGAGGTGTTCTCGATGTTGATGCGCACTGACCCCTTCCGAGAGCTCGACCGTCTGACCCAGCAGCTCATGGGTGCGAGCGGCACCTGGTCACGCCCCTCGTCCATGCCGATGGACGCCTACCGGGAGGGCGACGAGTACGTCATCGCGCTCGATCTGCCCGGCGTGCGGGCCGACGCCATCGACGTCGACGTCGAGCGCAACATGCTGACGGTCAAGGCCGAGCGGCGCCCCGCGCCGAAGGCCGACGGCGTCCAGATGGAGCTGTCCGAGCGGCCGCTGGGCGTCTTCTCCCGGCAGCTCATGCTGGCGGACACCCTGAACACCGAGCACATCAGGGCCGACTACGACGCGGGCGTGCTGACCCTGCGCATCCCGATCGCCGAGCGCGCCAAGCCGCGCAAGGTGGCCGTCGCCGAGAGCGCCGCGCCGCGCGAGATCCGCGGCTGACCCTCCCGTCCGCCCACCGCCGCGGCTCTCCTCCCACGGCGCGCAGCGCCGCCGGGCGAGGAGAGCCGCCCGACACCGGAAAGGCACAGCACCGATCATGCTCGACCGGCACCCCGACCACCGGCCCTCGGCAGTGATGCCCTGGCAGCGGCTGCTGGAGACGGTCAGATACGAAGGGGTCTACCCCACCGCGGAGCACGCCCGCGACGTCACCCTGCGCGTCCTGGGCGCCCTCGGCCGCCAGCTCACCGGGGAGGTGCGCGTCGACCTGGCGGCCCGTCTGCCCGTCGAGGCAGCCGTGGAGTTCAGCGGCCAGGTCCCGGCGGTCGAGCCGCTCACCGGCTGGGGCTTCGTCAAGGACCTGGCCGAGCGCGGCGGCGGCTCCCTGGCCACCGCCCGCTGGGACGCCGGTACGGTCCTCACCACTCTGGCCCGGGCGCTGGACCGGGATCTGCTGACCCGGATCATCGACCAGCTCCCGGACGGCTACGCCCTGCTGTTCGGCCAGGCCCAGCTCAAGCCCCGTCCCGCCGCGCGGGACCCGCGGCTGGTGGCCGCGTAGCACGCACCGGCCCGGACAAGCCCCGGCGGACCCCGCCGGCATGCCGATGCCCCCGCCCGGTCGGGCGGGGGCATCGGCATGCCGGGCCGAGCGGGGTCAGCCCTCGCCGTCCAGGGCGATGGTCTGGGTGCGCTCGGCGGGGGTCTTGCCGAGCAGCGCCGTCTGAAGGGCGTGCGCCACGTCGTCGGCCGAGAGCTGGTGCTTCCGGCCGTCGCCCTTGGTGACCATGACGCCGTCGAAGACGCCGTCCAGCAGCTTGTCGATGGCCTTCTTGTCGTAGACCTCGACCAGCCGGCCGTCGACCGCCTTCATGGACAGGATCTGCGGCAGCGACCGGTTCGGGCCGAACTGGATCTGCCTGCCGCCGGCCTTGATGGTGACCAGGTCGGACATCGCGGGCTCGGCGAACTCCTTCATCGCCCGGTCCAGTTCGGCCTGGTCGACGGTGGGCTGCCGGGTGGTGACGGGCAGCTCGACCGGACCGGCCTGGCCGGTCTCCACCTGGGTGCGGAAGGCGTCGCGCACCGAGACCAGCGAGCGCTGCACGTCCAGCGCCTGGCCCGCCTTGCCGGGTACGGGGGTGACCTTGCCCGGGGCGAAGACGATGGTGCCCTCGGTGGCGGAGCCGGAGGAGCCGGCCAGGTCGGTCAGGGCGACGCCCAGCTTCTCCTCGTCGGTCTTGATGACCGGGTCGGCGACCCGGTCGCCGCCGAAGAGGGAACCGATGACCGACACCGGGTTGTAGTCGGCGCCCGAGGCGCCGCGGACGGTCTCCTCGGTGTCCAGGGACAGCCCGGCCCGGTCCGGGGTGAGCTGCTCCTCCTTGCCGCCGACCTTCAGCTTCAGCGGGGCGGCCGCACGCTCGCCGAAGGCGGTGTCCAGCTTGCGCACCGCCTCCTCGCTGGTGCCGCCGCCGATGTCGACGCCGAGCACCGCGGTGCCCTTGGGCACCTCGGAGTGGTTGAGCAGCAGCCCCGCGCCGTACGCCACGCCGAGCAGGCCGACCGCGCCCGCGCCCAGCAGGACCACCTTGGAGCGGCCCTTCTTCTTCGCGGGCTTGGCGCTCTGCGGGCCGGGCGTGCTCTTCTTCGGTGCGGCGGCCGGGGCGGGCCGCGGTGCCGGGGCGGGCTCGGGCGCGGCCGGGCGTCCGGGGCCGCCGTCGGCGGGCGCGCCGGGGCCGGCCGGGCAACCGGCGGCCACCCGGGCCGGGCCGGAGGCCGGGAACGGCGATCCGCGGCGGTGCTCCGGCGGCACCACCGGGATGCCGCTGGTGAGGGTGTCCCCGGAGACGTGGCCGCCGGCCGGGGGCGGCCCGGGGGCGGGCTGCTGCGGGGTGAGGATCGCGGTGTCGTCCGAGCGGCGCGGCGGCGGCGTCATCGCGCCGGGCGCGGGGCCGGTGGTCGGCCCGGCCGGGAAGCCGAGGTCGCCCGGGGCGGGCGCGGGCGCGTCCGCCGCGTCGGAGAAGGACGGCAGGCCGGGGGCGCCGCCCCGCCGTACTTCTC
>NZ_PVLV01000219.1 GCF_002982015.1 Streptomyces solincola
CCGCCCCGCCGCCCCAGCCCGCCGAGGACGCCCGGCGGGCGGCAGCCCAGACGGCGGCCGGGGGCGGCCGGCGCACCCGGCGCCCCGGGCGGCGGACCGGCCCGCGGCGGGCAGCCGCCCGGCGGCGTACGGCGGCAGGCGCCGGTCAAGGCGTCCGCGCCCGTCCGCACGCCCGTACGGCGCGGGCGGTCCCGGTGGGCGACCCGGCTGGTGACGGCCGCGTCCGTGCTGGTGCTGGCGGCCGGGGGCATCGGGCACGCCATGCTCAGCAGCCTGGACACCGGGATCGGGCGGCTCGACCCGTTCAAGGACATGAAGAACCGCCCCGAGGGCGGCCACGGCACCAACATCCTCCTCGTCGGCACCGACGGCCGGGACAAGATCACCCAGACCGAGAAGGTCCGGTACCGGCTCGGCGGCGCGCCCTGCCGCTGCACCGACACGATCATGCTGGTGCACGTCTCGGCCGACCGGAAGCGGGCCAGCATGATCTCGCTGCCCCGGGACAGCTACGCCGAGCTGCCGCCGCACACCGACGCCACCACCGGCACGCAGCACCACAGCCACCCGGTGAAGCTGAACGCGGCCTACGCGGAGGGCGGCGCGGCGCTGACCGTGCGGACCGTCGAGCAGATGACCAAGGTGAAGATCGACCACTACCTGGAGGTCGACTTCACCAGCTTCATGCGGACCGTGGACGCGGTCGGCGGCGTCGAGATCTGCACCGCCAAGCCGATGCACGACACCCACACCGGGCTGCGGCTGACCCCCGGCACGCACAAGCTGGACGGCGGCCAGGCCCTTCAGTACGTCCGCTCCCGCCATGTCGACGGGGCCTCCGACCTGGGCCGGATGCAGCGCCAGCAGAAGTTCGTGGCCGCCCTGATCGACCAGGCCACCGACAGCGGGGTGCTGCTAAACCCCGTACGCTTCCGGGACGTGGCCACCGCCATGCTCGGCTCGGTGCGCGCCGACACCGGTTTCGGCAGCGACGAGATGCTGGCCCTGGCCAAGGCCATGCGCGGCTTCACCGCCGCCTCGTCCGAGTTCACCTCGGTGCCGGTGCTCGCCGGCGGATTCGCGGTCAAGGGCATCGGCTCCACGGTGAAGTGGGACGAGGCGAAGGCGAAGAAGCTGTTCGACGCCGTACGGGAGGACAAGCCGCTGGCCCCGCACCTGCCGCGCACCACCGCCGTACGCAGGAAGCTGGTGGAGGTCTCCCCGCAGCAGATCCGGGTGCAGGTCTACAACGGCACGCCGACCGCCGGCCTGGGCGCGAAGGTCGACACCGCGCTGAAGTCCACCGGCTTCCGCACCACCGGCGCCCCGGCGAACTGGCCGCGCCGGAACCTGGCCCGCACCATGGTCTTCTTCGACCCGCGCTGGGACCGCTCGGCCCGCTCGCTGGCCACCGCCCTGCCCGGCTGCGAGCTGCGCCCGGCGCCGGGCCTGGGTGCCACGCTGAAGGTGTCGGCGGGCGCGAACTACAGCGGGGTGCTGCCGGTGAAGGCGGAGAACGCCTACCAGGGCGAGTTCGGCGTGGTCACCGGAGACCAGGTCGTCTGCTCGTAGGACTCCCCCGGCGGGCTCAGTCCTCGAAGCCCTCGGCGGCGCGCTTCTCGCGCAGCTCCTTGATGGCCCGGCGGCGGGCGAGCCGGTGCGTGCGCCGGATCTGCGCCTCCTGGTAGCGGCGCTTGTCCCGCTCGGTCTCCGGCACCACCGGCGGTACGGGGCGGGGCTTGCCGTCCGCGTCCACGGCGGCGAAGACGAGGTACGCGCTGCCGACCTGGGTGGCCGGGGTGGACTCGTTCCACCGCTCGGCCATCACCCGCACCCCGACCTCCATGCTCGACCGGCCGGTCCAGTTGACCTGCGCCTTCACATGGACCAGGTCCCCGACCCGCACCGGCTCAAGGAAGACCATCTCGTCCATGGAGGCGGTGACGGCGGGCCCGCCGGAGTGCCGGCCCGCGACCGCCCCGGCGGCGTCGTCCACCAGCTTCATGATCACGCCGCCGTGCACCGTGCCGAGGAGGTTGGTGTCGCTGCCGGTCATGATGTGGCTGAGCGTGGTGCGCGACGCGGAGGTGGGCTTGGCCTCCGGGGCGCCCGGAACCGACGCCTCGGGCGTGACCTGGTCTGTCATACCGTCCACCTTATGCCGGGGTCCGCCCGGCCCCCGTCCCGATCGCGCCCCCTGTGCGCGGACTCACGCCGGCGGGGCTCGTCCGGGCGCCTTCCGGGACAGACCCGGCCTTATTTGCATCAGCTTCGCTACAGGCCCGCCCCGAACTCCCACCCGCTCTGTCACCCGACCGGACGCGGCCTGCACACTGTCGGAATGAATGACTGGCCAGAGGGACGGACCAACGACCGCGGCGCGGACCGCGGCCCGCGTTACGGCCGCGGCAGCGCCGGCGCGCAGCCGGAAGGCGCCCGGGTGATGCGGCACGTGCAGCGCCCCGGCGTCCCCCCGCAGGCACCGCCGCAGCCCGCTCCCGGCGGCGACGACGGGGTCCCCCCCCCATCCCCACC
>NZ_PVLV01000021.1 GCF_002982015.1 Streptomyces solincola
GCCCTCCGTCAGCCCTCAGCCCTCCGTCAGCCCTCAGCCCTCCGGCGGCCGCAGCCGCAGCACCGTCGTCACCGTGTGCCGGGTGGTGCCCGTCGCCACCTCCGCGAGCAGCCCGGCCGCCACCTCGCGGTAGGCGACCTCCCCGAGCCCGACCGCCATCGCCGTGGCCTGGCCGCCGGCCGGCAGCCGGCGCAGCGCCGCGCCCGCCCGGGAGCGCAGCGCCGGAGGCAGCGGACTGGAGACCACCGGCGTGTCGTCGTCCGGCAGCACCACCACCAGGGACGCCGGCCGCTCGGCCGGCCCGGTGAAGCCGACCACCGCCGCGTCCCGGGTGTCGGTGTGCCGCAGCTTGCGCCAGGCCCGTACGCCCGGCCGGTACGGCTGGTCCAGCTTCTTGACGACCAGCCCCTCGACCCCGATCTCCGGCAGCGTCTCGAACCAGACGGCCGCCACCTCCGGGTCGGTGGTCATCGGCACGGCCTGCAACGGCGGCCCCAGCGCCCCCAGCAGCTCCACCAGCCTCTCCCGCCGCACCTCGAAGCGCCGGGGCCGCAGGTCCGCGCCGTCCGCGCCGAGCACGTCGAACGCGGCGTACGAGGCCGGGAGCCGCTCCGCCAGCCTCGGCGCGCGCCCGGGCGTGGCGGCGGCCCGGCCCTGCACGGCGGCGAAGTCGATCCTCCCCTCCCGCCAGACGACCACCTCCCCGTCCAGCACGGTGCCGGCCGGCAGCAGCCGCGCGGCCTCCGCCAGGTCGGGGAAGGCAGCGGTGACGATCCGCCCCGAGCGGGCCTGGAGCACCACGCCGTCCTCCCGCCGGAACACCACCATCCGGTGTCCGTCGAACTTCGGCTCGTACTCCAGCCCCGCCCCGCGCGGCAGCGACCCGACCGTCTCGGCCAACGCCACCCGCACCGGCGGCGTCAGCGGCCCGAGCCCCCTCACGGCAGCGGCCCCGCGCGCTCCGGGTCGAGCAGCGGGGCCAGCAGGTCGCCGTGCTCCCGCAGCCGCGCCGGCATGTCGCCGGGCAGGAACACCAGCTCCCGCGCGTCCCGGCAGGCGTCGACCTCCTCCCAGGTCACCGGCGCCGAGACGGCCGGCAGCGTGCGGGCGCGCAGGGTGTAGGGGGCGGCGGTGGTCTTGGCGGCCGCGTTCTGGCTGTGGTCCACGAACACCTTCCCGGGCCGCAGCGCCTTCGCCATCCGGTGCACCACCTCACCCGGCAGCGCCGCCTCCGCCTCGACCGCGAGCCGCCGCGCGTAGGCGGAGACCTGCTCCGAGGGGGCGGGCTCCAGCGCCGCGTACAGGTGCAGACCCTTGGCCCCCGAGGTCTTGGCGTACGCCTCCAGGCCATCCGCGGCGAGCCGCTCCCGCAGCCACCCGGCGACCCGGCAGCAGTCCACCACCGTCGCGGGCGCCCCCGGGTCCAGGTCCAGCACCAGGCGGTCGGCGACGGCGGGTGTCGCGGCCCGCCACTGCGGGGTGTGCAGCTCGGCCACCAGGTTCGCCGCCCACATCAGCGACGGCAGGTCCGACACCAGCACCTGACGCGCCCCGGGGTCCTCCGACCGCGGCACCGGGGCGGTCCTCACCCAGTCGGGCGTGCCGGGCGGCGGGTTCTTCGTGAAGAAAAGCTGCCCGTCCGGACCGTCCGGATAGCGCAGGAACGACAGCGGCCGGTCGCGCAGATGCGGGAGGAGCAGGTCCGCGACCGTCGCGTAGTAGTGCAGCAGCTCGCCCTTGGTCGTCCCGGTGGCCGGATGGATGACCTTGTCCAGATTGCTGAGGGCCAGCCGCCGCCCCTCCACCTCCGTGATCGGCGTCATACGATATGAATCCCCGAAAAACGCGCTATCAACTTCCTTCGACTCATTTCACTCGATTCCACCCGATAAGGAGCGGAAGGTGCGATCGATCTGGAACGGCGCCATCTCGTTCGGCCTCGTCAGCATCCCCATCAAGCTGGTGAACGCGACCGAGAACCGGTCCGTCTCCTTCCGTCAGGTGCACGTCGAGGACGGCGGGCGCATCCGCTACCGCAAGGTGTGCGAACTGGACGGACAGGAGGTGACCTCGGCCGACATCGGCAAGGCGTACGAAGAGGCCGACGGCACCATGATCCCGATCACCGACGAGGACCTGGCCGCGCTGCCGCTGCCGACCGCCAAGACCATCGAGATCGTCTCCTTCGTGGCCGCGTCCGAGATCGACCCCATGCAGATGGACACCGCCTACTACCTCTCCGCCAGCGGAGTGCCGGCCGCCAAGCCGTACACCCTGCTCCGCGAGGCGCTGAAACGCAGCGACCGCGTCGCCGTCGCCAAGTTCGCCCTGCGCGGGCGGGAGCGGCTGGGCATGCTGCGGGTCGTCGACGACGTCATCGTGATGCACGGGCTGCTCTGGCCGGACGAGATCCGCCGCCCCGAGGGCGTGGCCCCGGACAGCGACGTCAAGGTGCGGGACGCCGAGCTGGACCTGGCCGACGCGCTGATGGACACCCTGGGGCAGGTGGACCTCGACTCCCTCCACGACGACTACCGCGAGGCCGTCGAGCAGATGATCGCCGCGAAGGCCGAGGGCGTCGAGGAGCCCGCCCCGACCCCGAGCGCCGACCGCGGCGGCCAGGTCATCGACCTGATGGCCGCCCTGGAGGGCAGTGTCCGGGCGGCCCGCGAGGCGCGCGGCGAGGGCGCCGCCGCCGACGCGGCCGAGGAAGGGGCCGGCGGCTCGGTCACCGAACTCCCCGCGCGCGAGCCGAAGAAGTCGGCCGCCGCTTCAGGCCGGAAGACCGCGTCCAAGCAGCCCGCGAAGAAGTCAACGTCCAAACCGGCCGCCAAGTCCGCCGACACCAAGTCCGCCGACACCAAGCCGGTCGCGAAGAAGACCCCCGCCAAGTCCGCCTCGTCCAAGTCGACCGCGTCCAAGGCCGCGTCCAAGTCCACCTCCGCCAAGGCCGCGTCCAAGTCCGCCGCCGGTTCCGAGTCGAAGCCGGCCGCGAAGAAGACGGCTGCCAAGACCGCCACCAAGACCGCCTCCCGCAAACGCGCCTCCTGAGCGACCGGC
>NZ_PVLV01000220.1 GCF_002982015.1 Streptomyces solincola
CGTTTTACACCAGTTTGAAGTACGGGAGTTCGGGCGCCGCGCTGGTGCTGCTGGGGGGGTTCGGGGAGCGGGCGCTGCGGGAGCGGCGGGGCGGGTCCGCTACCGGGGAGGCGGCGGCCGGGGCGGTGGTCCTCGGGCGGCGCGGGCGCGGGCTGGCGCTGGTGCTGCTGGGGCTGTGTGCGGCGGTCGGCGTCGTGCACCGCTTCCTGCGGTACTACGCGTACTGGGGGCGGATCGAGTCGCCGCTGGACATCGCGCCGACCGTCTGCTTCGGCGCGGGCAGCGGGCTGGCGGCGGGCGTGGTGCTGTACGCCGTGGCCGTCCGCGTCGCGGCCGCCCGCACCCGCCGCCCGGACGCCGCCGGCGGCTGGTGAGCCGGCCACCGTAGACGGGGCCCCCGGCGCCGGCCCGCGGCGGTCCGGCGCGGCGCCCCCTGGCGGCGGTCCTCGCGGGAGGATCGCCGCCAAGGCGGGCCACCGGACGGGCTTGCGGGCGGGTCGGCTCAGTGCGCGGCGGACTCCCAGTCGGGGCCGACGCCGACGGAGACGTCCAGCGGGGCGCGCAGGTGCACGGCGTCGGACATCTCGCGGCGGACGATCTCCTCGACCCGCTCGCGCTCGCCGGGGGCCAGCTCCAGCACGATCTCGTCGTGCACCTGGAGCAGCATCCGGGAGGTGAGCCCGGCCTCGGTGAGCGCCCGGTCGACGCGGAGCATGGCGACCTTGACGATGTCGGCGGCGGTGCCCTGGATGGGGGCGTTCAGCGCCATCCGCTCGGCGGCCTCGCGGCGCTGGCGGTTGTCGCTGTTGAGGTCGGGGAGGTACCGGCGGCGGCCGAGCATAGTCTCGGTGTATCCGGTGGCGCGGGCCTCGTCGACGACCCGGCGCAGGTAGTCGCGCACCCCGCCGAACCGCTCGAAGTAGGTGTCCATCAGCGCCCGGGCCTCGCCCGCCTCGATCGAGAGCTGCTGGGACAGGCCGAACGCGGAGAGCCCGTACGCCAGGCCGTAGGACATGGCCTTGATCTTGCGGCGCATCTCGGCGTCGACGGCCGACTCGGGGACCGAGAAGACCTGGGAGGCGACCGTGGTGTGCAGGTCCTCGCCGGAGGTGAACGCCTCGATCAGGCCCGCGTCCTCGGAGAGGTGGGCCATCACCCGCAGCTCGATCTGGCTGTAGTCGGCGGTCATCAGCGCCTCGTACCCCTCGCCGACGACGAAGCCGTGCCGGATGGCGCGGCCCTCGTCGGTGCGGACCGGGACGTTCTGGAGGTTGGGGTCGGTGGAGGAGAGCCGGCCGGTGGCGGCGACGGTCTGGCTGAAGGTGGTGTGGATGCGGTCGTCGGCGCCGATGGTCTTGATCAGGCCCTCGACGGTGGAGCGCAGCCGGGCCTGCTCGCGGTGGCGGAGCATGATGACCGGCAGCTCGTGCTCGGTCTGGGCGGCCAGCCAGGCCAGGGCGTCGGCGTCGGTGGTGTACCCGGTCTTGGTCTTCTTGGTCTTGGGGAGGTTCAGCTCGCCGAAGAGGACTTCCTGGAGCTGCTTGGGCGAGCCGAGGTTGAACTCGTGGCCGACCGAGGCGTGCGCCTCCTTGACGGCCTGCTGGACCGCGCCGGCGAACTGCTGCTCCATGGCCTCCAGATGGGCCCGGTCGGCGCGGATGCCGTGCCGCTCCATGCGGGCCAGCAGCAGTGAGGTGGGCAGTTCGACGTCGTGCAGCAGCTCGGCGGCGCCCACCTCCGTGAGCTTGTCGCCGAACGCGTCGCCGAGGTCGAGCACGGCGCGGGCCTGGGACATCAGGGCGTCCGCCTCGGCCTGCTCGTCCTCCGAGCCGAAGGCGAGCTGCCCGTCCGCGGCGGCGGGGGCCAGCTCGCGGTGCAGGTACTCCACCGACAGCGCGTCCAGCGCGAAGGAGCGCCGGCCGGGCTTGACCAGGTAGGCGGCGAGCGCGGTGTCCATGGTGATGCCCTGGATGTCCCAGCCGTGCTCGGGGAAGACCCGCAGCGCCTCCTTGGCGCTGTGCAGCACCTTGGGGCGGGCCGGGTCGGCGAGCCAGCCCGCGAAGGCCCGCTCGTCGGCCTCGTCGAGCTGGGTGGTGTCGAACCAGGCGGCCTCTCCCCCGGCCGCGGCCAGCGCCACCTCGCTGACGCTGCCGCTGCCCAGCGCCCAGGTGGCGACGGTGGCCATGCCGAGCGGCTGCTGCCCGTGGCGCTCCAGCCAGGGGGCCAGCTCACCGGAGTGCAGCACCGAGCCGTCCAGCTCGATCCCGGCGGCCGGCGGCGGCTCCTCGTCGGCCTCGGCGCCCGGGTCCACGGCGAGCAGCCGGTCCCGCAGGCTCGGGTTGCGGATCTCCAGGACCTCCAGGAAGCCCTTGAGGGCGGTGCGGTCGTAGGCGGCGCGCTCCAGCTCGGCGACGGCCTTGGGCAGCTCGACGTCCCGGACCAGCTCGGTGAGGTGGCGGTTCATCTTCACCGCCTCCAGGTGGTCGCGCAGCGCCTGGCCGACCTTGCCCTTGACCTCGTCGGCCCGCTCGACCAGCTCGGCGAAGGTGCCGAACTGGTTGATCCACTTGGTGGCGGTCTTCTCGCCGACGCCGGGGATGCCGGGGAGGTTGTCCGACGGGTCGCCGCGCAGGGCGGCGAAGTCCGGGTACTGGGCGGGCGTGAGGCCGTACTTCTCCTGGACCTTCGCGGGGGTGAAGCGGGTCAGCTCGGAGACGCCCTTGGTGGGGTAGAGCACGGTGACGTGGTCGGAGACCAACTGGAAGGAGTCCCGGTCGCCGGTGACGATCAGGACCTCGAAGCCGGCCGCCTCAGCCTGGGTGGCGAGGGTGGCGATGATGTCGTCGGCCTCGAAGCCGTCCACCGCGAAGCGGACCGCGTTCATCGTGTCGAGCAGCTCGCCGATCAGCTCGACCTGGCCCTTGAACTCGTCCGGGGTGGAGGAGCGGTTCGCCTTGTACTCGGGGAAGTCCGCCGAGCGCCACGTCTTGCGGGAGACGTCGAACGCCACCGCGAAGTGCGTGGGCGCCTCGTCACGCAACGTGTTGGCGAGCATCGAGGCGAAGCCGTAGATCGCGTTGGTCGTCTGACCGCTCGCGGTGGTGAAGTTCTCCGCAGGCAGGGCGAAGAACGCCCGGTACGCCAGGGAGTGCCCGTCCATGAGGAGCAGGCGCGGACGGGTGTCGTCGGTCTTCTTCGATGCTGTCTCGGCCACGGTTCCGATCCTGCCACGCCGCACTGACAATCCCGACCGGACCGCCTCGCCACCGGCCCGCGGGGCGGGCTGGGGAGGGTCGCTGTCAGTGACGCGTGACAGTATCGAATGCAGTGGTGCCGGAAGTGCCGCGGCGCCGCGGCAGCCCGTACGAGCTCAAGGGGGAGCGCGATGGCCAGCAAGCCGCCCACCGGGGACCCGGTCCAGGACGCCCCGCGGATCAGCGGGCCGAAGCACGCGGCCGCCGGGCTGCCCGCCGTGGGCCACACCCTGCGGATGTCCCGGGAGCAGATGGGTCTGGCCCGCGCCGCCCGGACCCTGCTCAAGGTCAACCAGAAGGACGGCTTCGACTGTCCCGGCTGCGCCTGGCCCGAGGGCGAGAAGCGGCATGTCGCGGAGTTCTGCGAGAACGGCGCCAAGGCCGTCGCCGAGGAGGCCACCCTGCGCCGGGTGACGCCCGCGTTCTTCGCCGACCACCCCATCGCCGACCTGGCCGGCCGCAGCGGGTACTGGCTGGGGCAGCAGGGTCGGATCACCGAGCCGGTGTACGCGGCGGAGGGCGCCGCGCACTACGAGCCGGTGACCTGGGAGCGGGCCTTCGCGATCATCGCCGAGGAGCTGGGCGCGCTCGGCTCCCCCGACGAGGCCGTCTTCTACACCTCCGGCCGCACCAGCAACGAGGCCGCGTTCCTGCTCCAGCTCTTCGCCCGCGAGTTCGGCACCAACAACCTCCCCGACTGCTCCAACATGTGCCACGAGTCCTCCGGCTCGGCGCTCACCGAGACCATCGGCATAGGCAAGGGCAGCGTCTCCCTGGAGGACCTGCACCAGGCCGACCTGATCATCGTCGCCGGGCAGAACCCGGGCACCAACCACCCCCGGATGCTCTCCGCGCTGGAGCAGGCCAAGGCCGCCGGGGCGAAGATCATCTCGGTCAACCCGCTGCCCGAGGCCGGGCTGGAGAAGTTCAAGAACCCGCAGACGGCGCGCGGCATGCTGAAGGGCGCCTCGCTCACCGACCTGTTCCTGCAGATCCGCATCGGCGGCGACCAGGCCCTCTTCCGCCTGCTCAACAAGCTGGTCATCGACACCGAGGGCGCGGTGGACGAGGCCTTCGTCGCCGAGCACACCCATGGTTACGACGAGCTGGCCGCCGCCGCGAAGGCCGCCGGTTGGGACGAGACGCTGGCCGCCACCGGTCTGGCCCGCGCCGACGTCGAGCGGGCGCTGGAGATGATCCTGGCCTCCCGGCGCACCATCGTCTGCTGGGCGATGGGCCTGACCCAGCACAAGCACGCCGTCGCCACCATCCGCGAGGTGGTCAACCTCCTGCTGCTGCGCGGCGCGATCGGCCGCCCCGGCGCCGGGGTCTGCCCGGTGCGCGGCCACTCCAACGTCCAGGGCGACCGCACCATGGGCATCTTCGAACGGCCCGCCCCCGCCTTCCTGGACGCCCTGGACAGGGAGTTCGGGATCAGCAGCCCCCGCCACCACGGCTACGACACCGTGCGCGCCATCCGGGCGCTGCGCGACGGCGAGGCGAAGGTCTTCTTCGCCATGGGCGGGAACTTCGTCGCCGCCACCCCGGACACCGAGGTCACCGAGGCCGCGATCCGGCGCGCCCGGCTGACCGTGCACGTCTCCACCAAGCTGAACCGCTCGCACGCGGTCACCGGCGCCCGGGCGCTCATCCTGCCCACGCTGGGCCGCACCGACAAGGACGTGCAGGCGGGCGGCAGGCAGTTCGTCACCGTCGAGGACTCCATGGGCCTGGTGCACGCCTCCCGGGGCAACCTGGCGCCGGCGAGCCCGCACCTGCTCTCCGAGCCGGCCATCGTCGCCCGGCTGGCCCGCGCCGTGCTCGGCGCGACCTCCGCCACCCCCTGGGAGGACTTCGAGCGGGACTACGGGACCATCCGCGACCGGATCGCCCGGGTCATCCCCGGCTTCGAGGACTTCAACGCGCGGGCCGCCCGCCCCGGCGGCTTCGCCCTGCCGCACGCCCCGCGCGACGAGCGCCGCTTCCCCACCCGCACCGGCAAGGCCAACTTCACCGCCGCGCCGGTGGAGTACCCGCGGGTCCCCGAGGGCCGGCTGCTGCTGCAGACCCTGCGCTCGCACGACCAGTACAACACCACGATCTACGGCCTGGACGACCGCTACCGCGGCATCAAGGGCGGCCGCCGGGTGGTGCTGGTCCACCCCGAGGACGCCCGCGCCCTGGGCTTCGCCGACGGCGACCTGGCGGACCTGGTCGGCGAGTGGAGCGACGGCGCCGAGCGCCGCGCCCCCGGCTTCCGGGTGGTCCACTACCCCACCGCCCGGGGCTGCGCCGCCGCCTACTACCCGGAGACCAACGTCCTGGTGCCGCTGGACTCCACCGCCGACGTCAGCAACACCCCCGCCAGCAAGTCCGTCATCGTCCGTCTGGAACAATCGGCTCCCGCCTAAGCGTTCGCTCAGGCGCACCTCGCGAAACGAGATCCGTACGGGACCGCGTCCGCAGGAGAGACCGGGACCGTGCGAGACGAGATCCGTACGACGACGAACGGAGACCGGCCCCATGGGCGAGCAGACACAGGTGGCGTCCCCGCAGTTCCCGCAGGAAGTCCTCGACGAGTACGCGGCGCTCGGCGTCGACCTGCCCGCGCTGTTCTCGGCGGGCGACCTCGGCACCCGGATGGGCGTGGAGATCCGCGAGGCGTCCGCCGAGCGCGTGGTCGGCACCATGCCGGTCGAGGGCAACACCCAGCCGTACGGACTGCTGCACGGCGGCGCGTCCGCGGTGCTCGCCGAGACCCTCGGCTCGGTCGGCTCGATGCTGCACGGCGGCCCGTCCAGGATCGCGGTCGGCGTGGACCTGAACTGCACCCACCACCGGGGCGTCCGCGGCGGCCTGGTCACCGGCACCGCGACGCCCGTCCACCGGGGCCGCTCCACCGCCACGTACGAGATCGTCATCACCGACGAGCAGGACCGCCGGGTCTGCACCGCCCGCCTCACCTGCCTGCTGCGCGAGCTGGCCCCCAGGGACGCCGAGCACGTCCCGACCGCGGGCCCTGACGCGGCAAGCTGACCACCACCGCCACCCCCGGCGAACCGGAGCGACCACCGCGAACAGGGGTGCCACCGAGGGCCGGGGAGCCTTCGCTCGGCCGGGAGACCTTCGAAGGCAGGGGTGACCGCTGCGGGCCGGGATGAGCACGGCGGGCCGGGATGAGCACGGCGGGCCGGGGTGACCGCTGCGGGCCGGGAGGCCTCTGATGGCCCGAGCGCCTCCGCGCGGCCGGGACGACCACCCCCGACCGGGGCGCCGTCGCGAACCGGGGGCCTCTGATGGCCCGAGCGGCTCCCCGCGGCCGGGACGCCTTCGCGCGGCCGGGACACCTCGATGAGCCAGAGCGGCTCCGCTCGGCCGGGACGACCACTGCCGGCCTGAGCGCCTCTCCGAAGCCGGGACGACCACCGCGAGCCGAGACGACCACCGCGCGGCCGGGGCGCCACCCGAGCCGGGGCGTTCGCCTGGCTGCGTCGGTCGCCTGCGGGGCCCGGCGCGGCGCGTACGAGCGGTGCCGGGCCTGGTGGGGTCGGCTCTCGCGCGTCGAGTGGGGGCGTGACCGCCTGGTCGTCGTCGAGCGGCATGCGTGGTCCGGGTGCGGCGGGGGCGCGGTCGGCGGCCTCGTACAGCCGCGCTCTCCGTTCATGCTCCTTACCGCGCGGCCGAGCGCCGGGGTGCGGGACGCATCCGCCGTCGGCGGTGATCGTCGCTGTCCGTCGCGGTGGGCCGGGTCCCGGCACCCGGCCCCCGGCAGACGGATGGCGGGGCCGCGGGCCGCCATGGGCAGGTCCGATGCCGGCTCGGGCGGCTTCCACGGGGAGCGCGGCGACTCGGGCGTACGGCCGGTGCGGCCGGGGTCCGGTGCGGGCCGACCACACCCCGGTGCGGGGCCTGTCCCCGACTGCCGGGCGGCCGGGGCCGCGCGAGGCCCCGGCGGGCGGCGGAGGGGGCCGGGCGGCCCTGCCCAGGCACACCACCGAGTGGGGACCGTGCTCACCAATCACACACCGTTCACGCACAGTTGGGGCCCGCAGTGGATGGCGGAGGCCGGGCGGCGGGAGCCTCGGGGACCCCTCGACGCGGGTCGGGCGGCGGTACGCCGCCCGGCTGGGGCGCGTCACCGCGACACGCCACCAGGGGCCTTCGGCGAGCCTGCGGGGCCACCCGCGCCTCCTACGTCAACTACCGCCCAGCGCAGCCCATTTCAGCTAACGGATCCCGAGTGCCGCTCAGCGGACACTGCGCACGTCGGACGCAGTTCCGGCGCTTCTGAAGGGACTTCGGCCGGGAGCATTTCGAGGGCCGGCCGGACGTGCGTGACGGGACCTTCGCGACGGGGTGCGCGGAGGGGGCGAACCGGACAGGCGGCGCGGACGGAGCGGACCGGCCGGCCCGGCACGAGGGCGGCCGGGGGGCGGCCGGAAGGTGCGGGAGCGGACCCTCGGCGGCCCCGCCGAACCCATGGCGGACCGACCCACCCGCACCCGTTTTCATAACGCTGAGTGACCATCGCCGGAGCGGGGAACCGGTGCGCCGGACGGCGCGGGGAGCGCAGCGCGGGCGCGGCGGCGCATGGCCGTGACGCCCGCACGGGAGCCGCCACGTAAGGAGTGTGATCGCCTCAAGGGCCTTAGCAGAACTGGGCGTTCTCACTATGTGAGAAGAACACCCCGCCGGGACCGACAGATGTAGGCACCACTCACCGGAAACGTTTGGCCACGGCATAACAAGAGAGTCACATCCTGCCGATGGCGCTCCCGGACCCGCCCCGGCTGCGCTTAGAGTCACGGCCAGTCACCGCGCCGCCGGGCGCGTCAGTTCACGGCTGTACCCATCCACACGTACGGCCCGGCGCTCGCAACGGCTCCTCAAGCCGAGGAGACCGCGCCAGGGAAAGGACCCCTTCGTGCGACAGCGTTCGTTGTTCATGCTCACCGCAGTGCTCACCACCGGAGCGCTGACCCTCACCGCTTGCGGTTCGCGCGACGACAATGCCGGTGGAGGCTCGGAAGGCGGCGGCGGCACGACCGTCGTCATCGGCATCGACGCCCCGCTGACCGGTGACCTCTCCGCCCTGGGGCTCGGCATCAAGAACTCGGTCGACCTGGCCGCCAAGCAGGCCAACAAGGACAAGGTCGTCGACGGCGTGACCTTCAAGGTCGAGGCGCTGGACGACCAGGCGCAGCCCTCCTCCGGCCAGCAGAACGCCACCAAGTTCGTGGCCGACAAGCAGGTCATGGGCGTCGTCGGCCCGCTGAACTCCTCCGTCGCCGAGTCGATGCAGAAGGTCTTCGACGACGCCAAACTGGCCCAGGTCTCCCCGGCCAACACCAGCCCGACCCTGAGCCAGGGCCCGGACTGGAACGGCGGCACCAAGGCGCGCCCGTACAAGTCGTACTTCCGCACCGCGACCACCGACGCCATCCAGGGCCCCTTCGCCGCGCAGTACCTCTTCAACGACGCGAAGAAGAAGAAGGTCTTCCTGATCGACGACAAGAAGACCTACGGCGCCGGCCTCGCGGGCACCTTCAAGGCGGAGTTCACCAAGCTCGGCGGCACCATCGCGGGCACCGACCACGTGGACCCGGAGACCAAGGACTTCTCCTCCGTCGTCACCAAGATCAAGGCCTCCAAGGCCGACGCGGTGTACTACGGCGGCGAGTACCCGGCCGCCGGTCCGCTGAGCAAGCAGATCAAGAAGGCCGGCGCGAAGATCCCGCTGGTCGGCGGCGACGGCATCTACAGCGCCGACTTCATCAAGCTCTCCGGCAAGGAGGGCGAGGGTGACCTCGCCACCTCCGTCGGCGCGCCGCTGGACACCCTCCCCTCCGCCAAGGAGTTCGTCGCGAACTACAAGGCCGAGGGCTACAAGGAGGCCTTCGAGGCCTACGGCGGCTACTCCTACGACGCCGCCTGGTCGATCATCGAGGCCGTCAAGAAGGTCGCCGAGGACAACGACGGCAAGCTCCCGACCGACGCCCGCGCCAAGGTCATCGAGGCCCTCCAGAGCGTCTCCTTCGACGGTGTGACCGGCAAGGTCTCCTTCGACGAGTTCGGCGACACCACCAACAAGCAGCTGACCGTCTACCAGTACAAGGGCGGCGCGTGGGCCCCGGTGAAGTCCGGCACCCTCGGCTGAACCAGTTGGTCCCCACTCCGTAACACCCCTCAGGCCGCGCGGGGCGCCGCACCAGGCGCCCCGCGCGGTGTCACATCCGCACACACCTCGGAGGACCTGCGGTGAACGAACTGCCGCAACAGCTGGTCAACGGCCTGCTACTGGGATCCATGTACGGCCTGGTCGCCATTGGCTACACGATGGTCTACGGCATCGTCCAGCTCATCAACTTCGCCCACGGCGAGATCTTCATGATCGGCGGCTTCGGCGCCCTCTCGGTCTGGCTGCTGCTCCCCGGCGGCACCACCCTGTGGATCGCCCTGCCCCTGATGCTCATAGGCGCCGTCCTGGTCGCCGTCCTCGTCGCCGTCGGAGCGGAGTTCTTCGCCTACCGACCACTTCGAGGCGGACCACGGCTCGCGCCCCTCATCACCGCCATCGGCCTCTCGCTGGCCCTCCAGCAGGCCGTGTGGGCCTGGTACCCGGAGGCCAAGTCCTCCCGTACCTTCCCCGAGATCCCCGGCGGCCCCTTCCACCTGGGTCCCATCACCATCCAGACCGGTGACGTCTTCCTGCTGATAGCCGCTCCCGTCTCGATGGTGATCCTCGGCTACTTCGTCATGCGCACCCGCACCGGCCGCGGCATGCAGGCCACCGCGCAGGACCCGGACACCGCCAAGCTGATGGGCATCAACACCGACCGCATCATCGTGGTCGCCTTCGCCCTCGGCGCGGCCTTCGCCGCCATCGGCGCCGTCGCCTACGGCCTGAAGTACGGCGAAGTGCAGTTCCGGATGGGCTTCCTGCTGGGCCTGAAGGCGTTCACCGCGGCCGTCCTCGGCGGCATCGGCAACATCTACGGCGCGATGATCGGCGGCCTCGTCCTCGGCGTCGCCGAGACCCTGGCCTCCGCCTACGTCAACCACATCCCCGGCATGGAACAGCTCGGCGGCCAGTCCTGGGCCAACGCCTGGGCGTTCGTACTTCTCATCCTCGTGCTGCTCTTCCGGCCCCAGGGCCTCCTGGGCGAGCGCGTCGCGGACAGGGCGTGACCACCATGACCACACAGACCGCCACCGCAGCGGACACCCCCATCACCCCGGCCGCGCCCGCGCGCACCGCCTTCGTCAACATCCCCACGGGCGTCGCCCGGGCCACCGCCACCGGCGGCGGCGTCCTCACGGTCGTCTCCGCCTTCCTGGCCTGGACCTGGACCTCCGCCTTCCCCGGCGACCTGACCGTCTACGGCTACCCCGGCGGCCTGCAATGGCTCGTCCTGGTCGGCGGCGCCCTGACCACCCTGTTCGGCCTCGCCTCCTACGGCGTCAAAGGTCTGAACTGGCTGGCGCCGGCCGGCGCCGACGCGGCGATCAAGCTCTCCGCCATCGCCGCGTTCGCCACCGCCTGGTACACCGCGCTGGCCATCAGCGCCCAGCTCGGCGGCCTGGTCAACCTGGAGCCCGGCGGCTTCGTCGCCATGGCCGTCACCCTGGTCGCCCTCATCGGCGCCCTCGCCCTGCCCTTCGAGCGGCCGGCCACCCAGCCCGCCGACCCCGAGGACGGCGCCTGGGACGACCTCAAGCGCGAACTGTCCAACTTCTGGACGCTGTTCAAGGGCGGCTTCGCCGCGCAGCGCACCCCCGCGCCGGCCCGCAGGCTCCCCGGCTACGCCGAGATCCTGATCATCGCCGCCGTCCTCGCCCTCGGACTGCTCGTCTTCACCTACGGCATCACCACCGAGTACGACGAGCTGTTCCTCGGCTTCCTCGTCACCGCCGGCCTCGGCGCCGCGGCCCTCGGCAAGGCCGGCCTCGTCGGCCGCGTCGCCGCCCTGACCGCGCGGCACCGCAACGTCACCATGGTCGGAGCGTTCGTCGCCGCCGCAGCCTTCCCCTTCACCCAGAGCGACGACCAGTACGCCACCATCGGCGTCAACATCCTCATCTTCGCCACCGTCGCCCTGGGCCTGAACATCGTCGTCGGCCTGGCCGGCCTGCTCGATCTCGGCTACGTCGCCTTCCTCGGCGTCGGCGCCTACGCGGCCGCCATGGTCTCCGGCTCGCCGTCGTCCCCCTTCGGCGTCCACCTGCCGTTCTGGGCGGCCATGCTCATCGGCGCCGCCACCTCCATGGTCTTCGGCGTCCTGATCGGCGCCCCGACCCTGCGGCTGCGCGGCGACTACCTGGCCATCGTCACCCTCGGCTTCGGTGAGATCTTCCGCATCGCCGTGCTCAACCTGGACGGCACCTCCGGACCCGACATCACCAACGGCTCCAACGGCATCTCCTCGATCCCGAACCTGAACATCTTCGGCTTCGACTTCGGCGCCGAGCACAGCATCGCCGGGTTCACCCTGGGCCGGTTCGCCAACTACCTGTTCCTGATGCTGCTGGTCACCCTCATCGTGGTCGTGGTCTTCCGGCGCTCGGCCGAGTCCCGCATCGGGCGGGCGTGGGTGGCCATCCGTGAGGACGAGACCGCGGCGCTCGCCATGGGCATCAACGGCTTCCGGGTCAAGCTGATCGCCTTCGCCCTGGGCGCGACCCTGGCCGGTCTCGCCGGCGCGGTGCAGGCGCACGTCACCTACACCGTGACACCCGAGCAGTACCAGTTCGCCCACGCGGTCCCGCCCAACTCCGCCTTCCTGCTCGCCGCCGTCGTCCTCGGCGGCATGGGCACCATCAGCGGACCCCTCATCGGCGGCGCGCTGCTCTTCCTCATCCCGGCCAAGCTCCAGTTCCTCGCCGACTACCAGCTCTTCGCCTTCGGTCTGGCGCTGATCCTGCTGATGCGCTTCCGCCCCGAGGGAATCGTCGCCAACCGCCGCAACCAGCTCGAGTTCCACGAGAAGGACGAAGCGCCCGCCACGCTCACGAAGGCAGGTGCCTGACGCCATGACCACCACCACCATCGACAACGGCGTCCCGGCCCCGGCCGGGAAGGCGACCGAGACCGTGCTCGACGCCCGCGGCGTCACCATGCGCTTCGGCGGCCTCACCGCCGTCCGCGACGTCGACCTCACCGTCAACAGCGGCGAGATCGTCGGCCTCATCGGCCCCAACGGCGCCGGCAAGACCACCTTCTTCAACTGCCTCACCGGCCTCTACATCCCCACCGAGGGAGAGGTCCGCTACAAGGGCACCGTCCTGCCGCCCAAGTCCTTCAAGGTCACCGCGGCCGGCATCGCCCGCACCTTCCAGAACATCCGCCTCTTCAGCAACATGACCGTGCTGGAGAACGTCCTCGTCGGACGGCACACCCGCACCAAGGAGGGCCTCTGGTCCGCCCTCCTGCGCGGCCCCGGCTTCCACAAGGCCGAAGCCGCCTCCCGCGAAAGGGCCATGGAGCTGCTGGAGTTCGTCGGCCTGGACAAGAAGGCCGAGCACCTCTCCCGCAACCTCCCCTACGGCGAGCAGCGCAAGCTGGAGATCGCCCGCGCACTGGCCAGCGAGCCGGGCCTGCTCCTGCTCGACGAGCCCACCGCCGGCATGAACCCGCAGGAGACCCGGGCCGCCGAAGAGCTGATCTTCGCCATCCGCGACCAGGGCATCGCCGTCCTCGTCATCGAGCACGACATGCGCTTCATCTTCAACCTCTGCGACCGGGTCGCCTGCCTGGTCCAGGGCCAGAAGCTCATCGAGGGCACCCCCTCCGTCGTCCAGAGCGACGAGCGCGTCATCGCCGCCTACCTCGGCGAGCCCTTCGAGGCCGCCCCCGGCGACGAGGAGGTGGCCGAGGTCGAGGCCGCCGAGGAGCGCGCGGCGGAGGCCGCGGCCGAAGCCGAGGCCGTAGCCGTAGCCGTAGCCGAAGCGGATGCCGCGCCGGCCCCGGCCGC
>NZ_PVLV01000221.1 GCF_002982015.1 Streptomyces solincola
CCGTTGGACCGGTTGGCGCAGCACGCGGGGACGGGGACGCGGGGGCGGGTGAGGCTGGTGCGCGTATCGCCCGGCCGGGGCGGCGGAGGGCCGCCGCCGGCGGGCCGCACCGGAAGGAACCGGCCATGCTGCTGTCTCCTCGTTCCCTCGTCCGCGCCGGCGCCCGGCGAAGGCCCGTCCGGCCCGCCGTGGCGCTGCTGACCGCCGCCGCGGCGCTGGCGGCCACCGCGGTCGCCGCCGCCCCGGCTCCGGCGGGCCCGCAGGACGACGCCCTGCGCGGGAAGCTGGAGGCGCTGGTGCGCACCGCCGGCGGGCCGCCCGGGGTGATCACGGTGCTCCAGCGGGACGGCGAGCGCCGGGTGCTCACCGCCGGCACCGCCGAGCTGGGCACCGACCGGCGGCCCAGCCCCGGCGACGCGATGCGGCTGGCCAGCGCGTCCAAGATGTACTCCGGTGCGGTGTCGCTGCAATTGGTCGAGCAGGGCGAGCTGCGGCTCGACGACACCCTGGGCCGGGTGCTGCCCAGGCTGCCGAAGGCCTGGGCGAAGGTGACGCTGCGCCAACTGCTCAACCACACCAGCGGGCTGCCGGACTACACCACCGACGCGGAGTTCCAGCGGCTGGTGCTGGCCGACCCGCGCCGCCGGTTCGACTCGCGCAGGCTGCTGGACTTCGTCGCCGACCAGCCGCTGGGCTTCACCCCCGGCAGCCGCTACCGGTACTCCAACTCGGACAACATCGCGGTGGCGCTGATGGCCGAGGCGGTGACCGGCCGGCCGTACGAGGAGCTGCTGGACCGCCTGGTCTACCGCCCGCTGGATCTGCGGGAGACCGTCCTGCCGAGCGGCTACCGGCTGCGGGAGCCGTATCTGCACGGTTACGAGGTGGACCCGCCGGCCGCGCCGGAGGACCTCAGCGAGGTGCTGAGCGCGTCCGGGGTGTGGGCGTCCGGCGGCCTGGTGGCCACCCCCCGGGACTTCCACCGGTTCGTGCGGGGCTACGCGGGCGGGGCGCTGGTCTCGGGCAAGGCCCGCGCGGCGCAGTACACCTTCCGCGAGGGCGCGTCCGAGCCGGCCGGACCGGGTGTCAACGCGACCGGGCTGGCGCTGTTCCGGTACACCACCCGCTGCGGCACGGTGTACGGCCACACCGGCAACTTCCCCGGCTACACCCAGTTCGCCGCGGCCACCAAGGACGGCAAGCGCTCGCTGACGTTCTCGATCAGCACCCAGACCAACAAGACCCTGAAGCCGGCGCTGCTGGCGAAGGTGCGCGCGGTGCAGGAGGACGCGGTCTGCGCCGTGCTGCGCTGATCGCCCGGCGGGTGCGCCGCGGCCGCCGCCCCGGTTTCCCACGGGTGTGCCGCGGGGCCGCCGCCCCGGCCTCTCACCTGGGCGTTCACCCGTCCGGGTGGTGGACCGCCGGCGGCGGCCGTACCGTCGTGGACAGTGCAGGGACCCTGCCCGGCGCCGGCCGCGATCGAACAGGCGGTACCGGGCACGACTTCGGGGACGAGCCGCTGGGAGCCGACATGCAGCGACAGACCTTCCGGACGACGCTCACGCTTCTGGCCGCCGCCGGTCTCACGGCCGCGGTGGTGCCGGCGTCCGCGACAGCCAACCAGGCGCCCGCCCAGCCCGTCTCGGAGACGGTCGCGGTGGACTGCGCCGCCGAGGGCCAGGTCCGCCCGGGCGACTACATCCTGGCCTGCGGCGACGGCAACAGCCGGCTGACCGGACTGCGCTGGACGTCCTGGGGCCCGGACCGGGCCGAGGGCCGGGGCGTCAACGTGGTGAACGACTGCCGGCCGTACTGCGCCGCCGGCACCTTCCGCTCCTACCCGGTGACCGTCCGGCTCGACCGGGCCGACGTGTGGGAGAAGCAGCCGGACCGCAAGCGGTTCACCGAGGTGACCCTGACCTACACCGAGGGCCGGCCGGGCCTGGCCCGGGAGGTCACCATCCCGCTCACCGGTTGAACGCGCACCCGCGCACCCGCACGGCCGTGCCCCCGGTACCGGCGCCCGCCGGCGCCGGGGGCCCGCCGGCCGGGCCCCCGCCCCCGTAGGGTGACGGGATGATCGTTCGTCAGGACACCGCCGCAACATCCCCTGCACGGTCGCACCCCGGCTACCTCGCCGCGGCCCTGGTCTTCGCGATCGGCATGGCCGGCACGACCCTGCCCACCCCGCTCTACGGCCTCTACCAGGAGCAGATCGGCTTCTCGGAGCTGATGGTGACGGTGGTGTTCGCGGTCTACGCGGTCGCCGTCATCACGGTGCTGGTGCTGGCCGGGGACTTCTCCGACACGCTGGGCCGCCGGCCGGTGCTGCTGTGCGCCATGGCCCTGTCGGCGGCCAGCGCCGGCTGCTTCCTGCTGGAGGACGGGCTGCCGCTGCTGTTCGCGGGCCGGGTGCTTTCCGGTGGGGCGGCCGGGCTGCTGAGCGGCGCCGCCACCGCCGCCGTCCTCGAACTGGCCGGGCCGGGGCAGCAGGGGCGGGCCGGTTTCGCTGCCACCGCGGCCAACATGGGCGGGCTCGGCTGCGGGCCGCTGCTGTCCGGGGTGCTCGCCCAGTACACCTCCCGACCCCTGGACTGGCCGTTCTGGACGCACCTGGGTCTGGTGGCGGTCGCGGCGGCGGTGGCGTGGTCGCTGCCGGAGACGGTGGACCGCCCCCGGCCCAGGCCGCCGCTGCGGCCGCAGGGGGTGCGGGTGCCCGCCGAGGTGAAGGGCGTCTTCGCCCCCGCCGCGCTGGCGGCGTTCGCCGGGTTCTCGCTGCTGGGGCTGTTCACCGCGGTCGCCCCCAGCTTCGCCGCCCGGAACCTCGGCGTCACCAACCACGCGGTGGCGGGCGCGATCGTGTTCACGGTGTTCGCCGCCTCGACGCTCGGGCAGTCGCTGACCCGGCGGATCGGCGCACCCCGGGCGCTGCCCGCGGGCTGCGGGGTGCTGGTCGTGGGCCTCGCACTGGTCGCCTCCTCGCTGCTGGCGAAGTCGCCGGCCCTGCTCGTCGCGGGCGCCGTGTGCGGCGGCATCGGTCAGGGGCTCGCCTTCCGCGCGGCGCTCACCCTGGTCGGCGACGCGGCCCCGGCCGAGCACCGCGGCGGCACGATCTCGGCGTTCTTCGTCGTCGCCTATGTGGGGATCTCGCTGCCCGTGGTCGGCGTCGGCGCGCTGGCGGTCACCGTGGACCTGCGCACCGCGGGACTGGTCTTCGCCGGCTGCGTGGCCCTGATCGCCGCGGGCGCCGGCGCCTACACGGCGCTGCGCCCGGCGAAGGCCCCGGCGTCCGGGGGCTGAGCGCCGGCGTCCCCGCCCCAGCCAGGGTCACCCGCCCGAAATGCGCCATTCCTCTTCGCCCGGCGGTCATCTGTAGTAACCAGGCTCGCACGCAGGGTGACCGGTGCGCCGCGTGCCGGAACGGCCCGCCACCCGGCGCATTCGCCTCCGGAACCGGTCGGCGGGGGCGTACGCCGGGGGCGCGGTGTCCTAGCGTGCCGCGCCATGCGGATCACACACCTCAGACGAGCGACCCTGACCGCCCTGCCGGCCCTCGCGGCCCTGCTGATCGGAATCGCCCAGCCGGCCGCCGCCGCGGGACCGGCCGCCGCCGGTCCGGACCTGACCTTCAGCGTGGACCAGCCGACGGCCACACCCGGTTCGACCGTGAACCTGACCATGACGTTCACCAACAACCAGGCGACGGACGTCTGGTTCGTCTACCAGTCGGTCCAGCCGACCTGGCCCACCACCCAGCGCCCGGACCTGAAGTACGCCTTCTCCTCCTGCACCGCCCAGGGCGTCACCTGCTCCGGCACCGGCGGCACCAGCCTGGGCGTGAACTACGCGGTCCCGGTGCCGCCCGGCGCGCAGCGGACGGTGGACCTGGCGGTGACGGTCGCCCCGGACTCCGGCTGCAACGGCACCATCGGTTTCTACTCGTACCTCTACTACGAGTACGACAACGGCCAGTCGGTGAAGGACGGCGTCTTCACCACCCCGGAGACCCGCGTCGTCTGCGCCCCCGCGCCCGACGGGTCCTGACCGCGCCCGCCGGGTCCGAGCCGGCGACGGCCCCCTGACCCGCCGACGGAGTCCAAAGCCGGCGACCACCCCGACCCGCCGGCGGAGTCCCGAGCCGGCGACGGCCCGACCCGCCGGCACGGTCCCGAGCCGCTGACGGCCCCTGACCGCGCGGCCGTCTCAGGGCCGTCCGCCCATGGCCGGAAATGATCGCTCTTCGGGTGGTCGGCCGGCCGGCCGGCGGGGGCACGGGGCACATGCCGGGGGCGTGCGCCAGCGGCACCGCCGAAGCCCCCGCGGGCCCCGTCGCGGCCGCCCGAGAGCCGGTCGGCGGGCCGGATGGGCGGGGCGCGCGGCGGCGTCACGGCAGTCGTCTCCGGGGCCGGTCGGCAGCACCGGAGGCGGCCTCACTTTTGCGCCATGTTCCACATCGTGCACACGAACCATCCGCACGAGGACGCACTATGTGACCCGTCGGAGCGGTGCGGCGGCGACCGGGAACGGGCGGCGCCGCACTGGGGGGGTAGGGGCCGCACCCGGTAGGGGAACCGGGCGCGCCCCCAGGGGAGGGATGTCACCGCATGAAGCGGAGTCTGCGCACGGCCGTGCTGACCAGCGGCGTGCTGCTGCTGGGCGCCGGCATACCGGCGGCGCCGGCGGCCTCGGCGGTGCCCGCCGCGGAGGCGGCCGGCGCCGCCCAGGACGCACGGGTGGACCTGCGCGTGCTGGTGGTGGCCGACGGGGGCCCGGCCACCGCCGCGATAGCCGCCGAACTGGCCGCCGCCGGCACCCCGTACACGCTGGTGGACCTCGGCCGGGCGGACCGGCCGGTGATCGACGGGGCGTTCCTCGCGGACACCGTGGACGGCCGGCCGCGCGCCCGCTTCCAGGCGGTGGTGCTGCCCGACGACGAGCCGTTCCCGGCTGGTTCGGCCGAGATGGCCGCCCTGGTGGCGTACCAGAAGACGTACGGCGTGCCGCAGGTGGACGCCTACACCTACGCCCGGCCGCAGAACGGCCTTCAGTACCCGGTGTACGGCGGCTACCTCGGGCCGGTGGACGGTGTGCGCGCCGAGGTCACCGCGGCCGGGAAGGCCGGGCCGTTCGGCTATCTGGACGGCGCGGTGCCCTTCGAGGACAACGCGCCGGACGTCGACGAGAGTTACGCGTTCCTGTCGAAGCCGGTCGCCGGGGCCGACTTCACGCCCTACGTGGAGGCCCCGATACCGGGGCGCGCCGACCGGGGGGTGCTGGTCGGCGAGTACCGGCACGACGGGCGGCGCGAGCTGGTGGTGACCTTCGCCTACAACCAGCACCAGCAGCAGTTCCGGCTGCTGGCCCGGGGCATCGTGGACTGGATGACCGGATCGGTGCGGCTGGGCAGCTCGCGGCACCACTTCGCGGTGCACGTGGACGACGTGCTGGCCGCCGACGACCGGTGGGACCCCGTGCTGAACTGCACGCCGGGCGACGTGGACTGCGCGCCCGGCACCGGCACGCCCAACCCGATCCGGATGACCGCGGACGACGTGGCGTACGCCGTGGACTGGTCCCGCCGGCGCGGCTTCACGCTCGACATGGCGTTCAACGGCGGCGGCAGCGTGGAGCACCGCGAGGAGCACGGCGGCGCGGACCCCACCGCCGACCGACTGGTCGCCGACCGCACCGCGTTCCGGTGGATCAACCACACCTACGACCATCCCTACCTGGGCTGCGAGCAGGACGTGTCGAGCGTGCCGTGGAAGTGCGCGGTGAACGCGGACGGCACGACGAAGTGGGTGAGCCGGGCCGAGCTGGACCACCAGATCGCCGACAACCGGCGCTTCGCCGAGCAGGCCGGTCTACCGCTGCGAGAGGGCGAGTTGGTGACCGGGGAGCACTCGGGGCTGAAGCTGCTGCCGCAGCAGCCCGAGGACAACCCGCACCTGGCCCCTTCACTCACCGCCAACGGGATCTCCTGGCTGGGCGCGGACAACTCGCGGGACCCGGACCAGAGGCGGGTCGGCTCGGCGCTGACCGTGGCCCGCCACCCGGTCAACATCTTCTACAACGCGGGCCGGGTCGCCGAGCAGGTCGACGAGTACAACTGGATCTACACCAGCCGCGCCCAGGGAGGCAGCGGACTGTGCGAGACCCTGCCGGGCACCACCTGCCTGGACGCCCCGCTGGATTCGGCCACCGGCTACCGCGACTACATCGTGCCGCTGGAGACCCGCACCGCGCTGGGCCATGTGCTCTCCGGCGATCCCAAGCCGCACTTCGTCCACCAGTCCAACCTGGCCGAGGACCGGATCGGCTACCCGGTGCTGGACGGCGTACTGGACGCCTACGAGGGGCTGTTCGCCGCCGACACCCCGCTGGTGAACCTGCCGATGAGCGCCGTCGGCGCGGAGCTGCGCGACCGGGCCGCCTGGGACGCGGCGCTGGCCGCGGGTGAGGTCACCGCCTACCGGATCGGCGACACCGTGACGGTCCGGGCGCCCGAGGGGGTGCCGGTGGCCGCCACCATGCCGGCCGGCACCCGCACCGGCACCGGCGGCCAGGGCCCGGCCTTCGGCGAGCCGTACGCCGGGACGGTCTCCGGGCGCACCGCCCCCGGCCAGGACGGCGCGCTCGTCCTCACGCTGCCGGACGCGCCCGCTCCCCCGGCGGTCGACGCCCCGGCGGCGCCCGCGGAGGGCGGGCCGCCGCCGCACACCCCGGTGCCAGCCGGGGTCACCCGCCCGGTGCCGTTCGCCGCCGAGCGCTGAGCCTCCCTCCTCCCCCA
>NZ_PVLV01000222.1 GCF_002982015.1 Streptomyces solincola
GGCAGGGACGGGGGCGGGGGGCGGGGAGACGGCGTACGACGTCATCGTCATGGGCCGGCTCGGGGTGGACCTCTACCCCCTGCGCACGGGCGTCCCGCTGGACCGGGTGGAGACCTTCGGGCGCTTCCTCGGCGGCTCGGCGGCCAATGTCGCGGTCGCCTCGGCCCGGCTCGGCCGGCGTACCGCGCTGGTGTCGCGGACCGGGGCCGACCCGTTCGGCGCGTACCTCCACGAGGAGCTGCGGGCCTTCGGCGTGGACGACCGATGGGTGACGGCGGTCGACGGCTACCAGACCCCGATCACCTTCTGCGAGATGTTCCCGCCGGACGACTTCCCGCTGTACTTCTACCGCCGGCCCAAGGCCCCGGACCTGGAGATCCACCCGCACGAACTGGACCTGCCCGCCATCGCGGCGGCCCGGGTGTTCTGGGTGACCGGCACCGGTCTGTCGGAGGAGCCCAGCCGCACCAGCACCCTCGCCGCCCTCGCCCACCGCGACCGGCGCGGGACGTCCGTCTTCGACCTGGACTGGCGGCCGGTGTTCTGGTCCGGCCCGGACACCGCCCGGCCGCTGTACCGGGAGGCGCTGCGGCACGCGACCGTGGCCGTCGGCAACCGGGACGAGTGCGAGGTCGCCACCGGGGAGCGCGAGCCGCGTGCCGCGGCCCGGGCCCTGCTGGCCGCGGGGGCGGAACTGGCGGTGGTCAAGCAGGGCCCGGCCGGCGTCCTCGCGATGGCCGCCGACGGCCGCGCCGCGGAGGTGCCGGCCGTTCCGGTGGAGACGGTCAACGGGCTGGGCGCCGGGGACGCGTTCGGCGGGGCGCTCTGCCACGGGCTGCTGGCCGGCTGGGACCTGGAACGGGTGCTGCGGTACGCCGCGGCCGCCGGGGCGCTGGTCGCCGCCAGACTGGCGTGCTCCTCCGCCATGCCCCGCCCCGACGAGGTCCGGGCGGTGCTGGCGGACGGGGAAGCGTGACCCGCAGCCACTCCCCGGGCAGGCGCAGGGCCAGTCCACCGGCACGGTCCGCCCGCCGGTCGCCGGATGCAGGCCGATGCCGATCCGCGCGGTGACCGCCCGCGCGGCCTGGGGACCCGGGGAGAGCCGAGCAGGAGCAGCACAGGACCCCGTCGGGCAGCCCGTGGCGGCGGGCCGCGCCCGACTCCGGCACGTCCGGCGGGCCGGGGGCCATCCGCGCGGGCGGGGGACGCAGGGCGGAGGCGACCCCTGGGACGGCACGGAACGGGGTAGGGACCGGCCATGGACTCCGCACGCGCTGACTCACCGCACCCGGCCCCGCCGGACGCCTCCCCGTGGACCGCCGCCCCGAAGGAGCTGCACCTGCCGGCCGGGCGGGCGGGCCGCGGGCCGTACGCGGTGCACGTCGACCCGGACGCGGCGGGCTGGGCGTACTCCTCGCTGCGCGTCCTCGACCTGCCGCCCGGCGGGCTGCATCCGCTGGCCACCGGGGACAGCGAGTGGATCGTGCTCCCCCTCGACGGCGGGTGCACCGTCCACGTGGCGGGCGAGTTCATCGAACTGCAGGGCCGGGACAGCGTGTTCGACGGCCCCAGCGACTTCGCCTACCTGCCGCGGGACGCGCACGCCCGGATCGCCACCGGCCTGGGCGGCCGCTTCGCACTGGCCGGGGCCCGGTGCGAGCGCAGGCTCCCGCCCCGCCACGGGGCCGCGCGGGACGTCCCGGTCGAGGACCGGGGCGAGGGCGTCTGCGCCCGCCAGGTCCGCAACTTCGCGGCCGCCGACGCCTTCGCCTGCGACCGGCTGATCGCCGTCGAGGTGGTCACGCCCGCCGGGCACTGGTCCTCCTACCCGCCGCACAAGCACGACGAGGACCTGCCCGGCCGCGAGGTGAGGCTGGAGGAGATCTACTACTTCGAGACCGGCCCCGGCCGCACCGGGTACCAGCGGGTGTCGCCGTCCCGGCCCGGCGGCGCGGACCTGCTCGCCGAGGTGCGCACCGGCGACGCCGTGCTGGTCCCGGACGGCTGGCACGGGCCCGCCATCGCCCCGCCCGAGCACCCCCTGTACTACCTCAACGTCATGGCCGGCCCCGGCTCCGGCCCCGACCGGGACTGGAAGATCAGCTTCCACCCCGACCACCGCGGGGAGGGCTACCGGTGAACACCCCGCACAGCGCGCCCGCGGGCGCCCGCCGGCTCACCACCGCGCAGGCCCTCATCGCCTTCCTCGCCCGTCAGTACACCGAGCGCGACGGGCGCCGCCGGCGGCTGATCCCCGCCGTCTGGGGCATCTTCGGCCACGGCAACGTCGCCGGCGTCGGCCAGGCGCTGGTCGAGTACGCCGACGACATGCCGTTCCTCCAGGGCCGCAACGAACAGGCCATGGTGCACGCCGCCGTGGGCTTCGCCCGCCAGTCCGGCCGCCTCGCCACGCACGCGGTGACCACCTCCATCGGCCCCGGCGCCACCAACCTGGTCACCGGCGCGGCGCTCGCCACCGTCAACCGGCTGCCCGTCCTCCTGCTGCCGGGTGACACCTTCGCCACCCGCCCCGCCGACCCCGTACTCCAGCAGCTCGAGGTGCCCTACGCCGGGGACGTCTCCGTCAACGACACGCTGCGGCCGGTCTCCGCCTACTTCGACCGGATCACCCGGCCCGAGGCGCTCGTCCCGGCCGCGCTCGCCGCGATGCGGGTGCTCACCGACCCGGCCGCCACCGGGGCCGTCACCCTGGCGCTGCCCCAGGACGTGCAGGCCGAGGCGTACGACTGGCCGGCGGAGTTCTTCGCCGAACGGACCTGGCGGGTGCGCCGGCCGCGCCCGGACCGCGCCGAACTCGACGCGGCGGCGGAAGCGGTACGGGCCGCCCGGCGGCCGCTGATCGTCGCCGGCGGCGGGGTGCGGCACAGCGCGGCCGAGGGCGAGCTGGCCGCGCTCGCCGAGGCCACCGGCATCCCGGTCGCCTTCACCCAGGCGGGCAAGGGCGCCCTGGCGCACGACCACCCCGCCAACGCGGGCGGCATCGGCCACACCGGCACCGCCCCCGCCAACGCGCTCGCGCGCGACGCCGACCTGGTGCTCTGCGCCGGCACCCGGCTCACCGACTTCACCACCGCCTCCGGCACCCTCTTCGCCCACCCGGCCGTCCGCTTCACCGGCCTCAACATCGCCGGCCCCGACGCGCACAAGCAGGCCGCGCTGCCCGTGGTCGGCGACGCCCGCGAGGGGCTGCGCGCGCTGCGGCAGGCGCTCGACGGCCACCGCGTCCCCGCGGCGTACGCCGACGCCTGCCGCGCGGGCCGCGAGCGCTGGGAGGAGCAGGTCACCGCCGCGTACGCCCCCACCGGCCCGGGGGGCGGCCGGCCCACCCAGACCCAGGTGCTCGGCGCCCTGGACGCGCTCGTCACCGGCGAGGACATCGTGGTCAACGCGGCCGGCTCGCTCCCCGGCGACCTGCACAGGCTGTGGCGGCCGCGCTCCACCGACCAGTACCACGTGGAGTACGGCTACTCCTGCATGGGCTACGAGATCCCGGCCGCCGTCGGCGTCGCGCTCGCCGCGCCCGGCCGCCCGGTCTGGGCGCTGGTCGGCGACGGCACCTACCTGATGAACCCCACCGAACTGGTCACCGCCGTCCAGGAGGGCGTCCCGGTCAAGGTGGTCATCCTCCAGAACCACGGGTACGCCTCCATCGGCGGGCTCTCCGAGGCGGTCGGCGGGGAGCGGTTCGGCACCGCCTACCGCCACCGCGCCGCCGACGGCGGCTACACCGGGGCGCCGCTGCCGGTCGACCTGGCGGCCAACGCCGCGTCCCTCGGCATGCGCGTCCTGCGCGCCCGCACCCTGCGTGACCTGCGCGAAGCCCTCGCCGAAGCGCGGGCCGCCACCGTCCCCACATGTGTCTACACGGAGACCGAAACGCCCGACACAGTGTCGCCCCCGCCCACCGGCGGGGCATGGTGGGATGTGCCTGTGGCCGAGACGGCGACCCGTGCGTCCGCCGTACGTGCCCGCGCGGAGTACGACCGCGACGCGGCGGCCCGCCGCCGCCACCTGTGACCCGTGACCCCGTCCGCCGGCCCCCGGTGAGCGCGACCCCTGTATCCCTGCCGGACACCCCTCAGAGGAGCACGATCGACATGACGAAGACCGTCCACCACTTCATCGGTGGCAAGACCGTCGAGGGGACGTCGGGGGAGTGGGGCCCGGTGACCGACCCGGCGACCGGAGTGGTCACCACGCGGGTCGCGCTGGCGGACGCCGACGAGGTCGGCGCTGCCGTCGCCTCCGCCAAGGAGGCGTACGCCACCTGGGGCACGTCCTCGCTGGCGCAGCGCACGGCGATCCTGTTCCGCTACCGGGCCCTGCTGGACGCCCGACGCGACGACATCGCCGCGGCGATCACCGCCGAACACGGCAAGGTCCACTCCGACGCGCTCGGCGAGGTCGCCCGCGGCCTGGAGATCGTGGAGCTGGCCTGCGGGATCACCGTCCAGCTCAAGGGCGAGCTGTCCACCCAGGTCTCCAACCGGGTCGACGTGGCCGCCATCCGCCAGCCGCTCGGCGTGGTCGCCGGCATCACCCCGTTCAACTTCCCGGCCATGGTGCCGATGTGGATGTTCCCGCTGGCCGTCGCCTGCGGCAACACCTTCGTGCTCAAGCCCAGCGAGAAGGACCCCTCGGCCGCCAACCTGCTCGCCGAACTGGCCAGCGAGGCGGGCCTGCCGGACGGCGTGCTCAACGTCGTGCACGGCGGCAAGCCCGCCGTCGACGCGCTCCTCGCCCACCCGGACGTGGCCGCCGTCTCCTTCGTCGGCTCCACCCCGATCGCCAAGTACATCCACGCCACCGCCTCCGCCAACGGCAAGCGCGTGCAGGCCCTCGGCGGCGCGAAGAACCACATGCTGGTGCTGCCGGACGCCGACCTGGACGCCGCCGCCGACGCGGCCGTCTCCGCCGCCTACGGCTCGGCCGGCGAGCGCTGCATGGCGATCTCCGCGGTGGTCGCGGTCGGCGCGGTCGGCGACGAGCTGGTGGCGAAGATCCGCGAGCGCGCCGAGAAGATCAAGATCGGTCCGGGCAACGACCCGACGTCCGAGATGGGCCCGCTGATCACCGCCGCCCACCGCGACAAGGTCGCCTCCTACGTCACCGGCGCGGCCGCCCAGGGCGCCGAGGTCGTCCTGGACGGCACCGGCCACACCGTCGACGGCCACGAGGACGGCCACTGGATCGGCCTGTCCCTGCTGGACAAGGTCTCCACCGACTCCGACGCCTACCGCGACGAGATCTTCGGCCCGGTGCTGTGCGTGCTGCGCGCCGAGACCTACGAGGAGGGCGTCGCCCTCATCAACGCCTCGCCGTTCGGCAACGGCACCGCGATCTTCACCCGCGACGGCGGCGCGGCCCGCCGCTTCCAGCTGGAGATCCAGGCCGGCATGGTCGGCGTCAACGTGCCGATCCCGGTCCCGGTGGGGTACCACTCCTTCGGCGGCTGGAAGGACTCGCTCTTCGGCGACCACCACATCTACGGCAACGACGGCGTGCACTTCTACACCCGCGGCAAGGTCGTCACCACCCGCTGGCCCGACCCCTCCGACGCCCCCGCCGGCGTCGACCTCGGCTTCCCCCGCAACCACTGAGAAGCCCTGAGCCGGCCGGTGGCCGGAAGCGGCGCCCCCGCTTCCGGCCACCGGCCGTCCCGCCCGCGTCCACCGGTCCCACCTGCCGGAGACCGGCGGACCGGCGGCCCGCACCGGCCGCCCCCGGCCGCCGCCCCTATGCCTCCGGGTGGAACTCCCAGGTCAGCATGGCGAATTCACCGTCGTCCGCCGCGCCCGTGGAGCGGTACGTCGCCAGCGCCGGGTCGTTGTCGGTGTCCACGCCGACCCACATGTCGTAGCAGCCTCGCCGCCGCGCCTCGGCGGCCAGCGCCTCGGTCAGCGCCCGCCCGACGCCCCGCCGCCGGTGGGCCTCGTCCACCGACAGCTCGTACAGGCACATCTCGACGCCCTTGTCCGGGTGCAGCATCTCGACGCCCGACACCATTCCGGCCGGGAAGCCGTCCACGTACGCGATCAGCATCAGGTGCCCGGGCGCGGCCAGGAACCGCTCGGCCCACTCCTCGCGGGCCGGGCCGTCGTACAGGTGCTGCGCGTCGAGCAGTTCGCGCACGCTCGTCGCCCGGCGCACGTCCATGTCCGGCCCTCCCCGGTCCTCCGGCGGCGTACCGCGAACGCGGTACGGCGACCGTAGCGCGTACGCCTCCGGTACGGCCCCGGGTTCCGCCTGACGTCGCCGGGGACGGCTCCCGCGCCGCCGTAGGGTGGCAGGCATGCGAATCCGATTTCCGCGGTGGGCCGCCGTCGCCGGCACGCTCGCGGTGCTCGCGGGCGCCGGCACCTGGTCCGCCGCCGCGGACGACCCGCCGTCCGTGCGCCGGAGCGACCAGGTGCTCGCCATGCCCGGAGCGAAGATCGACACGTCCTGGTTCACGGCCGGCGACCCGGCCGAGCGCCGCCCGGCCGTGCTGCTGGGGCACGGCTTCGGCGGCAGCAAGGAGGACGTGCGCGCGCAGGCCGAGGCGTTGGCCCGCGACGGGTACGCCGTGCTCACCTGGTCCGCGCGCGGCTTCGGCCGTTCGACCGGCCGGATCGGGCTCAACGACCCGGCCTACGAGGTCAAGGACGTCTCGCGGCTCCTCGACTGGCTGGCCGAGCGCCCGGAGGTGCGGCTCGACGAGGACGGCGACCCGCGGGTGGGGGTGTCCGGCTCCTCCTACGGCGGGGCGATCTCCCTGCTGGCGGCGGGCCACGACCCCCGGGTGGACGCCATCGCGCCGCAGATCACCTACTGGAACCTCGCCGACGCGCTCTTCCCCGACGGCGTCTTCAAGAAGCTGTGGGCCGGGATCTTCTTCTCGACCGGCACCACGGCGTCCACCGAGGCACCGCCCCGCCCCGAGCGGGAACCCGGTGCCGGCGACAGCGGTGGTGCCGGTGCCGGTGGCGGCGCGCCGGCCGCTCGGGCGGCCGCGGCCCGGGCCGCCGCCGCTCCGGCCGATCCGGCGGCGTGCGGCCGCTTCCAGGACGCGCTGTGCGAGATGTACGAGCGGGTCGCCGTCAGCGGCAGCCCCGACGCGGCCGCCCGCGCCCTGCTGGAGGCGCGCAGCCCGTCCGCGGTCGGGGACAGGATCAAGGTGCCCGCGCTCATCGTGCAGGGCAAGTCCGACTCCCTCTTCCCGCTCTCGCACGCGGACGCCATGGCGAAGGCGATCCGCGGCAACGGCGCCCCGGTCGCCGTCGACTGGACGGTCGGCGGCCACGACGGCGGCGACCGCGAGACCGCCCGGGTCGAGCAGCGGATCACCCACTGGTTCGACCGCCATCTGAAGGGCGACGGGGGAGCGGACACCGGGCCGGCCTTCCGGACCAGCCGCACCGGCGGCGTCGACTCCACCGACGGGCAGGCGCGGTTGCGCGGCGCGAGCGCGGACCGCTACCCCGGTCTGCGCGACGGCCTCCGGGACATCCCCCTCAGCGGCCCCCGCCAGCCCTTCCGCAACCCGGCCGGCGGTGCGCCGCCCGCCATCTCCTCCGTCCCCGGCGTCGGCGGCGGCCTCTCCCAGCTCTCCTCCCTCGGCGTCGGCGGACTGGCCCTCGACTTCCCCGGCCAGCACGCCCGGTTCGACTCCGCCCCGCTCACCGAGCCGCTGCGCGTCACCGGCTCGCCCACCGTGAAGGTGACGGTCGGCTCCGACGGCGGCGACGCGGTGCTGTTCGGCAAGGTGTACGACGTCGGCCCGGACGGCCGGCAGCAGGTCCTGCCCGCCCAACTCGTCGCCCCGGTCCGCGTCGACGGCAGCGGTACGGGCGGTGGCGCGGGAGGCGCCGCCGCGCGGGCGCCCGGCCGGGCCCGGACGGTCGAGCTGACCCTGCCCGCCATCGACCACGAGGTCGAGGCCGGGCACCGGCTGCGGTTGGTGCTGTCCGCCACCGACCTCGGGTACGCCTCCCCGGCCGCCCCCGCCGCCTACACCGTCGCGCTGGCCGGCGGCGGACTGTCCGTGCCGACCGCCCCCGAGGTGCGCGGCCAGGCCGCCACCCTGCCCTGGTGGGTCTGGGGCCTGCCGGCCGGGGGTGCGGTGGTCGCCGCCCTGCTGCTGCTCACCGCCCGCCGCCGCACCGCCGCGCCGCCGCCGGACCCGGCACTCGCCGACGTACCCCTGGCGATCACCGGACTCACCAAGCGGTACGCCAAGTCCAGCGACAGGTACGCCGTCCGGGACCTCTCCTTCACCGTCGAGAGGGGCCAGGTGCTCGGGCTGCTCGGCCCCAACGGAGCCGGCAAGACCACCACCCTCCGCATGCTGATGGGCCTGATCACCCCCGACGAGGGCGGGATCCGGGTCTTCGGCCACGCCATCCGGCCCGGCGCCCCGGTGCTGTCCCGGGTCGGCGCCTTCGTCGAAGGGGCCGGATTCCTCCCGCACCTGTCCGGGCGGGAGAACCTGGAGCTGTACTGGCAGGCCACCGGCCGCCCCGCCGAGGACTCCCACATCGCGGAGGCCCTGGAGATCGCCGGACTCGGCGACGCCCTGGCCCGCGCGGTGCGCACGTACTCCCAGGGCATGCGCCAGCGCCTGGCCATCGCCCAGGCCATGCTGGGCCTGCCCGACCTGCTCATCCTCGACGAGCCGACCAACGGACTCGACCCGCCGCAGATCCGCGAGATGCGGGACGTGATGATCCGCTACGCCGCCGGCGGCCGTACCGTGATCGTCTCCAGCCACCTCCTCTCCGAGGTCGAGCAGTCCTGTACGCATCTGGTGGTGATGGACCGTGGCCGACTGGTCCAGGCCGGTCCGGTCGCCGAGATCACCGGCGGCAGCGACACCCTGCTCGTCACCACCGACGGCGAGGTGGACGAGGCGGTGGCCGGCAAGGTCGCCGCGCTCCCCGGCATCGGCTCGGCGGCGCGCACCGACGGCGGGCTGCTGGTCCGACTGGACGGCGGCACCACCCCCGCCGCGCTCATCGCCGAACTGGTCCGCCTGGACGTGCCGTTGACCGGAGTCGGCCCGCACCGCCGGCTGGAGGACGCGTTCCTCACCCTGATCGGAGGAGGATCCGCATGACCGCCCTCGCCCCGTCGTCGCCGGCTCCCGGCAACCCGCCGCCCCCGGCCGGCGCCCGGCCGCCGTCCGCGCCCGGCTACCGCTCCGGCCGCACCCTGCCGCTGCGCGTGGAGGTGGTGCGCCAGCTCAAGCGCCGCCGCACCCTGGTGATGGCCGCCATCCTGACCGCCCTCCCCTTCGTCCTGATCGCCGCGTTCGCCATCGGCGGCGACCCGGGCGGCGAGAACGGCGGCCGGCGGATCAACCTGATGGACACCGCCACCGCGTCCGGCGCCAACTTCGCCGCCACCTGCCTGTTCGTCTCCGCGGGCTTCCTGCTGGTGATCCCGGTGGCGCTGTTCTGCGGTGACACGGTCGCCTCCGAGGCGAACTGGTCCTCGCTGCGGTACCTGCTGGCCGCACCGGTGCCCCGGTCCCGGCTGCTGTGGTCGAAGCTGGCGGTGGCGCTCGGCTTCAGCGCGGCGGCGATGGTGCTGCTGCCGCTGGTCGCGCTCGCGGCGGGCACCGTGGCCTACGGCTGGGACCCGCTGCGGCTGCCCACCGGCGGCTCCCTCGCCATGGCCGACGCGCTGCCGCGCCTCGCGCTCGTCACCGCGTACGTGTTCGTCTCCCAACTGGTCACCGCCGGACTCGCCTTCTGGCTGTCGACCCGCACCGACGCCCCGCTCGGCGCGGTCGGCGGGGCGGTCGGGCTGACGATCATCGGCAATGTCCTGGACGCGGTGACGGCGCTCGGCTCCTGGCGGGAACTGCTCCCGGCGCACTGGCAGTTCGCCTGGGCCGACGCCCTCCAGCCGCAACTGGAGTGGGGCGGCATGGCCAAGGGCGCGGCGGTGTCCGTGGCGTACGCCCTGGTCCTGTTCGCCCTGGCCTTCCGCGGCTTCGCCCGCAAGGACATCGTGTCCTGACCCGCGGGGCGGGGCCGGACCCGGTGGCTGTGGTCCGGCCGCGCCCCCGGCGGGCGGGCCGGAGGCGGCCGCGTCGAGGACGGCCGGCCCTGCGGCGGCCGCGTCCTGGGCGGCCCGCACCGCCCCTGCCGCGGCCCGCGCCCCCTTCTGCGCTCCCGCTCCCTTCTCCGCTGCCGCTCAGAGCCAGCCACGGCGCATCGCCTCCGCCCCGGCCCGGAAGCGGCTGGTCGTGCCGAGCGCCGTGAACAGCTCGCCCACCCGGCGGGTGTAGGTCCGGCCCGAGATCCCGAGCCGGGCCGCGGCCGCCTCGTCGGTGAGCCCGGCCAGCAGCGCGTCCAGCACCGGGCGCAGATGTTCCGGCATCGCCCCGGACGGCGGCCCCAGCGGCGTCTCCCGGGGCAGCGCCAGCTCCTCGCCCGACTCCCAGCAGAGCTGGTGCGCCCGCACCAGGGCCTGCACGACGACCGGTTCCCGGATCAGCAGCACGCCGTTGTAGAGCAGCTCCAGGTCGATGGGGACGGCCGCCACCGTCCGGTCGACCAGGATCATCTTGAACGGGATGGACGGCGTGAGCCTCGCCTCGCCCGGCGGCGGCCCGTACCCCGGCGCCGCGCACGCCGCGCCGGCCGCCTCCCGGGCGTGCAGCGGGAGCACCCGGCGCACCGTGCGCACCTGGGCGCTCGCCATCCGCACGCAGTCGCCCGCGAACTGGAGGAACGGCGCGGGCAGCGACCTCGCCGGGGCGGCCCCGGGATCGTCGAAGGTCAGCAGCTCGTGCCGGGCCGACTCCGCGAGCGCGGCGAGCGCCGCGCAGATCCGTCTGGCCCCGACCACCGGCTGCCCCGACAGGCGCGGAGCCCCTCCCGCCCCGGTGTCCCGCACGGCCAGGGTCGTCCGTCCGAGTACGGCACCCGGAAGGTCCGCCATGGTGACCACCCCCGTCATCCCCCTGGCATCCGTCGACGCGTTCGCCACTCCATGTACGCATGCGATAGCTAAGCGTGACAAGGGTGAGTCCGGCGGTTGGCGAGTCTCAGCCATTCCCGCTCCGTTTCCGACCCCGGGGCCGTGGCCGCCCGGTTGACGCCGCCTCACCGCGCACCGGCGCACGGTCCGTTGCCGCATCGAGACGGATCCGCAACCACGTCACGGGCACCGCTCGCCGACCCGCCCCGTCACACTCCCAGACACCACTGGCACTCCGGCGCGGTCGCCGGGGCATCACACGCACGGGGGACCCGGATGACGACGCGCCACCGCACCACAGCCCGCTCCACGGCGTACCGGCCGACCCGCCCGCGCACGGCGGCCGTCGTACTGCTGGCCGCCGGCCTGCTGCTCGGCGGCTGTTCCGGCGGGGGCGGCTCCGCCGGCGACCGTGCCGTGCACAAGCCCGGAGGCGGCCGGTCCGGCGCGTACGCCCCCGGCCCCGCCCCCGCGCAGAGCAGCGGCCGCGGCGGCCAGGGCGACGCCGTACGGGAGGGGGCCCGGGAGCCGCGCCCCGCCGGCCTGCTGTCCACCTTCGCGCTGGACGTGGACACCGCCTCGTACGGCTACGCGCGCCGGACGATCGCCGACGGCAGGCTGCCCGGCCGGGAGTCGGTGCGCCCCGAGGAGTTCGTCAACAGCTTCCGTCAGGACTACCCCCAGCCGGGTGGCGCCGGGTTCACCGTCACCGTGGACGGCGCCCGCACCACGGCCGAGAACTGGTCGCTCGTACGGGTCGGCATGGCCACCCGCAACGCCGACCGGAGCGGCCCGCGACCGCCGGCCGCGCTGACCTTCGTGGTGGACGTCTCCGGCTCGATGGCCGAACCGGGCCGGCTCGACCTGGTCAAGGAGTCCCTCGGCGTCCTCACCGGACAGCTCCGCGACGACGACTCCGTCGCCCTGGTCACCTTCAGCGACGAGGCCGAGGTCCGGCTGCCGATGACGCGGCTCGGCGGCGCCCGGGACCGCGTCCGCGAGACCGTCACCGGACTGGAGGTGTCCGCCTCCACCAACGTCGAGGCGGGCGTGCGCACCGGCTACGACACCGCCGTGGCGGGCCACCGCCAGGGGGCGACCAACCGGGTCGTCCTGCTGTCCGACGCGCTCGCCAACACCGGCCGGACGCAGGCCCGGTCGATCCTGGACCGGATCGAGGGCGACCGCCGCGAGTACGGCATCACCCTCTTCGGGGTCGGCGTCGGCAGCGAGTACGGGGACGCGCTGATGGAGCAGCTCGCCGACAAGGGCGACGGCCACACCACCTACGTCTCCACCTCCGAGCAGGCCCGCAAGGTGTTCGTCGACCAGCTCCCGGCCCATGTCGAGCTGCGCGCCAGGGACGCCAAGGCGCAGGTCGCCTTCGACCCGGAGGCGGTCGAGGAGTTCCGGCTGGTCGGCTACGACGACCGCGCGGTCGCCGACGAGGACTTCCGCGACGACGGCGTGGACGGCGGCGAGGTCGGCCTGGGCCACCAGGTCACCGCGCTGTACGCGGTGCGGACCCGCCCGGGCGCGGAGGGCCGGCTGGCCGAGGCCACCGTCCGCTGGCTCGACCCGCGCAGCCGCGCCCCGCGCGAGCAGTCCGGCGCCCTGGACGCGGCGCGGCTCGCGCCCCGCCTGTGGGGCGCGAAGACCGACCCGGGCCTGCGGGTCGCCGCGGCGGCCGGCTACTTCGGCGACTCGCTGCGCGGCGGCGAACTGCCGGGCGCGCCGGCCCCGGGCGAGCTGGCGGAGCTGGCCGACGGACTGGCCCGCACCACCGAGTCCACGGTGGTGGCCGAGCTGGCCGAATCCATCCGCCAGGCGAACGCCCTGCGGAACTGAGGCAGTTGTTTCCAGCCCGATGCGAGCGGGATTGTCGGCGGCGGCTGCCATGATCGGGGTATGCCGACTCTGCTGCTGGGACTCGCCATCGTGTCCACCGGGTTGTACGCGGGCTTCATGCTGGTCTTCCAGACCGGGGTGATGCCCGCGCTCGCCAGGCTGGACGACGCGCACTTCGTCACCGCGATGCGCCAGGTCAACGCGCTCATGCCCCGAGGGGTGTTCATGACCGTGTTCGCCGGAGTGCTGGTCTTCCCGCCGCTGGTCTGGGCGATGCCGGTCGACGGCCGATCGGAGGAGGCGACCTGGCTGACCATCGCCGGGACGGTCTGCGCCATCGCCAACCACCTGGTCACCGTGGTGGGGAACGTCCCGCTGAACAACGCCCTGGCCGCCGCGCCCGTCAACCCGCCCGGCCCGGCCCGCGCCGCCTTCGAGGGCCGGTGGAACGCCTTCCACCGGATGCGCACCCTGCTCGTCACGGTCGCCTTCGCCCTGCTGGTCGCCGCCGCGCTGGTCTGACCGCCGGGCGCGGCCCCGGGTCGTGCTGGTCGTTCCCGGC
The DNA here is from genome assembly GCF_002982015.1 of Streptomyces solincola. Lineage (GTDB taxonomy): Bacteria > Actinomycetota > Actinomycetes > Streptomycetales > Streptomycetaceae > Streptomyces > Streptomyces solincola. The sequence continues at coordinate 13,400 of NZ_PVLV01000222.1, forward strand.
CTCCCCTGGTCTGTTTGCAGTACGGCGGGTGGCGGCGCCCGCCGCGTCATGTCCGGATGGTGGGTACGACCGCACCGACCAGAACGGACCACGCACCGTGAAGCGCACCCACCGCTGGGCCGCGACCGCCCTCACCACGCTGGCGCTCACCGGCATGGCGGCCGGGCCCGCCTCCGCCGGCGCGCCCTCCGCCCGGGCCGCCGACGGCAGCGGCGCCATCCTCGACACCGCCTTCCTGCGCGCCTCCCACCAGGGGCACCTCACCGAGATCGCGGCCGGCGAGGACGCCCGCAAGCAGGCGTCGTCCGCCTGCGTCCGGGACATCGGCGCCGCCCTGGTGCGCGACCACACCCGGATGGACGCCGACACCCGCGCGCTCGCCGACCGGCTGGGCGTGGACCTGCCCGCCGCCCCCAGCGCCGAGCAGCAGGAGATGCTGGCCGGCCTGATGGGCCGACACGGCGGCGCCGGCTACGACGCCCACTGGCTCACCGCGCTGACCGGGGCGCACGAGAAGACCCTCACCCGCATCGACGCCCAGCTCGCCCGGGGCAAGGACGCCCAGGTCACCGCGGCGGCCAAGGCGGTGCGCCCGGTCGTCGCCTCCCACCTCGACATGGTGCGCGGCGGGAAGTGCCGCCACTCCGAGGGGAACGGAAGCGGCCAGGAGCCGGGCGGGACGCCTGAGTCCGCCCCGCCCCGCAAGCCCGGCCAGTCCCACGACTCCGGCGGCTCGCACAGCTCCGGGGACTCCGCCGCACCGAAGGCGATCCACGCCGGCAACGGCGGGCAGGCCGCCACGCTGGCCGCCGGAGTGCCGGTCGCGGTAGCCGTGCCGGTGCTCGCGGTGGGCGGCATCCTGGTCGCGGCCGGCGCGTTCTGGGCCGCCTCCCGGCTGCGTCGCCATGACCGGTGAGCCCCAGCGGTCCCGCCCGCGCCCGGCGGGTCTGCCCGCCGGCCGCCGCACCCTGCTGCCCCGTGCGGCGCGCCGCCGGTCGCGCGGGCAGTCCACGTCCGCCCTCCGGTCACCGCTGACCCGCCGCGGCGACCGCCTCCACCGCGCCCACCTGCGGGCCGGCCCGGGCGAGGCGAGCGCCCTCGCGTCGGGGCCCGGCACCGGGGCCGTCCACCGGGCGCTGCGGCGCGAACGGCGGCTGCTGCGGCTGGGGACGGCCGCGGCCGCCGTGGCCGCCGCCGCCTTCCTCTTCCCCTGGCGGCTCGCCGCCCCGGGTCCCGCGGACGCCGGCTCCCTGCCCGGCTACGCGGGACCGCCCGGCGTGCGGGCGTCCGCGTCCGCCTCGGTCTCCTCGCCGCCGGTCGCGCTCACCCTCCCGGGGCATCCGGCCGCCCTGCCGGTGGCGCCGGTGACCGCCGACCGGCGCGGCGTCCTGGCCGTCCCCGACTCCCCCCGGAAGCTCGGCTGGTGGGCGCCCGGCGCGAGGCCGGGGGCGGCGCACGGCACCGTGCTGATCGCGGGGCACCTGGACTCCACGTCCCACGGCCCCGGTCCGTTCGAACGCCTGCACACCGTGCCGATCGGCGCCCGCGCCGTGGTCACCACGGCCGACGGCGTCCGTCACCCCTACCGCGTCACCGCCCGCCGCACCCATCCCGTGTCGGCGCTGCCGGACGGCCTGTTCACCACCGCGGGCCCGCCCCGGCTCGTCCTGGTCACCTGCACCGGCGCGTTCGACCCCGAGGCGCACGCCTACGCCGACAACCTGTTCCTCTACGCCGAGCCGGCCGGCGGCGGCAGCCCCGCGCCCTCGCCGTCCCCGTCTGCGTCCCCCGCGACGTAAAGATCAAGCCAGCTCGTGCCGCGGGCGCGCGGCCCGGGCGTCCCCAACCCCGGCCCGCCCCGGCCCGCCCCGGCCCGGAAAGCGGAAAGACCAGCGTCGCCGCTGGTCAGTCCCGGTCAATCGGTGGACGCGCCCCCGGCAGGACTCGAACCTGCGGCCAAGCGCTTAGAAGGCGCCTGCTCTATCCACTGAGCTACGGGGGCCGGTGGTGGCCTTGTGGCCTGGAGCCCCTGGTGGGTGGTCCGTGACCTCGCCGGGGTCAAGGATAGGGCTCCGGGCGCCATGGCCCGGCCGCTTCACCGGTGTCGTGCGATGTGGAGGTTCGGTGAAGCGAACCTGATAATCGCAGGCAGGTGCGATTCGCGCAGCGCTTTTCGCGCCTTCCGGCCGGGGTGTTGTGTAGTCGTTATTCCGCCGTGCGGGCCGCTCGCGCCCTCCCGGCGGCGTCTACCTGCGTGTTGTCTGCGTACGTCCGGTGTGCGACCGGTTCGACCGGGTGGCGGATGCGGGGCGGGCATTGCCGGTGACGTATCGGCGCGCAGAGAGTCCATACGCTTCAAAAAGGTCCCTAAATTGGGCATTCTTCGCATGTGGTGACCTTGGACGTACGGCCTCAGCTCATCGACGCACTCTCCGTCCTGCGCGACCGTGTCGCCGCCGTGCGTCTGCCACTCCCGCTCCCGAACGCCCCGCGGGCCCGCCAGACCAGAGCCGAGCTGCTCGCGCAGCTCGACGACTACCTGGTGCCGCGGCTGCGGGACCCCGACGCGCCGCTGCTCGCCGTCATCGGCGGATCCACCGGCGCCGGCAAGTCCACCCTGGTCAACTCCCTGGTGGGGCGGCGGGTCAGCGAGGCCGGCGTGCTGCGGCCGACCACCCGCACGCCGGTGCTCGTCTGCCACCCCGACGACCACCACTGGTTCGCCGGCATGCGGGTCCTGCCGCAGCTCACCCGCGTATGGCGGCCGCTGGAGCGGGAGGAGGCGGCCGAGGGCGAGCCGGGCGAGCCCGGCGAGACCCCGGCGGGCGAGCGGGACCTGCGGGTCGAGACCGCCTCCACCGTGCCGCGCGGCCTCGCCCTGCTGGACGCCCCCGACATCGACTCGCTCGTGGTCCGCGGCCGCGAACTGGCCGCCGAACTCATCTGCGCCGCCGACGTCTGGGTGATGGTCACCACCGCCTCGCGGTACGCCGACGCCGTGCCCTGGCATCTGCTGCGCACCGCCAAGGAGTACAAGGCGACCCTCGTCACCGTCCTGGACCGGGTGCCGCACCAGGTCCTCGCGGACGTCTCCCGGCAGTACGAGGCGCTGCTGGTGCGGGCCGGGCTCGGCGACGTACCGCGCTTCACCATCCCCGAACTGCCCGAGTCCACCGCCGGCGGCAGCGGTCTGCTGCCCGACACCGCCGTCGCCGCGCTGCGCGGCTGGCTCGCCCACCACGTCCAGGACCCGGCCGCCCGCCAGCAGGCCGTCGGCCGCACCGCCGGCGGCGTCATCGACTCGCTCAAGGCCCGCATGCCCGAGCTGGCCGGCGCCGTCGCCGCCCAGTACGCCGCCGCCGTCCGGCTCACCGACACCGTCCAGGCCGCCTACGCCGAGCAGCGCGAACGCGTCCGGCGCGACCTCAAGCGCGGCGCGGTCCTCGCCGGCGACGCCCGCACCCGCTGGCGCGGCTACCCCCGCGACTCCACCGCCGCCGAACTCCTCGACTCGCTCGCCGAATCGCTCACCGCCCTCCTCCAGTGCGCCGTCGCCGCCGCCGACGAACACGCCCGCGACGGCTGGCGGCGCGAACCGGCCGCCCGCGCCCTGGCCGACGAGAACGGCGCCGACGGACCCCGCCCCGACCGGGAGAGCGCCGAGCGCATCGGCATGGCGGTACGCCGCTGGCGACGCGTCCTGGAGGAACTGGCCGAGGAGGAGGTACGCCGGGTGGACCGGCCCGCCGGCGCCACCCCCGACGCCGAGGCCGCCGCCGCCCTGCTCGCCGCCGCCCTGCTCGGCGGCCGCCGCACCCGCGGCGCCGGCGACCGGCTGGCCGAACTCCTCGGCGCGAAGGGCGCCCTGCGGCTGCGCGACAAGGGCGGCGCACTCGTCGAGACGTCCATCGACCGCGTACTGCACGAGGAACGCGACCGCCGGCTCACCCCCCTGCGCGCCCTCGCCATCGGCCCCGAACCGCAGGCCGGACTCATCGCCGCGCTGTCCCTGTTGCAGAAGGAGAGGTGACGGCGGTGAGCGCCGTTGACGAACGCTGGGACGACGGACTGATCGCCCGCCGCGCCCAGGACCAGCAGCACCCGCATCCGCCCGGCGGCCCGGAGAGCGCCGGCGAACCGCACGTGCCGATCGGCGAGCCCTACGCCGGCACCCTGCGGGCCCGCCTGGACGCCCTGCGCGAACTCGTCGGCCTCTCCCGCGCCCGGCTCGACGACGACACCCTCGCCGAGGCCGGCCGGGTCCTGGACGAGGCCGCCGCCCGGCAGCGGCTCTCCGCCCGGCACACCGTCGTCGCCATCGCCGGACCCACCGGAAGCGGCAAGTCCACCCTGATCAACGCGCTCGCCCGGGTGCCCGTCTCGGAGACCGGACTGCGCCGCCCCACCACCGCCCACCCCATCGCCTGCACCTGGTCCGAGGGGGCCGCCGGCCTGCTGGACCGGCTCGCCATCCCGGGCCGGCTGCGGCTGCGACCGCTGGCCGGCGGCGCGGGTGACGAGGCGCTCCAGGGCCTGGTCCTGATCGACCTGCCCGACCACGACTCCGCCGTCACCGCCCACCGCCGCCAGGTCGACCGCGTCCTCGGCCTGGTGGACGCGGTCATCTGGGTCGTCGACCCCGAGAAGTACGCCGACGCCGCCCTGCACGAGCGCTATCTGCGCCCGATGGCGGGCCACGCCGAGGTCTCCTTCGTCGTCCTCAACCAGATCGACCGGCTGCCCGGCGAGAGCGCCCACCAGGTCCTGGACGACCTGCGCCGCCTCCTCGACGAGGACGGCATGGCGCTCGGCGAACACGGCGAACCGGGCGCGACCGTGCTCGCCGTCTCCGCGCTCACCGGCGAGGGCATGCCCGAACTGCGCGATCTGCTCTCCGGCCTGGTCCAGGGCAGCCGCGCCGCCGAACTGCGGCTCTCCGCCGACGTGGACGCCGCCGCCGCCCGGCTGCGCCCGGTGTACGTCGCCGAGGGAGGCTCCGGGCTCGGCGAGCGCGCCCGCGAGGACTTCGCCTCCCGGCTCGCGGTCGCCGTCGGCGCGCAGGCCGCCGGCGAGGCCGCCGAACGCGCCTGGCGACGCAACGCGGGCAAGGCCTGCGGCACGCCGTGGCTGCGGCTGTGGCGCTGGGGCCAGCGGCTGCGCACCCCGGGCGGCGGCGAGCAGCCGCCGGCGCCGCCCGCCGAGGACGAGCTGACCGCACGCCAGCGCGTCGAGCAGGCGGTCCGGCTGCTCGCCGACGACGCGGCGCGCGGACTGCCGCAGCCCTGGGCGCAGGCCGTGCGCGAGGCGGCGGTACGCGGGGCCGACGGGCTGCCCGAGGCGCTGGACGAGCTGGCCGCCGGCGCCGGTTCCGCCCCGCCCGGCGGCCGGCCGCCGCGCCCCGCCTGGTGGCCGGCCGCCGTGCTGGCCCAGTGCACCATGACGCTGCTTCAGTTCTACGGCGCGCTCTGGCTGGTCGGCCAGATCGTCGGCTTCCTGGAGCCGGGCATCCTCGCGCCCGCGCTGATCATGCTCTTCGGGATCCTCGGCGGCCCGCTGGTGGAGTGGGCCTGCGTCGCCGCCGCCCGCGGCCCGGCCCGGCGCTACGGCCAGGAGACCGAACGCGGTCTGCGGGACGCCGCCGCGGCCTGCGGGCGGGCCCGGGTGCTCGACCCGATCACCGCCGAGCTGCTGCGCTACCGCGAGGTGCGCGAGCAGTACGCGGCGGTCTCCCGCGGCCGGATCGGCGGCGCCCCGCTGCCCGCCCCGCCGCTCACCCCGTCCCGGTCGCCGTCCCCGTCCTCGTCTCCGGCCGCCACGGCGGGGGCCCGCGGGACGGCCGGCGGAGGCCGTCCGGGGACGGACACGTCCGGTCGGGTCCGCCACACCAGCGGCATGCGCCGCATCATCGGCTCCGGTACGGCACGGGCGTCCGCGCCCCCGCTCCCGGTCGGCGACCCGCCGCCCGGCCCGCACCCGCACCCGGGGCCGGACCCGGCAGGCGTTCCCGAAGGCGGCGGTACGGGGCGGGGGTGACCGGGGCCCGTGCCGCTCCGCCCGCGGTTCACTCCGGCGGATGGCCCGCTTCTCCACATTCGCCGGCTTCTCCACACCCTTGTGCGGGAATCCGCCGAGTCGGCCAGCATGTGTCCCGTCATCGACGGGAGCGTCTTCATCACCGAGACGCGAGAGAGGACAGCACATGCCGAACGACACGATGGTGACGGTCACGGGGAACGTCGCGACCGCCGTCGAGTACCGGGACACCGCGACCGGCGGGCTCGCCAAGTTCCGCTTCGCCGCCACCGCCCGCCGCTACGACCGGGAGAAGGCGCTCTGGACGGACGGGCCCACCAGCTTCTACACCGTCATCGCCTGGCGGCACCTCGGGGCGAACCTCGCGGCCTCCGTCTCGGTGGGCGACCCGCTCGTGGTGCACGGCCGGCTGAGGGTGCGTGAGGAGGAGTGGGAGGGCAAGCGGCGGACCTTCGTGGACATCGACGCCACGGCCGCGGGCCACGACCTGACCCGCGGGACGTCCGCCTTCCGGCGGGTGCGGGCCCACGAGCGCACGGGGGAGGCGCGGACGGAGGACGCCCCGGCGGGCGCCGGCGACGCCTGGTCCGCCGACCGGGCGCCCGACGGCGACCCCTGGGCGGCCGCCCCGCCGCCGGAGCCGGAGCGCGGCGCGGGCCCGGACGCGGAGCCCGCCCCGCAGCCCGCACCCGACGCGCGCGGGCGCGGGGCCGCGCGGGTGGCGGGCGGCCAGGCCGGGGACGGGGCGCCGCCCGGACGGGGCAGGCAGCGGACGGCCGCCCCGGCCACCGCCCGGCGGCGACACGCCGAGCCGGTGTCGTGATGGTCCGTCAGTCGAAGGGCACCGTGTGAGGTGGCGTGTGAAGATCCGGCGTGCACCGGCCGTATGTCACGGCCTGCGCGATAACGATTCCGAGTCGGAATGGTTGTCTGATGAGATGCCAGGGGATCGGGAAGGGCCCTCTCCATAGGATTTCCTGGTACTCACGGGGCACATCAGTCGGCTGGCGAGTCGTCATCCCCACGCGTCACACGCGCAAGCGTCTCGCCCGGAGGGGAAATCTGTGTTTGCTGCGTTCTCGGTACCGAGGCGGCGGAGCGGCCGGCCGGGCCGCCGCACCACCGCGGCCGTGGTGTCCGGGCTGGTGGCCGCGGCCGCCCTGGCAGCCGGCACACCGGCCGCGGCGGACGAGGCCGCCCCGCGGCAGCACGGCGCCGCCGCCACCCTCGGCGGACTGACCACCTACGACCGGGCCGTGCTGCGCATCGCCGGCGAGACGCACGAGATCCCGGCCGGGCTCTTCGAGATGGCGGTCGACGGCGGCGGCACCCTCAAGACGTACTGCGTCGACCTGCACAACCCCTCCCAGGAGAACGCCCGCTACCAGGAGACGTCCTGGGACCGGACCTCCCTGGCGGTGAACCAGGACGCCGGCCGCGTCCGGTGGATCCTCCAGCACTCCTACCCCCAGGTCGACGACCTCGCCGGTCTGGCCAGGAAGGCGCGCAGCGGACCGCTGAGCGCGGAGACCGCGGCGGCCGGCACCCAGGTCGCCATCTGGCGGCACACCGACGACGCCCGGGTGGAGGCGGCCGACCCGGCCGCCGAGAAGCTCGCCGACTGGCTGGAGAAGCAGGCGCGCGACGTCCCCGAGCCGACCGTCTCGCTGGGCCTGGCCCCCGAGGCCGCCGCGGGCCCTGCGGGCAGCCGGATCGGCCCCTTCACCGTGCGCACCGGCGCCGACCGGGTGTCGGTGGCCCTCGGCGCGGACGCCGCCCCCGGGCTGCGGGTGACCGACCAGGCGGGCAAGCCGGTGACCGAGGCGGCCGACGGCAGCGCGCTCTACGTCGACGTGCCGGCCGGGACGCCCGCCGGGTCCACCTCCCTGACCGTCCAGGCCGCCACCCCGGTGCCGGTCGGCCGGGCGTTCACCGCCGTCACCCGCAGCCAGACCCAGATCCTGGCCGGCTCCAGCGAGTCGACCGTCACCGCGACCGCCACCGCCTCCTGGGCGGCGCAGGGCGCGGCGGCCCCGGCCGTCACCGCCCGGGAGAACTGCGCCGAGCAGGGCGTCGACATCACCGCGGTCAACCGCGGCGGGGCCCCGTTCGCCTACGAGCTGGCCGGCGGGCGGTACGTGCTGCCGCCCGGTGAGTCCCGCACGGTCACGGTCCCGGTGGCCGAGGACCAGCCCTACGAGATCACGGTCGAAGAAGTCGAAGGAGCAGAAGGAGGCGGAGGAGGCGAAGGGGCCGGCGGGGCTGCGAAGGCGGACGGCTTCAGCCGCACCTTCACGGGCGGCCTCGACTGCCGCACCACCGGCGGCGCGGCCGCGGAGATCACCACCCAGCAGGCCGGGCAGCCCAGCCCCTTCCCGGCCGGCGGCGCCGGTCCCCCGGCCGGCCCGCAGGCGGCCGGCGACGGCGTCGACCTGGCCGAGACCGGGGCCTCCGGGGCCACCCCGGCGATCGCCGGGATCGCCCCGGAGGCCCCGGTCTCGGCCA
>NZ_PVLV01000223.1 GCF_002982015.1 Streptomyces solincola
GGCGATGTGGCATGGGTCCGGGCCGGTGCTGATCTTCGGGACGTACGCGTCGTTGGGGGTGCTGGAGGAGGCGTTCGCCGGTGCCTACGGGCAGCAGCTCGCGCCGCTGGACCTGGTGGTGGTCGATGAGGCGCACCGTACGTCGGGGTCGATGGGTAAGGCGTGGGCTGCGGTGCACGACCAGGCCGTCATCCCGACCGATCGGCGGCTGTATATGACGGCGACGCCGCGGATCTGGCAGGAGCAGCCGGCCTACGAGGTGGCTGAGGGGGTGCGGGAGGCGCTGCCGGCCGAGCTGGCGGCCAGCATGGACGACGAAGCGGTCTTCGGGCCGGTGCTCTACAAGCTCTCGTTGGCCTCCGCCGTCTCGCGAAGATTGCTGGCGCGGTACCAGGTCATCGTGCTGGAGCTGACCGATCCGGTGGTGAGCCCGGAGCGACTGCGGGGTGAGGAGCGGCATAGCGAGAAGGTGCGCGGGCAGCGACTGGGGGCGCTTCAGGCGGCGCTCCTGCACGCCATGGCGACCCATGGGCTTCAGACGTGCATCACCTTCCATCATCGGACGATGGAGGCGCAGGCGTTCGCGGCCGGCCTGAAGGCGGTGGCCGCGAAGCAGCATGCCGACCGGCCCGGGACCTACCCGGGTCGGCTGTGGGCGGATTGGCTGTGTGGGGAGCATCCGGCCGAGCAGCGGCGCGAGGTGCTGCGGCGGTTCGGGGCGACGGCGCGGCGGGCGGTGCTTTCGAATTGCCGGGTCCTGGGCGAAGGGGTGGATATCCGCGCGGTGGATTCGGTGGCGCTGCTGGATCCGAAGGGTGCGCCTCATGACATTGTCCAGGCCATTGGGCGGGCGTTGCGGCAGAAGCCGGGTGAGGGGAAATTGGCGTCGCTGATCGTGCCGGTGTTCCTTCAGCCCGGGGAGGATGCGGAGGATATGTTCACTTCCGGGTCTTACCGTCCGCTGGTGAAGGTGCTCCAGGGTCTGCGTGCGCACGATGAGGAAGCGGTGGAGCTGCTGGCCATTCCGCAGGAGCCCCAGAAAAGGACCGTAGAGCCCTCTACGAGCATCGGTGCGGCACCTGAGGAGGGTGAGGAGGAGGCGCGGTTGTTGTTGCGGTTTGCGGCTCCTCGGGACCCGCGGCTGGTCGCGGAGTGGGTGTCCTTCAACGTGATCGACGTCGAGCGGCAGGACTGGGCCCGCGGCTGGAGCCGGCTGAAGGAGTACGCGGAGCGGGAGGGGCACGTGCGGGTGCCTTACGGGCACAAGGAGGGCGCGTTCCCGCTCGGGGCGTGGGTCGCGGAGCAGCGGCGGGCGTTCGGGGCGGGGCAGATGACCGGCCGGCGCGCGGCCCGCCTGGAGAAGCTGGGCATGGTGTGGTCGGTGGCGGATGAGCGGTTCCAGGAGAACCTGGAAGCCGCCAAGGCGTACTACGAGCAGCACTGGACACTGTGCGCGCCGCGTACGGCTGCGGTGTTGGATCGGCCGGTGGGGCAGTGGCTGGCGAACCTGCGCCGGCCCGGCGCCCTGGACTGCCACCCCGACTGGGCGGCCGCGCTTGAGGGTGTCGACCGGCACTGGAACCCGGCGTGGCCGGCCGCCTGGCAACGGCACTACGCGGCGGTGCGGGAACTGCTGCGCGGGGAAGACGGCCAGGCCGTCGTGCTGCCCGGCGTCACGGTCCACGGCATGGATGTGGGGCGGTGGCTGGAACGGCAGCGACAGCCGACCGTCTGGGCCGGCCTGAGCGAGGAGCAGCGGGAGCTGCTGGAGGAACTCGGCATCGCTCCGCTGCCGGAGGCGGAGGCGGCCACCGCGCCGGGGCCGGCCCCGACCCCCGCCGGTGCCGCGTCCCCGGCCGGGGCGTTCGAGCGGGGCGCCACCGCCCTGGCCCAGTACCGCGCCCGGACCGGGAGCGTGACCGTGCCCCGGCAGCACGTCGAGCGGCTGGAGGACGGGACGGAGGTGCGGTTGGGGGTGTGGCTGACCAACACGAAAACCCGCCGCGCGGGGCTGACCGCCGAGCGGCTCGCCGCGCTCGCAGCCCTCGGACTCGCGTGGGCCTCTGAGGTTTGATCGGCCACTCGTTGTCAGAGGGAGGTGATGGTGAGGGTCATCTGGCTGTAGACGCTGCCGACGGATCCGAGGCCGAGGGTGCACAGGGTGATGGCGGTAGCGACTCCGGTCTCGGTGATGAGGACGCTGTCACCGGCGAAGAGGCCGGAGGTCACTGTTCCGGTGTGGGTGACGATCAGGGCGGCACCGGCTACGGACACCGTGCGGTTCATGGACAGGGTGCTGGTGTCACCGGTGTTCCACGTGATCGTCTTGGTCTCGGGGCCCGCGGCGAGCAGATCGAAGCAGGTGCGGTCGCGGGGCAGGGAGGTCTGGCTGTGGGTGCCTGAGGTCAGGGCCGGCTTGGATGCCGAGACGCAGGGTCCCAGTTGCCAGTTCTGGGTGGATACCACTGGCTGCGGCACGTTGGTGAGGGGAGGGTTGTAGACGACGTTCGAACTGCTCGGCGGGATGCATTCCACGTCCAGGACGCCCTGGTCTCGGGTGCCGAGCGCCTTGGCGTTGCCGGCCATGCTCAGCATCAGGAGCAGCGCTGCGGTCCAGGCCAGGCACCAGGTGCGCAGTGGTAGTGCGCGAGCGGGGTGCGGGCTGCGGTTGGGGGTCATGTACGGCTCCTTCGCAGGGGGCGGTGGGAAGGCGGAGGGCTGGGGCCTGCTGGCGAGGGGCTTCGGGATGCGCGGGCAGGGAAAGGGCAAGGGCTTTCCTGACGCTTGGGCCGTGGCTGGCGTAGGCCGAGGGCCAAGCGGCGGCTGTCGGCCGAGCGGCTGGAAAGCGTGCAGTGGTGGCTGGAAGCGGTAGGGGGCGCAGGATGGTGGTGGGCGGCGCGGGTGGCGGGTAGGTACTCGGGTGCGTGCGACGGCGGCGGTCCGGCCGGTCCGGTGCCGGTGGGCTTGGGGTGCGTGGTGGCGTTGCTGTCTGCGTCAGAGCAGTGCCTTGGCAGTGTGCGGGGGCGGCGCGCGCAGGGCTGGGCCGCGGAGCCCGCGGTTTCTCGTCGGGGCGGTGGGTGTCAGAGCGAGGTGACTTCCAGGGCGACGGTGCTGTAGAGGCTCGGGACGGTGCCCAGGCCGGCGGTGCAGGTCAGGATGGTGGCCGCGGGCGCGGTCTGGTTGATCAGGACGGCGTCGCCTTGGAAGAGCCCGGAGGTGACGGTGCCGGTCAGGACGGTCTGGAGGACGGCCCCGACGACCGTGGCGGAGACGTTGAGCGACATGGTGCTGGTCTGCCCGGTGTTCCATGTGACGGTCAGCGTCCGGCTGGCGCTGCCCAGCAGGTCCAGGCAACTGCGCTGTCTTGGGGCGTTGTTGAGGACCGCGGTGCCGGAGGTGACACCGGAGCTGGAGAGGCAGGGGCCGAACTGGTAGGAGACGGTCGAGGAGACCGTCTGCGGGGTGTTGGTGAGGGCGGGGGTGTAGGTCGTGACCGAGCTGCTGGGCGGCGTGCAGGTGAGGTCCAGCACCCCCTGCGGGGCCGCCTGGGCGGTGGGGACGGAGACGAGAGCGGCCGCCGAGAGGCACGCTCCCGTGAGCAGCGCTCCCAGGCGGTTGCGGAACGGTCGGCGAAATGCCGTGGGCTGGTTCATCGCGGTCCCCTTCGAGGATGTGGTGGTCTTCGGCGATCACGGGGGTCTGCCAGGTGTTGGGCTGGCGCTGGCTCGGCCTGGCCGCCCGGAGCTGTGGGTGGGTGTGGTCGGCTGTGCGGGTGCGGTGAGCGGGCGGCGGGAGTAGCGGGGTCCGTCCGTTGTTGCGCCGCCGGGTGGCTCACCGGCTGTGTGCCGCAGGGTGGTGGTGGGCGCGGGCCCGGGGAAGGTCAGATCTCGCCGTAGGCGCGCAACATGCCCAGCGTCTCGCCGAGGGCAGCGGTCCGGGCCAGTAGGACGACCCGTGGTTCGTTCCTTCGCAGGCCGGCCCGCACGGTCGTCTGCTGCATCGCGGCGACCGCGATCAGCGGGGCGGTGAGGGGGATGTCGGCGCGGTCCGTGCCGGCCTGCGCGAGGTAGGCGCCGGTGAGGTCGTTGTCGACTTCGGCAGTGGTCAGGTCGTCCAGTTCGATGGAGCTTTGGGTGCTCACGTTGCTGGCCATGGCGGCGTCCACGGCTGTGAGGCACGCAGAGGCCGCCGAGAGATGCGTGGGAGTGCTGGTGGCAGCCGCGGCCGGGGCGGTCAGCAGTGCTGCCGCGCACACGGCAGTTGCGCAGCCGAGCACAACAGTGTTGCGAGATCGGCGCATCACGAACTCCCTAGTTGACACTTGGCCTCGCGCGCTCCTCTGAAGGACAGACGGCACGAGACCACGACGCTTCCTCTGGGCGAAGGTTGGAGGACGGTCTGGTACCAGCGCCATAGCCTGATGAGGGGGCGCGCTCATCACCTGTTAGGTAAGCGCCCCCCATGACAATTACATGACACGGCCAGGGACTCCGCCGCGCACATGGCCGCCTGCCCGGCGCAGGGCGCGGCAGTGAGGCGCAGCCGGTGGCGGAGTGATGGGCGAGGTGACGTGGCCGACCGGGCAGCAGCATCGCCGGATCCGCGCTCTGACGTGCCGATCTACGAGCAAAGCCGTGTCAGGCAGGCGAAGTCCCTCGTTCACCCGTCATGCTCACACGTAAGGCAACATCGGTCTTGACCGTCGCTGCGGCAGTGGCAGGGGGCGGTCTTGTCGGTGCGGCACCCGCGTCCGCCGGCGGGACCGGCAGCATCCTGTCCCCGGCGTTCGGTGTCACCTGCGCCAACCTCGACAACGGTGCCCGCGCCAACGGCGTCACCCGAAGCACCGACGGTTCCCTGGGCGGGAATCTCGCCGGGGTGCCCCTCGGCAGCGCCCTCAACCAGTGCGGTGGAGCCGACTACATCTCCAAGTACGGGGACGTCGACATCGACACCATCCTCCCCTCCTCCGCGATCTTCAACGGTTACTTCCAAGCGCTCGCCCCTGGCCTCCTGCCCTGACATCCCTGGTGACGAAGGAGCCCACGGACGCGACGTGTTTACCTCGGTGGCGAAGGCTCATCACGCTCCCGGGGCCGGGGGGCGCGAAGATTGGGTTTGGCCCTCAGGGCCACTGTGGTGCGGGCGGGCAGCATCTGGCGCGAGGCGGGAGCCCGCGCCCCTCTGCGTGCGCTGTCGTGCGCCGTGCGGCGCCCGGTGCATTGATGGCTGCGCTGGCCTGATTGGGCTATTGCAGGCCAGGAGGGGCGCCCGCATCCTGCGTGCACGGACCACCACGCCGCTGGTCTCTCGGCACGCCTGCGCACCCGAGAACGCCTCCGAGCACTCGAGTGCAGCCGTGGTCATCGGCTGTGCGTTCGCGCTTGGTTGGTTCAATCGTCGTTCTCGGTCTCACCAGCGTGCGTCAGGCGTGATGCGGCGTGCGGGTGCAGGCGGTCATCATCAGGAGGGTCCGTGCTGAAGAGAATCCGTCCGCGAACTCCGGCTGGCATACGCAGAGCACTGGCGGCTGCAACCGGCCTAATACTCGTGCTCAGCGCCGGCATAGTGTCCGCTAGCAGCGCGTACGCTGGCAGCAAGGGTCTACTGGACGTCACCTGTACACCGCCCAGCAGTTCCAGCGTCATCTACGACCCGCCGCTGACCAACACCCAGCAGCTGGTCACCTCGACACAGAACGCGCAGCTAGGCCCCTGCGTCTCCACCTCAGTGGCAGCGCTGACCTCCGGCTCATGGCAGAACACCGGACAGCCGCGGATGCGCTCATGCTTCGACCTCCTCACCTCCGGTCCCGGCACGCGGACCATCACCTGGAACACCGGGGCGACCAGCACCCTGGCACTCAACCGCACCGTGTCCGTCGTCGGCGCAGTCCTGGTCACCACATTGACCGGCACGGTCACCGACGGACTATTCGCCGGCGACACCGCCGTCATCACCGAGACCGGGGCGGCCACCGCCATCACCCTGTGCACCGCCGGCCTGGGCACTGTTGCAAGCGTCTACTCCGTAGTCACCCTGGAAATCACCTCCATCTGACAGCACCGACCGAACTGAACGAGCGGTTCCAGGAGAGCCTGGAGGCCGCCAAGGCGTACTACGCCGAGCACTGGACGCTGTGCGCGCCTCGGTCCGCAACGGCGTTAAACCGGCCGGTGGGGCAGTGGCTGGCCAACCTGCGCCGGCCCGGCGCCCTGGACGGCCACCCCGACTGGGCAGCCGCGCTTGAGGATGTCGACCGGCACTGGAACCCGGCATGGCCGGCCGCCTGGCAACGGCACTACGCCGCCGTGCGGGAGCTGCTGCGCGAGGAGGACGGCCAGGGCGACGTGCTGCCCGGGGTGACGGTGCACGGGATGGACGTGGGGCGGTGGCTGGAACAGCAGCGGCAGCCGGCCGTCTGGGCCGGCCTGGCCGAGGAGCAGCGCGCGCTCCTGGAGGAACTCGGCGTCGTCCCGCTGTCCGAGCTGGCGGCCGAGCAGCCGGCCCTCGGCCCGGCCCCTGGCGCGGCTGAGTCCGGGGTGCCGGCCGGGAGCTTCGAGCGGGGCACCGCCGCCCTGGCCCAGTACCGGGCCCGCACCGGGTCGGTCACCGTGCCCCGGCACCACGTCGAACGGCTGGCCGACGGGACGGAGGTGCGGCTGGGGGTGTGGCTGTCCAATACCAAGACCCGACGCGCCAAGCTGAGCGGGGAGCGTCTCGCCGCGCTCGCCGCCCTCGGGCTCGCCTGGGCAAATTTTTGACGGACCGACCCAACATCTGGCGCCCATCCCCCCACAACGTAGGTACCGGCAAAGGTCGCGCAGCACAGGGGCGGCCGCTCACCACCGTGAGCGGCCGCCCCTTCCGTGCTGCACGGCTTTCCCGCTCTGGGCGGGGGTTTGCGTCGCTTGGTCGCCGGCCCTGCACGGTGCTGCCCCCCGGTGATCGACGTCCGGGGGGGGACACCTTTTTCCGTCAGATCCTTGGAGGAACACACATGATGATCGACCTTCTGGCCGTGCTGCCGATCGCCGTCCTGACCGCCCTGGTGCTGGCCTGCGTGGTCTGCATCGTCGCGCTGTTCCGGGCCGAGCGCGCCGACACGGTGGCCGTACTGAAGGCGCTGCCCGAGGTGGTGGCCAGCCTGCTGCGCTTCCGGCGACGGCAGTGAGGGTTGACTGCGTCCGCCGTGCTCGGGCGCGCTTGGGCGGCTGCCGGTGCGGGGCCGCCCGGGCAAGTATCGGCGCACCTTGGGGTCAGGCTGAGCGAGCCTGGGAGGCCGCTTCCAGGCTCTGCGCGGCCGCGCCCAGCGAGCCGTGCGCTTCTCCGAGCTGGAAGCTCACGGTGGGTGCCGGATCGTCCATCCCGGCAAGGGCATCGTGCAGGCGCTGTTGCAGGGCCTTGGCGTCGGCAGCGAGAGCGCGCAGGTGGCTGGCGGACGTCTCGGGCATGGGTCTCCCTGGAGTGCGGCGGATGGGCGCTCAGGCTACGACTTCAGCAAGGAGGGCGAGGGCCTCCGCCACGGTGTCGGCCAAGGTCTCGCACACGGGGACGCTGTACCGGCCGGCCACGTAGGCGAGGTAGCGGTTCCGCTCCGGATTCGGGCAGTCGGCCGGCACGCCGAGGACGGCGCGGCCGGTGCTGACGTCCAGGCCGAATTCGACGTTCGTCGTCATGCCCGGCATCGTGCGCATGTCGCGGGGGGATCCAGACTTGCTTGACATCCTGGCCGGAGCCCTGGCTACTCTCGGGGCGCCGGTCGCCCCGGCGCTGACCCCGGTGCAGGAATCCACCGACTTGGTACGCCGCCTGATCGCCGCCTCCCCACCCGACCCGCTGCCCGCACCGCCCGGCCGTCGACCGACCGCCGCGCCCTAGAGGTTGTCCCGTAAATGACCTGAGGCGTGCAGGCTGACCTGCTTGTTTGCCTGTTATCCGGTGAGGGTGAGGTTGTGCAGGCGGGCGATGCCGAGCATGGCGTGGTGGACGCCGTCGCCCTTGAGGCGGCAGTCACGGAGGATCTTCCAGCTCTTCATGCGGGCGAAGGTGTGCTCGACGCGGGCTCGCACCTTGCGGTGGGAGGCGTTGTGTTCCTCCTTCCAGGCCGGTAGTTCCTCGTCCTTGTGCCGGCGGTAGTGCGGGATGGTCAGCCCGGTGCCCCGGTAGCCGCCGTCGGCGATCACCGTGGGGGTGGTGCCGACGGCGGTCTTCGCGCCGGAGTCCTGCCAGGCCCGGCAGTCGTTGCGGTTGCCGGGAAGCGGCTTGCCGACGGCGACCACGAGGCGGGTGTCGGCGTCGATGACGACCTGGTGGTTGGTGGAGTAGCGGTAGTTCTTGCTGGAGGCGGCCACGGTCCGGTCGCGGGTGGGGACCAGCGTGCCGTCCACGATGAGCATGGCCTCCTTACGGAATCGCCGCCGGGGCTGGAGGGCGAGAGCCGGTCCGAGGTGGGTGACGATCCGGTCGGCTGCCGACTTCGAGACGCCGAACAGCGGGGCGAGTTGACGCAGGGTGAGGTTGGTGCGCCAGTACGCGGCCACCAGCAGCACCCGGTCCTCCAACGGCAGCGACCACGGTCGGCCCTTGCGGACCGGATCGGCCCCCTCACGCCGCAGCGCGGTGATCAGCTTGTTGAACTGCCGAGGGCTCAGCCCGGTGAACGGGCCTATCCACGAGGGCTCCGACGCCGTGATCACACCAGCCACGACAAGATCATCTCACCCCTGGCCAGCAGTTACGGGACAACCCCTAGGGCGAGCGGTGATGCTGAGAGCGACGCGGGATGGCTTGGCCTCCTACAGACGACCACCGCCCGCCGATCCCTTCCCATACCCTCACGTGACCGCGCACTCCCTGAGGTCGAGACTGCGGCACCGTCCACAGCCGGCAGGAGAGCCGCTTGTCACCGTCCCTCGGGCCGCCCCCACAGCGGGCTCGATCCCGGCACCTGGTGGGAGGTCATCCGGCCGCCAAAGCTGCCGACGCTCAGAGCAGGCGGGCCTGTTGCCTCCACCCCGCCGTCGCGCCTGGTGTCGGGTAGGCGTGGTGCAGTCGCTGCGGTGGTGTCAGTGCTGTTTCGGTTCTCTAGTTCTCAC
The DNA here is from genome assembly GCF_002982015.1 of Streptomyces solincola. Lineage (GTDB taxonomy): Bacteria > Actinomycetota > Actinomycetes > Streptomycetales > Streptomycetaceae > Streptomyces > Streptomyces solincola. The sequence continues at coordinate 9,099 of NZ_PVLV01000223.1, forward strand.
GCCTGGTCCACGCGGGGTTTGCCGGACGTGCGGTGGCTTGGGGCTGGCCCGACTGGTCGGTGAGAGTGTCACTGGTGGTGCCCGGGGGAACGGTGCAGGCGGGGCTGCCGGCAGGGGCCTGGCACCAGGTGATCACAGCCCGGGCGCCGACCGTCGCCGTCGATGGCGCGGGGCCCGTAGCGGCCGGGTTTCGGTAGTCGGAACCGCCACCGCCCCCTCCGCCCACAGCACCGGCACCTCCGCCTCCGCCCCCGTACCAGCCTCCGCCTCCGCCTCCGCCTGCGCTGACATCACGGTCGGCGTTGGGAGCATCAGCTCCCTTCCCTCCGATCCCCAGAGTTCCCGGGGCGCCGGGGGTGATTCCGGTCCCTGCCGCGCCGCCCTGGGTTGCTCCGCCCCCTCCACCGCCATTCGTTCCACCCCCTGCGGATGCCGTGGGCAGCCCCGCCGAGCCCCCGTTACCGCCGTTGCTCTCATTACTCGATCCGCCTCCGCCTCCGCCTCCGGCAACGAGCAGTCGGGTGTTGAGGGTGCCAGGGACCGAGGTCGGCTGAGTTCGGACGTCCGTGGCCCCAGCACCGCCGCCGCTTCCGCCCAGGGAACCGTCGATGCCGCCGGCGGCACCTCCGTTGAACCCACCGGAGCCCCCATTCAGGAGCCCGCCCCTACCTCCATTGCCGCCGACCAAAACGTACAGGTGGTTGTTCGGCACCACGGTCATGGGCAGTGTCGACTGAAGGGAGTCCCCGTGACCGCCTCCTCCGTCATCGATCCCATAGCCACCCCCGCCGCGGCCACCCACGAGCAACACCTGGACCTGCTCGACGCTGAGGGGCACCTGCAGCTGATAGAGGCCTCTCGTGGTGATCGTCCACGTGCAGATCTGGTTGCCACTGGTGCCTGAAGGTGTGCAGCGCTGGGAGGGGCTTCCCAGGCCGTCGTTCTCCTCTGATAGCGGAGGCGGAGTGGTGCTCTGGCCGCTGCTGTTCACCGTGGAGCCGACGATGTTGTCCCGTCCGGCCGAGTTGTTGTCCCGCCCGGCATTGTTGAGGTCACCGCCGGCCATCTGGTTGCCGGTCCCGACCTGATTGCCGTTGCCGACTACGACCGGAGGCAGCGGCTCGGCCACCGCCCACGCCGGGGACGCGACGACGACAGCGAGCGCCGCCAAAACGGCACTCGAAATGCGGTGATATCCCACCGAGAACTCCTCCACTGAAGCGCTGAGACCACCACCCCACACGATGAGCAAACGCGAATCCTTATCAACCGCCCCAGCGTGCATCCGAATAGCCCAAGCAAGACACCCAGCCGGCCCTCCACAAGGAACCTGGCGATGAAGGCGGAGACGACCACGTGTACGCCGGTGCCGCCGTTGCCAGGTCCCCTGAGCTGCTCTTGCCACCCCCACACCCGCCCGGCATCGCTGCACATCGCTTTCCCAGCGACGGCGGGCTCCGCGAGCTGCAACTCCAAGCGGGCTAACTGTCTGTTTGAGTACCTCGTCGATCACGGGGACGGTCGCTCAGGTGGCCAGATGAGGCGGAGGTGTCCCCACCGCGCCCGTGCGGCGTCGGCGGTCAGTCCGTGGGGCCGGCCGATCTCCTCCCAGGTCGCACCCGCCGCCCGGTCCGCGACGACTGCGGCACGAATCAGCTCCCGGGTCAGCGATGCGAAGTCGGCGGCGGCGGTGCTGTGGAGCCCGGGCGCCGCGTGCCTGCTGTCGACCACGTCGGCAAGGGCCTGCTCCAGGGCCTCACACCGGCCGCGGATCTCACCGCCGATCTGGAGCAGGGCGATCCTGGCCCGGAACGCGGCGGCAGCCCGCTTCCGATTCCGATAGGCCGCCTGCCTGCACGAACGCGGCCGGGGACAGTACCGGCGCCCGTCCTTGGCCGAGATTACCGATCCGCACCACGTGCACCTGTCACTCACATTCGGAGGATTCCCCCGGATCCGGGTGACGGACACCGATCTCGTCCCGTTCCGGTTCTCCGTCACCGTGACGGAGAACCGGAACGGCTACACCCACCCCAACCGCCACACACCCTGGCTGACCTGGGTTTCTACCCATCTCAAACAGACACTAAGGCAGTGTCCGGCGGATCACTGTCGGAGCCAGAGTCGGATCGCTGCGGCGGTGACGGTGCCGTGAAAGACGTAGGCCCGCTTGTCGTATCGAGTCGCGACGGCACGGGAGTTCTTGAGCCGGTTGATGGTCCGCTCGACCTCGTTGCGGCGTCGGTAGCGGTCTCGTTCGAAGCCTGTGGGTCTGCCGCCTTCTCTGCCTTGCGGCGGCGGTTGGCCCGCTGGTCCTTCGGTTCCGGGATCGTATGTCGGATGTGGCGTCTTCGCAGGTAGCGGCGGTTTCGGCGTGAGCTGTAAGCCTTGTCGCCACTGACATGGTCCGGCCGGGTGCGGGGGCGTCCGCCCATAGGCCGGGGAACTCGTATCCGGTCCAGGACCTCGACCATTTGCGGGGCGTCGCCCCACTGTCCCGGTGTGAGCAGGAGGGCCATGGGGCGGCAGCCGCCTTCGCCGGCGAGGTGGAACTTGCACGTCAGGCCGCCCCGAGACCGTCCGAGTCCCTCGTCGGGGCGGTGGTGCCGGGGCGTCGTCCTTTTTTCGGTATCCGGGGACGGGCTTTGCGGGCGCCGGCCCCACGACCCTGCTGTTCACCACGCACCGCGCCGGACAAGTCACTCCGGCACGGTTCGTGGACCGCTACGACCTGAAGTGCCAGCCCGTCCGCGGCCTGCTCGTCGACTACCTCACCGAACGCCAGCCCACCCTGGACTACGCCACTCTCAAGAGCCTGGCAGCGGTCCTCGCCGGCAACTTCTGGGCCGACCTCGAGCAGCACCACCCCGGCATCGACTCCCTCCGGCTGTCACCCGAGATCGCCACGACCTGGAGGACCCGTCTCGTGACGAAGACCGCCCGTCGCAGACAAGCCGACGGAACGGTGATCACGGTGACCGAACCGTGGACCAGCGCACCCGCGATCAAGATGACGGTGCGGGCGTTCTACCTCGACATCGGCGAGTGGGCCTTGAGCGAGCCCGAACGGTGGGGACAGTGGGCCTCTCCTCCCCCAGTCACCGAGGCCGAGTGCTCCGTCAAGAAGCTGGAGAGGCGCCAGAAGTCCAAGTCCGACCGACGCACCCGGGAACGTCTTCCCGTCCTGCCAGCGCTCGTCCGGGTCGCCATCCGCAGGCTGAAAGACGCTACGGCCAGGCTCGACGCGCTCAACGCGGCACCGCTGGGATCTACCTTCACGGTCCTCGGGGATACCTTCACCGTCCCCAAGAGCAGCGTCCGTCCTGACGGGCACCCCACCGGGGTCCGTGACGCCGCAGGCGAGCGACGCGACCTGGGCGCGGAAGAACGGCGGGCGTTCTGGGCCTGGGCGGCCATCGAAATCTTCCGTCACACCGGAATCCGGATCGAGGAGCTCCAGGAACTCAGCCACCACAGCATCATCAGCTACCGGCTGCCCAGCGGAGACGTCGTGCCGCTCCTCCAGATCGCGCCCTCGAAGACCGACCAGGAACAGCTCATCCTCATCAGCCCCGAGCTTGCCGACGTGCTCAGCGCCGTCATCTCACGCGTCCGCGACAGCACCGGCCGAGTCCCGCTGATACCCAGCTACGACCTGCACGAGAAGACCTGGAACTCGCCCATGTCCCTGCTCTTCCAGTGGAGCATCAGCCATGAGCGCAGGCCCGTCTCGGGAAGCCTGATCCGCAAAGCCCTCGACGAAACGCTGCGAGCCTCCGAGATCACCGACAGCTCCGGGCAGGTGAAGCGGGGCCATGGATGACGGCGGCCCTCCAGCACGGCCTTCAGCGCCGCTCCGCCGGCGTCGATGGCCTCACGCCGGGCCTTCATCGTCCGCCACGCCCGCGTCCGGCACGCCGCCGAACAGTACCGGCGGCTCCTCCTCGACCCATCCGGGAGAAACCCCCACACCGACCGCACCGGGGCCCCTTCCCACTCACCACCACACCAGGACCCACCCCACCGCCCACAGACTCAACGCCCCGCCGACCCCGCGACAACCGCACTCACGCCACCAACACAACCGCACGACTGTCAGCCGAGTAAGCCACCCACCAGGCCAAACAACCAGTGACACCCACGCGGCCACCCACTGACACACCAACGCCGCCCGCCAACCGCCACGCCCGGAGTTCCAGACCGGACACGCTGGACGCCCAGACGGCCCGAAGGGCGCTTACGTAGCCTCTGATTGAGGTTTCGTTAACCATCGCTGATTTATCGTCAGCGAATTGTCGCGCCTGCGTAGGCGTCGCAATGGAGCGATCTGGATCGTAGGGGGCTAAGTGAAGTCGGTATGCACGTTGTCTGTCGCTACGGCGGTCGTAGTGCTCGCCTCGGTGATGCCTGCGCACGCGGCCACGGTACCGGTCCGGGACACAGCTGCCGTGGTCGAGGCAGTCACCGGAACTGATGATGTGGTGTCCAGCCGTTTGGGTCGTGATTCATCGGCCTCGGAGGCCTATGTGACGGCAGGTGATGCTAGTGCGGCCTCGGTACCGGTTCGTGCCAATGGACAAGTGAGGACTCGGGTGGGGGACGACCACCTGGGGACTGGTCTGCCAGGTTCTCCGGCAGCGGCAGGGACCCTGAGTGCCGCTGGCACGATCGTCTACGCGCAAGCAGGCGCTAGTACTGACTACGCTGTCCAGCCGACCGCGTCGGGGGCCCGCGTCCTTGCCGTCATCAAGAACGCGAGAGCCGCTCGCGACTATCGGTTCCCCCTCCACCTGCCGGAAGGTGCTCAAGCGGAGCTCTTCGAGGACGGGACGATAGGAATCACAGCAGGCTCGAGGCCGGATAAGACCCTTCTGGGCATCTTCGACAAACCATGGGCCCGAGATGCCCATGGAAAAGACCTGCCCACGCGCTATGAACTCGACGGCGACACGCTGGTCCAGCACATCGACTTCACACCCGATACAGCCTTCCCGGTGGTCGCCGACCCTGGCTGGTGGGATCAGACCAGATTCCTCGCTACGTGCGGTGCCGCCATCGCCGGCGTTCTACTCACCTTCGTGCCCGCGGGTTCGAGTATCAGGGTGGTGCGTGCCGTGGCGCTGATGAAGAAGTACGGCTCCAAGAAGACGGCGAGCATCATATGGCGGTTTGTGAATGGCAAGCGCGTCGGTTCCAAGGAGCGCGAGATGGTGAAGGCGCTCATAGGCATCACCGCGATCTCCAATGCTTGCAGCAAGTGAGGTGAGTGCGGTGAGCGCCCTGGAGATCATGGCCGTGGTGGCTGTGGTCGTCGAAGTGGTCCTCATGTTCGCTGCTTGGGTCGACACGGAACGGCGCCACTGGAAGCACAGCGAAGGGAGTGGGCCCAAACCGCGCCCTGGCGACGATGTCCTGCGCGTGTCGGGGTGGTTGTATGCCGTGGCTATGGTTGCCGTCACGGTGGCCGCACTGGCGATGACGGTGGAGCTGACCTTGCCTCGGGTGGGGATGTTCGCGCTCTTCGGTGTCCTGTTTCCGGCGCTCGCGGCCAACTCGGTCGTGGTGCTGGTGTCACGCGGTCGGGCGCGCGAGGTGGCGGCCTGGCAATGGGGCCTCGCCTCCGCCGTGGCTGCGGCAGGCGGCCTGCTGTCGGTTGCCCTGATGATCTGACCGAGCGGACGTCAAGTAAAGCTGCGGTCTACGGCAACTACCCGCCGCACTGCCCCGGCATGGTGCCAGCACCTTGAAGGACGTGTCCCGCTCAGCGCCCACAGGCGGACCGCCTGCCCGTCGCGGCCAGCTCGCGTGGCACGGGGATTCCATTCGAGACCAAGCACCACGATCGGTGTGAGGAACGGCAAACAAGGCACCATCGACCGATGGGCCATTCGCGCCCCCTCTACGGGAATCTCATGAACAACACCCCTCGATCCAAGCCATGGTGGGCATGGCCTCTCATCTACTGCGGCACTGTCGCAGTCCTGGTACTGACCGACGTCGCCTGGTACCTGGCAATGCCAATGATCTTCGCCGTGAGCATCGCCTTCGAGGCATGGGACCGATATACACAGAAGCGTTGCGCCAACGCCGACCGAGCAGATCAGCCCGGGGGCCCCTGATCCACCCGCGCCTCGATTCCCACCCGACGAGCGCCGGTTGCGTAGTCGGGCAACCGGCGCCGCCGGTGTCGGCTGCGGCCCAGGAGCTGCCGCCGGGGCTCTGGGAGGGTTCGCCAAGGGGGGGTTGGTGAAGGATTCTTCAAAGGCCGGTGACCGTTCGCCGTGTGAAAAGAGAATGAATTATGAATCAACGAGGAGAGGGTAGGCAGTCACCTCCGCTGTTCGGCTATGAAGGCTGGCTTTGGGCGGCTGTTTTCAGTGGCTTGATCGCAGCGACGATACTGCGATGGGTGTTCCTCGCCCTGCTTCCGATCTCTGCATGGTCTGAAATAGCGGCCACGGCCTCCAGCGTCATCCTCGGCGGTCTCATCGTTGGAGGCGCTACTCACTGGCTCCGCACCCGGGGCAAAGATACCGAGACGGGCGAACTGTAGCCGCCCTACATGACACTGATCGACGATGGTCGGCGGCTGGCATATAGTCGCAAGTGCGCCCGCAGCCAATTCGGATGGCTACGGGCGCGCTTGCGTGTGTGAGATGGTCAAGCGCAGGGTGGGGCGATGAACCGGCGTGCGGCGACCATGAGGCCGTAGGCGACCATGAGGCCGGCGAGCGCCGAGCAGGCGAGCAGCGCGGCGGAGGCCGCGCCGGTCAGGCCGTAGTGGTCGGCGAGGGCCTGACCGGCGGCGTAGCTGAAGGCACAGCAGACCCAGCATGCCCCACGACCAGGACGGCGACCCGTGGGCCCAGCCGGCTGGTGCCGAGTCGGGCGGTGGCGTGGGTGGCCGGTGGTCATGCGGTGGGCAGGGTGGTTTGGGTGCCGCCCACCAGGCCGGCGCGGCGGGCGGCCGGTAGGAGCTGGACGGCGTGGTCGGCTCCACGCAGCAGTTCGGGGACCGGGATGCCGTAGTAGGAGGCGCAGGCAAGGACACCCCGAGCGCGGTGAAACGAATGAACGCCGCTATTCGGACTAAGCGGATGCCACATTGTGGTCGCGCCCTTACCGTGGCCATGTCCTTTTCCGGTGAAGCCCGCAGGGTGACAACGGTCCGGAGAAAAAACGAAAGGCGCAAAGATGCGGAAGGCCCGAACGAGACTCGCACTGACAGCCTGCGTGGTCGGCCTGGTCAGTTCTCTGGCGATGGCTACCCCTGCTTCGGCAGCGCAGCACGACGGCGGTACTGAAAGGGTACTGGACGTCACGACGACGGACGCTCAGAGATTCGGCGACCCCACAGGGCCGGTGGGCTCCGCGTATGGGGCCTCGGGCAAGACCACCAAAACGAAGACGGGCGCGCCGTTCGGCACGTACGGGTTCGTGTGCACGATCGTCGGTCGAAGCAGCAACAGCAGCACTGCGCAGTGCAACACGTCACTGGCCACCCCTCACGGTCAGATCACCCTCCAGAGCGTCAGGCCTCTGACCACCTCCTTCCAGGAAGCCATCACCGGAGGCACGGGAGACTACGCAAACGCGCGCGGCTACGCCCAGTTCACCGTGAATCCTGACTACCGCAGCGCCCGCCTTCGGCTTCACCTCATGTGAGCTGACGCCCGGCCCCGCCCGGCTACCGGGCGGGGCCGCGGCCGGGGCGTGGTCAGTAGTCGAGATCCAGGTAGTCGATGTCCTGGAACTGCACG